>MEDT01000079.1 GCA_001724175.1 Cytophagaceae bacterium SCN 52-12 | reverse complement strand
TAATACCTAAAGCCTCATGGCTATTTCAGGCATTGACATATATATACCCGTACCAGAATTTTTTAGCAATCGTGACAGCGCATAGTAAACTTGTTTTGAAATCCTCAAACAAGCTGTTTGATTTTCTCAGGGACCTGGAAGAAGTTCCCTGCGGGCTGCCTTCGTCGGCGGCCCTGTCGGCGGCGTTGGATGTGAGTCGTACCACCGTGCAGAAGCTTATCGGCATATTGCTGGAAAAAGGCCTGATACGGCAGGATGGCGTTAACAGGATCGTGCTGCGGAGGCCGGTACCGGAAGACTATTTTTCCGAGGAAGACAGCAGCGTGTCCAAATCCGACCAGGTCGAGAAGCTGGTGCTCAGGAAGCTTTCTTCTTACGAGCTGAAACCAGGCGACAGGTTTTCGGAGCTCGAGCTTGCCCGCGAAACAGGCACGAGCACGATCATCATGAGAGAGGTCCTCTTCAGGATCAGCCGGAGCGGCATCATCAGGAAGCACCCGCATCAGAAGTGGGAGGTCATAGAATTTTCGCCGGCCCTTATAAGCGAAATGATCGATGTCCGCCGGATTTCAGAAGATTACGCTATCCAGGCGATCCGAAGGCTGGAAGATTCCGATCCTTTCTGGACTAAGCTGCGGGACCTTGGCGCAAAACATCGCAAACTGCTGGAGCAAAAGCAGATAGATCATTCGGAAGTCCGCCAGATCGACCTGGATTTTCATATGGCGCTGACAGAGGCGGCCCATAACCGCTTTATACGGGATCTGTATCATGCCGTCTTTATGCTTACAACCTTCCATATCTGGCAGATCGAATATGACAGGAACAGGATAGAATATGTTCTGAAACATCATTTGCTGATACTTGAACTGCTGCTTGCCGGAGATTTCGACAAGGCGGGGATTGAGATGCAGATCCATCGCGAATACGCCCGGACGAGTATGGGGAATGTTAGCAGGATCCTGAACGGCGAACCAGGATAGTTAAGACGTCGCTTAATGCCCTTAATGGTATAATATTTTTTGAGCCATTGAGAAATTAAGGATAGTTAAGGCGTCGCTTAATGCCCTTAATGGTATAATATTTTTTGAACCATTAAGAAATTAAGGATAGTTAAGACGGGCGCTTAATGCCCTTAATGGTATAATATTTTTTGAACCATTAAGAAATTAAGGATAGTTAAGGCGTCGCTTAATGCCCTTAATGGTATAATATTTTTTGAACCATTGAGAAATTAAGGATAGTTAAGGCATCGCTTAATGCCCTTAATACCTTAATGGTTTAACCTTTTCAGGAAATTAAAGTTTCCCGGAGGCCTGGAATCAACTCTTTCAATGTTTTGTTGCGCTGCTGGCGCCGCCAGATAACCGGAGGGAAGGAACGTTCGCGACAGGCTTCCAGGCGGCACCGCTCGCAGGTCTGGTTGACCCCTTTCCTCACCAGCCGGGGATCATCGAGGAAGCGGATCAGCGTCTTCACGCGCTCGTTCAGGGGAAAGCCGAGGCTCACGCTGCTGTTGTATCCTTCCCGGGGAGGGGAATCTTTGGCCAGGCTGATCAGCAGGTAGCTGCTGGAAGTGTCGATGAAGTCGGCGATCTGTGCCTGGCAAAGCGCAGATCCGTCCCATTTTTTATCTTCCTGCAATTGTGCGAGCTCGTCCAGGATGGTGAGCGACACCCAGCGCCGGCAGTAATGCTCGTTGGCGGAGCTGTGTATGAAGGGGAGCTTCGCGGTGTGCATTTCTTTGGTGAGCCTGAATACCTGGCTGTGTGTCTCCTTGTCGAAGCGGAGAAAGAAAATTTCATGGACACCGAAATGCCGGCTCATGATGTTGCTGATGCGGTGCATGAAGATTTCGGGCGTAGCATCAAAGGTGTTCATCAGGTCCAGGAATTTCTCCGGCCTCCAGCTTGCACGGGCAAAAAAGCCGGCCAGTCCCATTACGAGGGACTCGCGCGGGACCAGTATCGCCCCTGCAAAATAGGAGGCCTTGAAGTTGTTCAGCACCTGGTCGAATGATTCGGCCTCGGTCTGGGAAGATATATAGGGCCTGGGAGAAAGCTCCATCAGGCGGAACCCGATCTCACGGCCGAACGTAAAGGCCCGCTGCTTGGCGCCCAGGTGCCTGTTGACAAGCATAATGGCGGGCGAGCCGGGCAGCACAACCGACCGTATGCCCGTAAGTTCGGGCTTTTCCATCTCGTCGAATTCTATAATGCGGTAATCATACGATTTTTCGAGATGCTCTTTCAGCCATTCTTCCCGGAAGGTCACCTCGTTTTCGGGCAGGTAAGCGCGGATGAACGTGCCGGCGATATCCTCGATTTCCTCGAAGTAGTTGTCGTGCAGCTCCTGGAAGGACCGTAATGCGGAGAAGTAAAACTGCTCGACGTTCAGCCCGTGATTCCTGCTGATCTCGATTACGGTGCTGACGAAAGCACCTAGCTTCACGGGCGCTTCGGAAAGCATCCGCAGCAGGTCGGCCGCTTCCAGCCCGAAAAGTTCGAGCGGGAGCTCCTGGAGGATATTGGAGTTCAGAAGCTCCTCGATCGGCTCCAGCCGTTTTCCCAGCGAGACCGACACCAGGTTGTCATAATGCGTATCCAGGACCTTCGCCAGCGCGAAGATCTTCTCTGATTTGGGATACTTCTTTCCCTTCTCGATTTCATTCAGATAAGAGGGCGAAATTCCCGCAAGGTCGGCCAGTTCATTGATCTGCAGGCCCTTGTCCTGCCGGAGCTGCCGCAATTTTAAACCGAAAATCAGGCGTACCCGGTCTGAAGCAGATATCATAGCGATCGATGTAATGCCCGTGAAATTACTAAAATCTCACAGGGAATTTTATAATCTCCAGCTTTAAAATTAATTTTAGCGACGATTCGCTAAAATTAATTTAGTCGCTTATTGACTATTTATAAATAAAAAATCAATATTGCACATCGCAAACTTTTAACTCATAATCTTGATATGCAAACAGCCACCATTATCAGATCCCGGGATGAGATTGCCGTCGGACCTTTGCTCGGGCATGGCCTGATGAGCTGCAAAACGATTTTTTTACATCTTCCGCCGGAGCGCCTGACAGAGCTTGCCGTGACAAGAGGCGAGGGCGTGCTGACCGACGGCGGCACCTTGATGTGCGGGACCGGGAAGTTTACCGGCAGGTCTCCCAGGGACAAATTCATCGTCCGCGACGCCATTACGAAGGACAAGGTGAACTGGGGAAACGTCAATATCCCTTTCGATCCGGATGCTTTTGAGAAGCTCCGCATCAAAATGATGGAATTCCTGGAGGACAAGCAGGTATTTGTAAGATATGCATACGCCGGGGCCGAAAAGAAGTACCGCAGGCCGGTCATGATGGTAACGACTAAAGCCTGGCATAACCTTTTCTGCTACAACCTTTTCATAAGGCCGGAACGATCCGAGCTGGCTGATTTTTCCCCGGAGTGGACTGTGATCTGCGTCCCGGAATTTTCTGCCGACCCCCTTGCCGACGGCACCCGGCAGGAGAACTTCACGATCATCGACTTCACCCGGAAGATCATTCTCGTCGGCGGGACCGGCTATGCGGGGGAAATCAAGAAAGGAATGTTCACCGTGCTTAATTTTCTCCTGCCGGTAGAACACGACGTCTTGCCGATGCACTGTTCGGCCAACACCGGTCTTGAAGGTGAAACGCCGGATACCGCCTTGTTTTTCGGGTTGTCGGGTACGGGGAAAACCACGTTGTCGGCCGACGCCGGGCGGCAGCTTATCGGCGACGACGAGCACGGATGGGCCCCTGAAGGCATCTTTAACCTGGAAGGAGGATGCTACGCGAAAGTCGTAAACCTGAGCGCGGAACGCGAGCCGCAGATATACAAGGCGATCAGGCCGGGCGCCGTATTGGAGAATACGCGCTTTCATCCGGGCACTGACCGCGTGGATTTTACCGATATTACCCTAACCGAGAATACGCGTACGGCCTACCCGCTTGAATACATCCCGAACGCCTGCCGGATGCAGGTCAGCACACCTCCCCGGCATGTCTTTTTCCTTACGGCAGACGCCTTCGGCGTGCTTCCCCCGCTTGCGCGGCTCAGCCGGGAACAGGCCATGTTCTATTTCCTGGCCGGCTATACGTCCAAGCTGGCCGGAACGGAAGTAGGGATCAACGAACCGGTAGCAACTTTTTCGTCTTGTTTCGGCGAGGCATTCCTGCCGTTGGCCCCGGAAGTATATGCCCGGATGCTCGGCAGGAAGCTGGCCGCCGGCGGAGCCCAGGTATGGCTCGTCAATACCGGCTGGATCGGCGGTCCCTACGGAACGGGGACCCGTATCCCGCTGCCCTATACGCGGGCGCTGCTGAAGGCAGTGCTGGACGGCTCTTTGAGCGAAGCCCGCTTCGTGCCGCACCCGGTTTTCGGAGTGGAGGTGCCCGAAAGCTGCGGGGATATCTCCGCCGAAATACTGCACAGCGAGAAAGCGTGGGCAGATCCGGCCGGGTACCAGCGCCAGGCGATGAAGCTGCTCGACAGCTTCCTGGCAAATGCCTCGAAATTTTCCGGGATACCCGGCCTTGTTAAAGAAAAGCCAACATTTGCCGTTATATGAAATAGCTGTCAGCAGTCAGAAATCAGATGTCAGCCGCTATTCGGTTGACAGCGAGCCGTCGCAATAGAATACCGCCGGTAAATAAGCGCTGATAGCTGACCGCTGAAAGCTGATAGCTTTTATTCACATGAACTTATTGAAAGAAGAAGCCATTGCCACACCGGTTGGGATTACACTCGATCGTTTTATCAAGTCAAAACAGAGTGCCGTTTCCAATGCTTCCGGAGAGTTTTCGCAATTGCTCAGAGACATAGCGCTGGCGTCGAAAATTGTCCACCGCGAAATAAACCGTGCAGGTCTTTCCAATATCCTGGGCATGTACGGCGCTGAAAATCCTCACGGGGAAGCGCAGCAGCGCCTGGACATCAGCGCGCATATCCGCTTTGTGAGGGCGCTTCGCAACGGGGGAGAAGTAGCGGCGGTAGTATCGGAGGAAGAGGAGGGACTGATCTATACGGGAAATCACCATGGCAAATATGTGGTCGCGCTGGATCCGCTTGACGGCTCGTCGAATATCGACGTAAACGTATCTATCGGAACCATCTTTTCCATCTACAAGCGTGTAACTCCCATCGGGACGCCGCCCGGGGAGTCGGACTTTTTGCAGGGCGGGCGGCAGCAGGTATGTGCGGGGTATGTGCTTTACGGCTCTTCGACCATGCTCGTATACACTACCGGTGAAGGTGTAAACGGCTTTACTTACGACATTTCGCTGGGAGAATATTTTTTATCCCACCCGGGCATGACCATCAGGCCGGGCGGATCAGTTTACTCGTGCAACGAAGGTAACCTGGCCGATTTTGACGAGCGGGTCCAGCGCTATATCATGAAGTGCCGCGAGCGCCGCATGACCGCACGCTATATCGGTTCCCTGGTCGGCGATTTCCATCGCAACCTGATCAAAGGCGGCATCTACCTGTATCCCGCGCTCCCGCAGGCGCCTTCGGGAAAGCTCCGGCTCCTGTACGAGTGCTACCCGCTGGCGTACGTGATCGAGCAGGCGGGCGGGGCAGCCACAAATTGCACGGACACTATCCTGGATCTGCCGATCAGCAGCATTCACCAGCGCAGCCCGCTGGTCATAGGATCCAGGGAATTAGTAGAAGAAGTTAACCAGATATAAGTAATGAATACCGACCATATAAGACCGATCAACAGGTTGCTGATTGCCAACCGCGGAGAGATCGCCATCCGCATCATGCGTGCGGCCACAGAGCTCAATATCACAACCGTAGCCATCTATACTTATGAAGACCGCTATTCGCTTCACAGGTATAAGGCAGACGAGTCTTACCAGATCGGCCGGAGCGACGATCCGCTGAAACCTTACCTGGACGTCGAGGAGATCATCCTGCTTGCAAAGCATAAAAAAATAGACGCCATACACCCTGGCTACGGTTTTCTTTCGGAGAATGTAACCCTGGCGAGACGCTGCCGCGAAGAGGGCCTGATCTTTGTAGGGCCTTCGTCCGAATCGATGGAGGCCCTGGGCGATAAGGTGAGGGCAAAAAACCTGGCTTCCAGGGCGGGGGTGCCGATGATACCCGACAGCCGGGCGGTGCTGGACGACTGCGCCTTCGCCCTCTCGGAAGCCGACCGGATCGGGTTCCCCGTTATGATCAAGGCGGCTGCGGGCGGGGGAGGAAGGGGCATGCGTGTCGTAAAGGAGCGGTCAGAATTTGAAAGAGCGTTTTACGATGCCCGTAATGAGGCAAAGAACGCCTTCGGCGACGATACTGTTTTTCTGGAAAAATACATCACCGGTCCCAAGCATATAGAGATCCAGCTCCTGGGTGATCATCACGGCAACCTCGTACACCTGTATGAAAGAGACTGCTCGGTACAGCGTCGCTTCCAGAAGGTAATTGAAATTGCGCCCTCCGTCGGGTTGTCGCAGGAAGTCAGGGATAAGCTTTATGAATATGCGCTCAGGATAGGAAGGGAAGCCGGCTATTACAATGCCGGGACGGTAGAGTTTTTGGTCGGGGAGGAACAAAATATCTATTTCATAGAAGTGAACCCGCGGATACAGGTCGAGCATACCATCACCGAGGAGATAACCGGGATAGACCTGGTAAGGTCGCAGATACTCATTGCGACGGGATGCCGGCTGTCGGACAGCTGCATCGATATCGGCGCCCAGGACAGCATCCCGCGGAACGGCTTTGCCATCCAATGCCGCATTACGACCGAGGATCCGGCCAACAGCTTCAAGCCCGATTTCGGGACGATCATTGCCTACCGCAACGCCGCCGGCTTCGGGATCAGGATCGATGAAGGAAGCAGCTATCCCGGGGCAAAGATCTCGCCCTTTTTCGATTCTATGATCGTCAAGGTTTCGGCAAGGAGCCGCACACTGAACGGGGCTATTCAAAATCTCAAAAGAGCTTTGGCGGAGTTCAGGATCCGTGGGGTAAAGACCAATATCCCTTTCCTGCTGAATGTGATCAGCCACCCGGTTTTTGAAAGCGGCAGGGCCGACGTATCCTTTATAGAAAGCCACCCCGAGCTTTTTAAGCTCTATAAGCCGCGCGACAGGTCTACCAAAGTGCTCAACTACCTTGCGGACGTGATCGTCAACGGAAACCCGGAAGTACGCGTGAACGACGGCCGGCCTTTCCGTACGCCGGTTATTCCCGAGCGCAATCTCTATACGCCGTGGCCGGAAGGAAGCCGGGACAGGCTGAAGGCGATGGGCAGGGACAGGTTCGTGGCGCACATCCGCGATTTTAAGCCGGTTTTGTTCACCGATACCACCTTCCGTGATGCACACCAGTCGCTGCTTGCCACCCGCGTGCGCACACGCGACATGCTGCTGGTGGCGGAAGGATTTGCCAGGAGTCACCCGGAGCTGTTCTCGATGGAAGTGTGGGGCGGGGCTACCTTCGATGTAGCGATGCGGTTTTTATATGAAAATCCCTGGAAGCGTCTCAGGGCTTTCCGGGAAGCAATGCCCAACATGCTGCTCCAGATGCTTTTCAGGGGCTCCAACGCGGTGGGTTACTCGGCTTATCCCGATAATCTTATCGAAAAATTCGTGGAGCAGGCCTGGCAAACCGGGATCGATGTCTTCCGGATATTTGATTCGCTGAACTGGCTGGAAGGCATGAAGGTGAGTCTCAGGGCGGTAAGGGAGCGGACCGACGCACTGGCAGAGGCTTGCATATGCTACAGCGGGAACATGCTTTCGCCCGGAGAGCATAAGTATACGCTTCAGTATTACCTTGATCTTGCCCGCCGGCTCGAGGATGAAGGAGCCCATATGATCGCCATTAAAGATATGGCCGGGCTGCTTACGCCGCTGTCGGCCGAAGTCCTGGTCGGCGCGCTTAGGAAAACGGTCGCATTGCCCATCCACCTGCATACGCACGACACGGCGTCGATCCAGTCGGCGACCTACCTGAAAGCGGTAGATGCCGGCGTCGATATTATAGATTGTGCCCTGGGCGCGCTTTCGGGCCTTACCTCGCAGCCTAACCTCAATTCGGTGCTGGCCATGCTGCGCGGGCATGAGCGTGAAAACCCGATGAATATCGAGTCGCTCAACGCCTATTCGGCTTATTGGGAAGACGTAAGGGAGTGGTATTACCCCTTCGAGTCGGGCATGAAGGCCGGCAGCGCCGAAGTTTATACGAATGAAATACCGGGCGGACAGTATTCTAACCTGAAGCCGCAGGCCATCGCACTGGGGCTGGGGGACAGGTTTGAACAGTTGAAAAAAAATTATACGGTGGTCAACGAGCTTTTCGGCAATATTGTAAAGGTGACGCCGTCTTCCAAGGTGGTGGGCGACATGGCGCTTTTTATGACTTCCAACAACCTTACGGCTGCCGATGTGATGGCAAAAGGCGCTTCCCTGTCTTTCCCCGAGTCGGTGAGGGGCTATTTCAGGGGAGAGCTGGGACAGCCGGCCGGAGGCTTTCCGGAAGCATTGCAGGCGCTTGTGCTGAAAGGTGAAGCGCCTCTGAAAGGCAGACCCAACGAGCATCTTCCCTCGGTGCGTTTTGAAGAGGAGTGGAAGCAGTTTGAGCAAAAATTCCCGCATCATGAAGGATTTACCGATTATCTCTCCTTTAAAATGTACCCCAAAGTGTATGAAGATTTTTACGCGTCGGTTGAAAAATACGGGGATGTAAGCATCATCCCGACACCCGCTTTTCTGTTCGGGTTAAAGCCTGACGAGGAAATAATCATCAGCATCTCTGAAGGGAAAAACATACTGGTCAGGCTTCTTTTCGTTTCCGAGCCCGACGTGCGCGGAATGAGGCTGGTGACTTTCGAGCTGAACGGACAAAGCCGCCAGGTGCAGGTGCGCGACAAGTCGGTGAAGGCAGATAAGGCGCCCAATGCCAAGGCAGGCAGGCCGGGCGAAATAGGAGCGCCGTTACAGGGACGCATCACCAGGATACTGGTCAAAGCCGGAGACAGCGTAGCGATCAATACGCCCCTTTTCGTGATCGAGGCAATGAAGATGGAGAGTACTGTTACGGCCGGGCAGGAAGGGTCGGTAAAGGCCGTGGCGCTGGCAGAAGGGGCGCTGGTGGAGCAGGATGATTGTGTGATGGTGATGGGGTGAATCTATGGGCTTATCCAGATGGGGCTTGACCACGCGATATGTTCTTCCGCGAGTGAAACCCTCACATAATACCAGGTCGGCTGATCCGGCGGCGCTCCTTCTGTATTCCAGGTTGTGTGGAGTGTCCCGGGTTCGGCAGACTGTACGCTTTTCCCTTCTTTAATAAGATCTATATGCTGGATTTCCAGGTTGCCGGCTACCTCTACACGGATGGAGAGAGAAGAAGAGGTTTTGAATTCTGAACCCATCGGCTGCCCGTTGATCGTAAACTTCAGGAAAGTCCTGTTATTGGTCGTGCCGAAAACGCGGCGGTTCCAGAGCGCTTTAAAAACTGACTCCCGGGTAAGCTCTTCGGCCCAAACGCCCATCAACCCCGGCCCACGCAGGAATTGATAGCTTTCAGGTTTTTCCTGGAGGTGATGAAGCGCATCTCCGGGCCTGCCGTCATGATCGTCTCCCGAACCGATCATGCCGAGGCGAAACCCCCTCTTCAGACCGTCTACCGCGTGGCTGCCTGCCACCTCCTGGTCTTTGGACCGGCTTTTGGAAAGGTTTCCCATACCATACATCATTTCATTTATTCCACCTATGGAATAAACTTCTACGAGGCGCTCTACTTCCGGATCATGACCGTTGTCCCAATTGGTGGTGTGGCCGAAGCTTGCAGTATGATTGGCAATAATCAATGCGCCCGTCTTCCTGGCGATAGCGTATATTTTAGCAAGATCGTCTTGCTGAGGATCCGTACAGCGCAGGATGGGTCCGTCATTCCCGGGGTAGATGAAGTTCCTGTGGCCCAGTTTCGGGCTGGTCCACTCTCCACCTACGAAAGTGACAAACCGGCCGGGTTGGTTAAAGTCATTGGTGACCTCCCTGAAATAGGTCCATTGCCCGTTTGTGATGGCTTCCGTATGATCGGTGAGCGCGAAGATGTCCAGGAAAGATTCGTCTCTCGCAAATGCATAGATTTCCTCAGGCAGGCGGATGCCGTCCCCGAAAATGCTATGGCAATGCAGGTTCCCCCAGAATAGACGTTCTTCCGGCTTTCCTTCTTCGACGTAAATGGCATTGCTTACCCCGGTTATCCCGGTGACAGGATCAGTGATACGGACGTATTTTACGCCCGGTTCGGTAAAACGAAAGCCTTCCAACTGCCTGACCGGGCGACGATCTCCCTCATAAGGGCCGCTTCCCTCTTTGAAAGAATAGGTTGAAGCCCCTTCAAACCCCTCGTCTCCCTCTATCCGGACCTTATTATTCCAGGAAGGCAGCACATTCTCCATATAGCGGATACCCCTGGCCGACTGGTTGAAAGGACCGTTTACGGTTGCCCTGCTTCGCTGCCATATGGGGACCCATCCGGTATAGAAAGGTTCTGTCAGCAATCTTATACCAAGCCAGAAAGGCTCATTCAAACCTACAACAGATGGTGCTGTAACCCGGATTTCTGTCAGTTCTTTTTCCTTTTTGACAGGTGTTTGCTTTAAAACTTTTGCGTGGCCCGATAATCCTGTCAGTAATGAAGCGCCGCCGGTGACGGCCGATAAGTTCCCCAGAAATTTCCTCCTTTTCACTTTTTAGTAGGGTTTTCCGGGGTAAAAAATGCCCGGCTTCGGCGCAAGTTAGTAAAACTTGGGTATAGGGGAGGTACTCCTACATATCGCCCGGGTGAAGGATTACATTTTAATAAGTATATATTATAAATTTCAGATCATTCTCGTTATCCCTTTTATGTATAGAGATGAGCCATTAACCCCATAGCATATTGGGATATTACGCGAAAATCACTTCTCTGTAGTTCTTCCCCTCCTCGATTTACCTGACAATTTTCTTTTAAAAAGCCATCGGGGGTCAGACTTCTTTCCAAGCATTTTATCACATGCTTCCTGTCTTGTTCACCGAAGTCTACGTTCCAGCCGAAGCGAGACGCATATAGAAGCGCTGAAGCGATCCCGCTTGTTCCGGAGGCATCAAAAGGAGTATCCGGGCTATCTAAATAAGCCCCCCAACTACCGTCATTTCTCAGATTTTTCATGGCGATGCTTGCATAGTGCTCGAAAGCCTCCCGCATCACCTTTAAACGACGGTCGTTTTTGAATGCATTTTCATTTTTAATTATTCCGAAGCAGCGAACAAGGCCCAAAAGAAACCACGCATACCCTCTGCTCCAGTTTGTGAATTGTGTTCTTGATTTGTCTTTTGACGCTCCCTGATGAATTCTTTCCTCTTCTCCCAGGAAATCGATCCTTTCAATAATCTCGATCAGTGCAATATCGTAACCAAGATGGTATCTTTTGGCTTCAGCTACCGCCATTAAAGGGTATGCAAGGTGATAAATTCCCTCCGTCGTAAGAGATTTAGCAGTAGTAGTTCCGTTTTCTATCCTGGACTCACAGAACTTGGTAAACAGCTCAAGAGCGGAGTGTCTATGGTTTTTCTTCGCCAGCGCAGCAAAAGGTAACCCCCCTTCGTGATTACTAAAAATATTATCCCTTACCGAGGAGTCGTACCATTCATATTTTAATTGTTTATCATCAGGAAAAAAAAGCTTTAAATGTCGCTCCAAGGTCTTATCGGCAGCGGGAAATTTTCCTGTCGCTGCCAAAGCATACAACCCGTCTGTCACACATCCTTCCATCCACCCGAATGGCTGAACCGACCATAAAGAAAAAAGTTTATCGAAATAAGAGTCACGCACTGCAGATCTATCATTTTCCTGATACAGGTGAGAGCCGGGACGCTGCTTATCGAAAGTATAACAATAAATGGGGATATCGCCTTTTGTTACTTTAAGCCGTATACCTTCTCTTTTCAGTTCTTCAGCATTGACTGTCAGTTCTATTTCAAATATCTGAAAACAGCTTGCATACCATATAGGGAAACTTTTCCAAATCACCTTTCCGGACCGTCCCAACGAAACTGATATTTCTCTTTTGTCCCTGATTTCAAGCGCAGTTAAAAGCCTGAGAATTAACCTGCCACCCCGGCTTGGCGATAAATCCGGAAATTCAATGAGTGTACCATCGCCGTCAGGCAGTATAGCGAAATAATTCCAGTCTAAAGAAGTTCTTTTTCCTGCTTCTACGGGATAGTTGATCAGGTTTCTATTGTCGACAAGCAATGCGGAGTAATTGCCGTCTGCACTACTTTTTTTAATTCTACCTTCTGCAAAAGGGGGAAGATTCGCCATGCCAATTGCCAGCGAGCTATGCTGTATAAAAGATCGTCTGTTCATTTCTCTCTTGTTTAATCAAAAATAGTTCTTACGTGGCGCAATTCCCTGCTGCGATCAGGAAATCACCATCCGGGGTTTTGTTTAAGGGCGGGATTTAAAGTGAGCTCTTCAATGGGTATAGGGTCCAGGTAATCCCTGTTTTCCCTAAACTGATATCCATTCGGCAGCAGGCGCTGAAAGTAGTCTATCAGCCCGTTTTCATCCAGTGGAGGATTGTAGGTGGGAAACTCTGTTCGGTCAAAGGGATAGCCCTTCGGCCTTTTGTTTTTAAAAACATGATGAGCAGCCCATCTTTTCAGATCATCCGTCCTATGTCCTTCCAACGCTAATTCCACACGCCTTTCTCTTCTTATTTCATAGAGGGCGTCCGATAGCTCATAACCGTAATCAATAGGATTTGGATCAGATAACCGGGGGACGACTTTAAATTCCGGCATTCCCGCGCGTGCCCTCAGAAGATCAAGTTCTTGCTGCGCAATCTGCCCATCCAACTCATATCTGGCCTCGGCATAATTCAACAGCACTTCGCCATAGCGGAACAATATATATCCCGTTTCACTGTTTCCCCCTGCGGCATTAGATCCGCTCGCATAGGGATTGGAGCATTTTTTCAATTGAAACCCCGTGGGATTCAGGCCTATGCCGACCTGGTCCAGGGAAGGTTTATCAAAATAGAATTCCGGACTACCCCACCGAAGATCTCCCGTCATCCATACGGTAGCGTGCAAACGGGGATCTATATCTTCAGCCAGTTTATCAAGATACTCATTACCTTTGAAAGAGCCTGTCATTCCGAGGTAGTCGTAAGGATTTCCGTCTTTCCCAAGATAGGAAGAAACCAGCTCCCAGGTCAGACCTCTGCCACCCGTTAGATTTGTAGTAAGCGTTTGGACATTATTCCGAAGGCCATCGGTAGCATTGTAGGCCCTATAGAACAGAATCTCGTTGATACCGGACATATTCTCCATACCGAAAAGCTGATAGTAGTCGGCGGTGGGTTGCCCGGTATTATAAATTCCCCTAATATAGTCGCTCCCGTTTATGAGCTCTTCAGCGGCATCCACACAAACCTGCAGGTACTTACGATAGTCCGCGCCTTCAGTGCCGTACACAGTCCCGGCATGATATTTCTGCCATGTGCCTTCATAGAGGGCAATCCGTGCTTTAAAAGCCAGAGCAGCTTCTTTGTTCAACCGGCTGTTACCTACGCTTCTTCGCAAATTCAGAAAAGCGGTCGCATTACCTAGGTCTGCCAACATAGAATCTACTACAGCTGTTCTGGATGTTCTGGGCTGAGTAAGCTCTTCCGACCCGATATTCAACTCACTTGAAATCCAAGGAATATCCCCGTACTTCTGAAGGAGCTTAAAGTAAAACCATGCCCTGAAAAAATAGGCCTCTCCCAGAAAATGTCGATAGCTGGCAAAATCGTCCCTGCATTTTCGATAATTATCAAAAAAGATATTGATCGACCTTATCTCTCTCCAATCGGCTATCCATCTTCCGGGAGTTATTCCCCTGACTCCGTTCAGGTATTCCGAAGGACTGCCTAGAATCACTTCGTCCGAATCGTCTACAGGGTATCCGTAGCCGTTGACATTGCCTGTACCATGGCCCGGAAATCCGGGATAAAACTGAAAAATATAGCTTTCCAGATCTCTTGCGGTTTTCCAGTAGTCATCTATTCTTATGCGGTCGAGCGGCGGACGCTCCAGGAAATCGCTGCAGGACACAAACACATTCAGAAGGAGAATAGCGAATATATGTTTTAAAACTTTCATGATTATCTGCATAATGCTAATTAAAAAGTTACATTCAATCCCAATGAATACATTTTATCCGAGCCGTAGATCATGCCTATCCGACCATTCGTTTCCAACGCGAGCGGATCGATTCCTTTAAGCAGTTTTGTAAGCGTAAGCAGGTTTTCTCCCGACAAATAGATCCTGGTCTTTTGAAGCTTAAACTTCTGGGAGATTTTGATCGGAAAGCTGTATCCGAATTGGACATTCTGCAGCCGGAGATATGCTGCATTGAGCAGGTATCTTGTAGATGTTTGCCGGTTTTTTGCATTTAAAGCCGCATTCATATACGGTCTTGGCCAGTACGCGTCTGTATTAATATTGGCATCTCCTGTATACAAGCCGCTGGTTCTATCACCCGGCCGATCTCTGAAGTAGTCCAGATGCTGCTCGGTCAACGCTGTCGCATATAGCTGGGTAACCCCCCAGAACATCGTTTGACTGGCATTTTCCCGTACGGCAAAATGCCGCTTTGCCGTGCCCCTGACTAAAAATGAGAAATCTAGTTTCTTCAGGTTAAAGCCTCCATTCAGGCCGAACTGAAACCTGGGGGTGTTGTTGCCTATTATTTTCAGATCTCCGTGGTCGTCGAGCGAATTAGCTCCTCTATCGACTTTACCATCTCCGTTGATATCCTCATATTTGACATCTCCCACATTCCAGGATCTGTGGATACTCGATAAATCTGTCTTTTCGAGATAAGCATCCAATTCCTCTTGCGACTGGTAGAGCTTGTTTACCGTGAATCCCCATATTTCACCTACATTTTTCCCCGTATACCAGTCGGTTACGATTCCAGAAGGATTCAGGTAGCTGAGTACTTTCGATCTGGCATCCTGTATATTGACTTTTAACAGGAAAGACATGTCTTTTGAAGGAAATACCTGGCTCCAGCCGACGGTAGCCTCCCAACCTCTTGTCTGTAGTGTCGCATTATTTGACTGTGGTACGGTTGTACCGAGTACACCTGGGACGGGCTCTGCCGGTCCTATCATATTGGTAGTGGTTCGGTCGAACCAATCGAAGTCCAATATCATTTTCCGACCAAAGAAACTCGCATTCAAGCCCAGGTTCAGGGTTGTGGCTGTTTCCCAGGTTAAATTCCGGCTTACCATATTCGGGCTTGTCGTATAACCTATGGGGCGGGTTTGTCCATGGGAGAATATCCAGTCGAGCCGTCCCGTCTGCAAAGGAATTAGCGGTAAATCAAGATACGGAGTTACCTGCTGATTCCCTAGCCGCCCCCACGATCCCCTGATTTTCAAAGTGCTGATATACGGTTCGACCCTCTTCCAGAACTCTTCCCTGTCTATGTTCCATCCGGCGGAAAATGATGGAAAAAAACCCCATCTTTTTCCCATTTGAAACCTCGAGGTCCCGTCATATCTTGCGTTTGCCTCTAAGAGATATTTTTCGTTGAAGTTATACGAGAATCTGCCGAAATATCCCAGCGTAGCCCATTGACCGAGTGTTTCAGAACTGGTAATCTCGCCATTGGCTGTACGGAGAGAAATGACATTGTCTACCATCAGGTTCGTTCTTGTCGAATTAAGCCGGTTAGACTTATCGCTTTCGAGCTGTGATCCGGCGAGAATATTGAAATTATGTTTGCCGCTGAATGCAAAGTCATAAGAGGTAAATATATTGGCGCTCCAATAGGAGTCGTTACCCTGGATTTTTTCAATCTGGCTGGGAATCGTTTCGCCTCTGGCCAGCAAACTTCCGTCGATCAGAGGTTCGTATAAAGTAAGAGATGCACTGGATGACTCAAGCCCGAACGACTTGAAAGCAAAATCGCCGCTTATGTTCCAGCCCTTCAACAGGCCGACTTTTGTCCGGAGAATCTGCCAGTTTTCATTGTTTAAGTATTTATCGTTTCCCGAATTCCTTAGCATCGGGATCCTGGAATCCATCGAATATTCTCCGAACCCGAAATATTTATTATAAGTCGGATTCATACTAAAAACAGACGAAAAAAAATTTGAATAGTCTCCGCTTATTCCTGTTCCGGTAAAGTGTTCTCTGACTTGCCTGCTAAAACGCGTTTCATAGTTGAGCTCCCACCATTTCGTAATTTGGGTGCTTATTTTCGCTGTGAGATTGAATCTTTTGAAATAATCGGTCCCGTAGTTCACAACTCCGTTTTGCCCTACGTAGCCGCCGGAGATAAAGTACGAGGACTTTTCCGATCCTCCGGTAAGCGAAATATTGTGATTCTGATTAAAGCTATGTCCGTAGAATTCATCGTACCAGTCATAGTTAGCGTTTCCGTACAACGAGTTCCCCCATCGGTTTGGATTCTCCGGTCTTGGAATAACTTCAAAATGAGTGACCCCTGGTGGCATGAACTGGGCAAGATAGTCCCAATCCTGGTTTTGATAGGCTACAATCCGGTCTATAGCTGAATTATCGTATGTCCTTCCTCCGCCGTTATCTCCCATTTCGTTCACTACCCTGGCATAGGTATAGGAATCCAGCATAGCGGGCAACCTGTCAGGCGTGTTAAAAGAGACATTTCCTGAGTAGGTAACTGAAAACATTTCATTTTTACGGCCCCCTTTGGTCGTGATGAGGATCACGCCATACGGCGCTCGTGCCCCGTAAATTGCTGATGCGGCTGCGTCTTTCAGTATTGATATGGATTCAATGTCATTTGGGTTGAGATAGTCTATGGTCCCCGGGAACCCATCGATTATGATTAAAGGACTTCCACCGTTTAAGGAACCTATTCCCCGGATGTTGACCCCCAGAGAAGCGCCGGGGCCTAACCCCTGATCCCCGGCGGAGAAATTCAGTGCGGGGGATAGCCCCTGTAGTATTTGGGTAACATTAGAAAGTTGCCTGTTCGTAATCTGTTCGCTCGTAATAACATCCACTGCACCTGTCAGGTTTACCTTTTTCTGTGTCCCATACCCAACTACAACGATCTCTTCCAGGCTTTTCTCGTCCACTTCCAGCGAGACCTCAACCAGGCTCCTGTTTCCTACCGCTACCTCCTGGCTCACATACCCCACAAACGAAAATACCAGCACTGCATTCTCATCGGGAACATTCAGGGAGAATCTACCCTCTCCATCGGTTGTGGTCCCCTGCTGCGTCCCTTTCAGCAGAATACTTACACCAGGCAACAGCTCTCCTTTTTCATCCGCAACCCTTCCTGCCACGGTTCTGTCTGTTACTTTCTGTCTCAAGAGCTCTGTAACCGGCAAAACCTGCCGCTCAAGATTGATTTCCCTACTTTCCGGGAACCTGTTGATACTCTTTTCACTACGCTGTCCCGGAACAGCATCCTCCCTCTTCTTCCTGGCAACAATAACATAGCCCCCGTTTTTGCTCTTTTTGTAGGTCAGGCCGGAATTCTGAAGCAGCGTGCGAAGGCTTTTCTCGGGATCTTCTTCCATACGAATGTCCTTAGCCGGTATTTCCACCCCTTCTACCATCGAATTAAAGAAGAGGATGTCTATGGCATAATGTTTCTTAAACTCCTGTAAAACTTCCTTCAGGCTCCTGGCGCCCGAATCGGCGCCGGTATTTTTTTTCTCCGCTTTCTGCAGAAGAGGAGAGGCGCTTGCAACCATCTGGCCCGGCGCCGGCAACGGCGAGACGGCCATACAGGCGCTCAGCGCTGCTAATAGTAAAAATGTTCTCATGTTGGGTTAAAGGTTAATAAAAGTTCAATATTCAGTTTTGATCCGGGCCTGCCGGAAGCAGCCGGCCTCAGGGAGCATCTTCTTCGGACACTATCAAGATCTCATTTCCTTTCCGGGTGTAGGAAAATCCCTTTGCCTCCTTCAGTACATCCAATAGTTCTTCGGCATCGAGAGCGGGAAAAGAACCTGTGACAGGCTCGGCGGCAAGCTCTTTATCCTCAATTATAATCCTGGTGCCGAAGACCTCTTCCAGCTTTTGACCGACCTCGCTGAAGGGAAGGTCGTCGAAAATAAAGCGATGGTATTTCCAGGCGGTATACTGGTGAGGCTGCTCCGTCTGCGTCATCCGGAAGCTTCCGTCAGGATCGACCGTTGCGAGGTCCCCGGGCTGCATGACGACCGACCCGCGCCGGCTCCCTTCTTTATAATTCAGCTGGACTTTCCCTTCCTCCAGCACAATTTTCGTTCCGGACGATCTGGAATATACGTTAAAGATCGTGCCGAGCACTTCTACTTCTATTCCGTCGTTGGCATGGACAAGAAAACGGCGGTGGTCGCTAGTATGGACAACCTCAAAACTCGCTTCTCCCGTAAGATATACTTCCCGGCGACTGTTTTTAAAGCTGACCCTGGGAACCTTCAACGTGGAGTTAGCATTCAATACCACCTTGCTTCCGTCGCTGAGCGTCATTTTCTTAATTTCCCCGTATTGCGTGCTGAACTCGCGGAACAGGATTTTTTCTTTTGCTACCCATCCCAGTGAAGCGCACAACACGACTATGGAAGCGGCTATCCACCACCGGCGGAGCCCGGAAAGACGTTTTTTCTGAATTTCCAAAGCAGCAGGCTCATCATGATCTTTCAGGGACAATACCCATTTCCGGTGCCGCTCTATTCCGGCATCTACATTTACATGATATTGGACATTCTTTTGCTCCCACTCGAAAAGCCATTGGAAAAAGAGCTCACGGTTGTCTTCTTCCTTCACCCATGTCTCTATCAGCTTCTTCTGCAGGGCGGTACTTGTTCCTGCAAAATAGCTGAATAATATTTCTTTGGTTATAGCCGGCTTCATAGTAACCCGATATTGATTAAAAAAAGAGGAACAAGCATCGACCATTTGTCCTTCAGCGCGTTCCTGATCTGCCGCAGCGCCTGGCTCATATGCTCTTTCACGGTGTTGACGGAGATTCCGAGCTCGACTGCAATTTCTTCGTGCTTCTTTCCTTCCATCCTGCTCATTATATAAATGCTTCTCCTGCGGGTCGGCAGCGTATTGACCGCATTTTGCATATCATGGTACAGCTCTTCATATTCCGTTATCTCGTCCGGCAGCTGGTCGGGAGCTTCCATCCGTTCGGCGCTGTCGATCGGGGACTTTCTCCGCAATTCGAGCCTGACGTAATTGAAGGCTTTGTTCCTGACGCAGGTAAACAGCCAGGCTCTGAAAGAGGTCTTCTGCTCATACAGAGGTTTTTGAAGGTACAATGCAGAAAAAACTTCCGAAACAATGTCCTCCGCTACCTCCCTTGAAGACACAAAACGGATGGCATGGTTACACAACGCCGCATAATACCACCGGAAAAGCAATTCTATCCCCGCATTGTAGTCTTTTTCGAAAGTCTTATGGATCAGCAGCTCGGAATCGGGCATTGATCCGCTGCCGCCAGTATGCCCGCTTTCTTTTACCATACGGTTTTCCTTGCTTATATTCCGCTCATTTTTATCTTCTTTTTCCATTTCAGAGCAAGTGAAACCATTAGAACCGGATCTTTAACCTGATCGCTACTGCGATATAGACAACTTTCTATGCCGTTCAGTACTAGTCCGGTTTTAAAAAACAGGTGGAATTTTTAGTAATGATCTTATAATGAGTGGTTTAAAATCTGTGGTTAACTGTAGCTTATGAGTGCGGTTATCAGGATAGCAGAGAGTGCCGCCCGGGCTGTGACTTTAGCGGCGACGGCGCCTGTCACGACGGGCCATATGTGTTGTCCCTGCGGGACTGAGTCCGGCCCGGTGAGGCATGCTCAGGGAGGCAAGCCATGGTGGGCATCTGCCACCGGTCACGCCGGCGGTTATGCAAATATCGTCCCTGCAGACGGTAGTAGCGCCGCTTTTTGAATAAAAGGCCGGTACCGCCCGTCTATCCCGATCCGTTTTACTAAATTGCTGCAATAATACAATCGGCCGGTTGCCGCAGAGAAAGCCCGGGCGTTGAAAATGATATTACTATGTTGAAAATCAAACCGATCCTTTACCTTTTTTTATTGGCTTCGTTTGGAAGCGTTTACGGGCAAAAGCAATCGCAGTTACCCAATATTATCATGATCCTCGCCGACGACATGGGCTGGGCGGACATGTCGCAGGACGGTTCCGGGATTGATACGCCCCATCTCGATCGCCTCGCTGCGGAAGGAGTAAAGCTTACCAGCTTTTATGCATCGGCTCCGATCTGTTCCCCGACGCGCGCGGCATTGCTTACCGGGAGATATCCGCACAGCGTGGGAGTACCTGAGCTGGTCAGCAACGTTCAGCGGGAAAATGTACCTGTTCTTGCGCTTGATCATAAAGCGGTGACGATCCCGGAAGCCCTGAAACCGCATGGCTACAGATCGATGATCGCCGGTAAATGGCACCTTGGTCATCACCGGCCCAACTGGCCCCGGACGCACGGGTTCGATGAATTCTGGGGCTCCCTGATCGGTACGCCCGGGTTCTACAACGTAAAGGAAACCTATCATAATGAAGCGCTCGCCAAGGTAGACGGATACTTTACCGACCAGATCACAGATAAGGCGATCGGGTTTATCCGGCAGGAGAAAGACCGGCCTTTCTTCCTCTACGTGGCCTACAACGCTCCTCATTATCCCCTGGAAGCGCCTGCGGACCTGGTTTATAAGTACAGGCGGCGTTTCCGCGACAAAGGATTGTTTGCGATCTATGCCGCCATGGTCGAGCAGATGGATTGCGGTATAGGCCGTATACTGGACCAGCTCGACGAGCTGGGACTCGCCGGTAACACGCTCGTGGTTTTCTGCTCCGACAACGGGCCCTCTGCCGAGATTACCTCTTACGGGCTGCCAGGGGCAAAAATATCTGCCGGCCCCCTGAAAGAGCATAAATTTTCTACCCATGAGGGCGGGATCAGGGTACCTTTTCTTGCCCGCTGGCCGGGAAAGATCCCGGCCGGTAGGGTACGCGACCAGCCCGCGATCACGATGGACCTGATGCCTACCTTCCTTCAGGCTTGCGGTATTGCCCCGCCGGCAGGATACGAAATGCACGGCGTTTCCATACTGCCGATGCTGACCGGCCGCCCGTTTGAACGGAAGGAGCCGCTGCATTGGGAGACACAGCATAACATGGCCGTAAGAAAGGGCGACTGGAAGCTGGTTCACCAGTTCTGGACGGATAAGCCCTACCTTTATAACCTGGCCAAAGATACCGGCGAGCAGGACGATCTCGCGGGAAAGCACCCGGAAGTTGTGTCGGAGCTTCTGGCTGCGCACCGGGAATGGCTCGCCCGCTGCTATCCCAATCCCGTTCCGCATCAGAAAAAGCGGTCCGGCTATAATTTCCCTGAGGAATAAGCCGTAAAAGGCGGGTATCCGGTAAACGGCGGGATGCGCTTATACCGCGCCGGATAGCTACCGGAGCCGGCCCGCCCGGGGAATTAAAAAGGCAGCATGTATTACGGAATCGTTTTCGCAGTAATTTTACCGGTCCGGAGACTGTTTACCCGGCGACGGACACTACCGAATGGAGCAAGAACAACAAATATGGTCCCTTTTCCGCGCAGGTGACAGAGATGCCCTTGCCGGGATAGCAGATCTGCATTACCGCTCATTGCTTCGTTACGGGATGAAATTCGGGTTGGACGAAGCCGAAGTGCAGGATTGCATCCAGGATCTGTTCCTCGATCTCTGGCAGAACCGCGGCAGGCTCGGAGATACTGCTTCCGTTAAAAATTACCTGCTGAAGTCCGTCCGGAACAGGATCATAGACTGCATCCGCCATAAGCAGCGCTACGGCACCGAAAATGACCTATCCTGGCAGATTAATTTTTCGGACTTTCACACGGTCGAGAAAGAATGGATAGAAAAAGAACATCTGTCGGCAGTGGGCAGACAGCTGCATCAGTATATGGAAGAACTGCCAAAGCGTGAAAAAGAAGCGTTGTACCTGCGATACTACGAAAATCTCAGCCTGCCCGAAATTGCCGAAGTAATGGGCGTCAACCGCCAGTCGGTAGCCAATTTCCTGCAGAAAGCCCTCCACAAGCTCAGGAGCAGATGGGCGCTCCCGCTCATTGCTTTGTTCAATTTTTTATCTTTTTTTTCCGGTAATAGGGTATAGCGCCCCCGGTTTTTCGTAATACCCCTGACGACCGCTCGCGGAAGTGCTTTTAACTTTTCAGGGTAACCGGAACCGATGAATTTCGAAACAATACAGGATTTTTTGGAGTGCGAACGCTTCAGCGACTGGCTGAAGGCTTCCGACCCTGAGCTGGACCGGTTCTGGAAGGACTGGCTGGAAGCAAACGACGAGAAAAAGGAGCTTTTTTACAACGCGGTATCCGCCTGGCTGCTGATCCGCGAGGCGCCCCGGAGCTGGTCGGAAGAGGGCGTCGCCGCGAAGCTGTCGGCTTTGAAATCCGCGATCAGGGAGAAGCCTGAACCGCGTTCCCTGCGGCGGTATTGGTATTATGCCGCAGCAGCTGTGGCCTTCCTTGTCCTGCTGTCGGGTATTGTGAAGCTGGGGACTTACGCTCTTGATGAGGGCGGACGCTATGCAGTCCGGGAGCTGTTCCCGGAGGAATGGAAAAGCATCGAAAATACTACCGGTCAGCCTATGCTGATCAATCTTCCCGACGGCTCATCGGCGCTGCTCTCCGAAAAGAGCAGGCTGTCCTTTCACCCGGATTTCGCCAGGCACCGCCGTATAGTCAACCTGCATGGAGAAGCTTTTTTCGAAGTCGTTAAAAACGCATCCGACCCTTTCCTGGTCCACACGCCTACGCTGACTACGAAAGTATTGGGGACCAGCTTCCGGGTCAGCTCCTTCGGAGGCGAGGACGATTCGAAGGTTACCGTCATGAGCGGTAAGGTAGAGGTGAGCGTATCGCCTTCCGCAGGCGGGGGATTTTCCAGGCAGCAGCGGATTGTCCTGGCCAGGAACGAGGAGGTGATCCTGCCCAGGCATCAGGATCAGCTGCTTAAGTCGGCGCCGGAGGAGGGGAAGCATCCGCTTCCCAATTTGCCTGATTCGTATTCGTTCAACCTGAAATTCGTACCGGCGCCCGAAATATTCGCAACGCTCGAAAAGATGTACGGCGTCAGCATTATCTACGATGCCGACCGTTTCCGCCACTGCACCCTGACGGCCAATCTCGAAGACGTCCCGTTTTTGAAGAAGCTGGAGCTGGTTTGTGCAGGGATAGATGCGGATTATACGATCAACGGAACAGTGATCCGGATCTCGGGCGCAGGATGCCCGCCATAAGCAACAGCTAATCATTAAACCCCCGACAATGCCTATGAAATACCCCTAACCTCTCTGTGGAAAAGGCGATGATGCCGCAAACATCATCGCCCGTACCCCTTTTCTGATACCGATAACCAGGCGCTTCCGTAGCGGAAGTTAAAGGGGATCATTTTGCCGATTTCTTTCATCATTATCAACAAAACATAACAAAGTTATGAACTTAGCCTTATTTAACCGTGAGGTTATACTCAGAATTATGAGAATCACCTTCGTTCAAACCCTGCTCATCCTTCTGCTGCTCAATATCAGCTGGGCAGCACCGGGTTCGGCTCAAAACCAGCTCAACCGGACCGTCTCCGTTATGTTCAGGGACGAGCCTCTTGAGCAGGTAATGGAGAAGCTGGAGAAGATGACCGGGGTAAGCTTTATCTACAGCCGCGAGCTTATCAGCTCTTTCCGCACAGTATCGTTTACGGCCCAGAAAAAGAAGCTGGGCGACGTCCTCCAGGAAATCCTGGAGCCCCTGTCGCTTCAGTACAGGGTGGAGGAGAACAGGATTATCGTCAGGAAGGCCCGGAACGAATACCCGGCGCCGCTCACCGGGCGTCCGCTGGAAATGATACCCGAAATCATTGAGAAAGTAAGCGGTACGGTAACCGATGAGAAAGGAGAGCCGCTGCCGGGCGTCAATATCGTTGTGAAAGGAAGCACCAGGGGAACCACTACCGATGCCCGGGGCGGGTTTGAGATCGAAGTGCCCGACAAAAACGCTGTGCTGATGTTCTCGTTTGTCGGCTTCATCAGTCAGGAGATCTCAGCCGGTAGCCAGAACATCATCAACGTCAGGCTCGAAGAAGATAATAAATCGCTCAGGGAAGTAGTGGTAACTGCTTTGGGAATGAAAAGGGAAAAGCGGTCGCTCGGGTATTCGGTAGGTGAGATCGGCTCTGCCGAGCTCAACAGGGTACCGCAGGAAAATGTGCTGGGCGGCTTGCAGGGAAAGATCACGGGTTTGCAGATCAATAACTCTTCGCCGGAGCTGAACGCCGAAACGCATGTCTACATCCGCGGCACCAATTCCCTGACCAATAACGATGATCCGCTTGTTATCGTAGACGGCGTTCCGTCGGGGAACCCGAACGTATTGCAGGATATCAGCCCCAGCAATATCGCCGGCATTTCGGTACTGAAAGGGCCGAGCGCGGCTGCCCTCTACGGGTCGCGGGCAGGTAACGGCGTGATCCTGGTCACGACCAAAAACGGGCATTCGGAGACGAAAGGGCTTGGCGTGTCCTTCAGCTCCGGGTATACTTCTACCGTTCCTTACCAGTTTATTGACATGCAAAACCGCTTTACCACCGGTAAAAGAGGAATATTCGATGAAACCGCCTACCAGCACTGGTACGGGCCGGAGGAGGGAACAGAAGCAGCCCAGTGGAATACCGGCGGCGTAGCCAAACCGCTTAAATTCTATCCCGATAACCGTCAGAATTTTTTCCGGAACGGTTTCAGCCTGATCAGCGACGTAAGCGTGGGCGGGAACTATGACAAAGGGAATTTCAGAGTGTCGTTCAACCACCTGAAAGGGAACGGCAATACGCCCGGGATGGAGCTCAACCGCGTGGGGATCAATCTCGCTGGCCGGTATAATCTTTCCAAAACAGTATCGGTTTCCACCAACCTGAATATTCTCAACTCGTTTTCGGACAATCTTTTCTCGCAGCTGAGCAACCAGTATGCTTATATCGATATCAACACGCTTCCGCCTCATGTCGACATCAACGAGCTGAGAAACTATTGGGAGATCCCGAATGAACTGCAGCGGAACGTTAGTAAAAGCTATAACAACCCCTGGTTTGAAGCGCTGGAGCACCGTATGCCTTTCAAAAGAGACCGGAGGATAGGAAATGTAGCGCTCAACTGGGATATTCTCCCCGAGCTCAACCTGACATCCCGTATCTCCGAGACTTTCTCCTACGAAAAGCGGGAGGAGCTTAGCCCCTGGAGCCTGTATGGCGGCAAGACGCGCCCCCGGGGCGGGTACAACGCCACCACCGAAGCTATCCGCGAAATCAATGCAGAAGTGCTGCTTTCATACAAGAAAACGCTGGGAGACTTTTACCTGGCACCGTCTGTCGGAGGAAACCTGATGAGCCACTCGACAGAGCTCACTTCGATAGGAGGAGACAACCTGGTTTTGCCCGGTCTGTATACCGCTTCCAACGTGGAAAGAGCCGGGCTTGCCTACCAGACAGGCGTATACAAAAAAGCCATCAACAGCGTATATGGAATGCTCTCGACCAGCTTCAAAGACCTGCTGTATGTCGATCTCACGGCCCGTAATGACTGGTCAAGCACATTGCCGGCCGACCTGAGGTCGTATTTCTACCCGTCGGTGTCTGCCAGCCTGATGCTGAGCGATATCGTCAGCCTGCCGGGTTGGGTAAACCTCCTGAAGCTGCGTACCGGATGGGCCCAGGTAGGTAAGGATACCGACCCCTATTCTATTCATAATGTGCTTTCAAGAGGTACCTGGGGCGATCTCACTTATTATACCAATCCCACCAGCCTCCCGAACACCCGGCTGAAGCCCGAAATAGCGACTTCGTATGAGGCGGGCTTTGACTTCTCCTTTCTTTCCAACCGTGCAAAGCTGGACTTTACCGCCTATAAAATGCGCAACAGGAACCAGATACTCGACGTCAATGTATCGCAGCTGAGCGGGTACAGCGCAGCCAAGATCAATGCCGGTGTGGTAGAGAACTGGGGTACCGAGATAGGCCTGCGCCTCGTCCCGGTCAAAAGCGGGAAATGGCAGTGGAATTCGACGATCAACTTTACCCGCGACCGCAATAAGCTGACCGAGCTGACGGAAGGAGTAGACCAGGTAGTGTTCTGGCAGGAAAACGGGGCGAGCGCGATTACACGCGTAGGCGAGCGCCTGGGCGACAT
>MEDT01000078.1 GCA_001724175.1 Cytophagaceae bacterium SCN 52-12 | reverse complement strand
CTCAGGTCGGCCTTCCCCCACTTGGCGCACCCGGTATACAGCCCGAAAGCCTGCGGGCCTCCGGCACTAGCTAAAATCTTCCGGGTATCGGGATGATCTTCCGGCAAAGTAAAATCGATTCTTTCTAAATTTGCAGCTGCTCCGAATTTCATAGTCGATCATTTGGATAATGGAAACAAAAAAGCCACCCGAAATTTCAGGAGGCTTTTCGACATATATCCACACCATTAAAAATATGGCAACGCCATATCTAAATCTTTAGTTTAACTTTAATAATATTAAAGCACCAAAACATAATGCAAATTTAACATTTTTTTCCATAAACAAATCAACATCGTTTAAAAAGCGCTCAACAGCTAGTAGAGATCCTGCCCGTATTCGTCATCGGTTCCGTACCCATCCATATCACTTTCCTCCAACCGCCTCAGTAACAGGCCTTTCTTTATAAGCGATATCTGGCCCGCATGATAAAGATCATGATGGATCATCCCGTGAAGAAGCGTATAAAAGCTGTAATTTTTTCCGGGAACAAGCTCTTCCAGGTAGGCGTCGCTCCCGATCTGCTCCAGGCGGGTCACCAGTTCATCCTGGGATAGGCTCAGCTCCATCTGCAGGGTCTCCCATTCAAACTCATCGACCATCCCGAAAACCTTCCAGTCTTTATCGGCAGATCTGATATCGAACTCCTGATCTCCCTGCAGCTTTCTGGCCACGAAAATGCGCCACGTAGTGATGTGGTAAACTATCTCGGCAATCGAATGGGTATTGGGAGTCAGCCTTGCCTCGGCGACAGCGGGAGAGACATCGCGGAGGCTTGTAACCAACGACGGACCGTGCCAGGCTTCCTCACTTTCATATGAATCATTAATCAGGTCGATTATTCGCAGGGTCTCGTCTTTAATATCCATATACGTATAAACTGTCTCTTGCGGGCGCTGCTCCCGGAACTGCGCTGTTGTCTTTCGGCATCTGGCAAAACTCCGGGTGACTTCATCATTTCCCGCTAAAATTAGCAGTGTCCGCCATAAAAACAAATTCCGGACGACGCAATATTACGCAATTATTACAACTCTTTTCTTTCAAAAGTGGTCTTTTAACTATAAATAGCAGCCCAAAAATGAGTATGGTCCGGTTCAAAATGATTTCTGCATATCATCGTTATATGATTGTTACCAATCGGTTTCCTTTTAAAAAGTTTCAGACAGCCATGAGAAAGCGCACCTTCTTCATTATCACCCTGGCGTTCGGAGCATTGCTCGCAGCATGTTCCAAAGACCCAATCTCCGATCTCACCTATGAAGACACGCAGGTGTTTTTCACCAACCACGATAAGGAGGCCAATTTTAAAGACTACAAGTCTTTCAGCATCGTCGATTCCGTCTACATTATCTCGAACCAGGGCGAAGGGACTTCCCTTTCCGAAACAGACCTGGCCATGATCACCCGGATTATACACAATATGAAGCAGATGGGATATGAATACGTAGGTCCTGACGATGATCCTGATGTAGGCATAACGCTGGAGCTGGTAGACAACCGCTATCTCAACCTTGTGCAAATCCCGGTAGGCGGCTATTGGGGCGGATACTGGGGCGGATACGGCGGATGGGGAATGGGAATGCCCAGCTACTACACTTACCAGCAGGTCCAGGAGCTTTACTGGATCGTCAACATGCTCGATCTGAAAAATCCGGATACTGCCAACCAGAAGCTGAAAGTGCTCTGGAATGCGCAGATACGCGGCGAAGGACTGTATGAACCGTCGCTGGTCCCGCCGATGGTCGACCAGCTTTTTAAACAATCCTCCTATCTCAAAATCAATTGATCAGCAAAGCCATGAATCGTCATATTTTAGCAATATGTGCTTTCCTTTTTGCCGGTTTGGGCATTTCGAAAGCTCAGAGAGCCGATCTCTACACGCTCGAATCTCCCTACCAGCGTTATACGCACAACCTGGCGACCCTTCGCTGGCTGGGCGCCGTCCCCCTCGGATCGATCACGGACGGCTACGTCGATAAGCCCTCCTTTGCCAACTACAGCCTTTCCGTAGAGTGGGTTTTCCGTAATATGCCCCTATCTGCCGGCCTGGAAGCGGGGAAATATTATTTTGAGCAGCGGTATCCGCGGGCTATCTACACGGTGGGACAGAACGAAGTCTCCGCTGTAAAAACCAGCACCTACACGGCTGTTCCGCTTACCGGGTTGATCAAGTATCACTTCCTGGGAACGAATGCCCGGTTGTCGCCGTACGTACAGGTTAATATAGGCGCTCACATCAATACCTATACCGACTATTTCGGCATTCTCGCTGATCAGAAAAAACAGACTACCCTCGGATTCGGAGGGGGAGCCGGGCTGAAGTACTTTTTCAAAAACGACGGCCCCGTCGGCCTGGATGTTGCAGTCCGCTACGATCAGAACACTTTCAAATACGGCTACATCACCAATGGTGTCGGTACCCTGGCCGGATCGGTAGGGCTATTCTACCGCTGGTGGTAGATGAGCCGCCGCCAAACGGTCCGATGCTCTCCCCGAAAAAGAAAAAATACACGTTCTTCCTGTTTTTTGCGGCGACGCTGGGCGCGGCAGCCTGGATAGCTTTCGCACTGCTTCCCCGGAGCCGCACGTATGCAGAGGTTGACCTCTCCCGGTTTCCGGCGCCTGAAATTATCCGGGCCGACAGCAGCAGGCACCAGCTTACCATCCAGCGTTACAGGCAGATCGGCCCCGAGATCAGGCTGCTTGCCTACACCCCGTCCGCCGGTATAGCGCCTTTCACAGCCACCGTCGTCCAGGGAGACCGCCGGCAGGAGATCGTCATTTCTGCTTATCCCGGAGGCTGGCTGCGGCTGACGGCCGGCATACTCGAAACCGGGCCTTTTATCCTGACGCTTAAAAGCCTCAAAGATTCACTTTGCAACGTAACGGCAGCACTGGAATTCGACGGGATGCAGGCCCGCGAAATAGCCGACACCGCACGCTGGTTCAGGCACGGAAGCGACGACGATCTGCTCGACGTGCGTGTAACCGTAAAAAACGGGAAGTATCACCTGAAAGATTTCGCAGGATATGACGATGGGCGAAAAAGATATTACTTCCTGGAAAGCATGCGTACCGACTCCCTCGACAAAGGAATTGCCGTCCGGCCCGGCTACCTTTATACGGTAGTCGCCAGATGGATCGACGGGCCTTACGACCAGTGGTGGAACAGGACTAGACACCGCACTTCCAGGCTCCAATCGATCTGGATCGCCCCCGATAGCGCTTCATCCGGCGCCGGAAGCGCAGGCCGGCTGTCGCCTGTCCCTTTTCCCGGATGGTTCAGGCCGTCGCAGACCTTTAACCCCTGGTTCGACAGGATATTCCCCGAATACGAGCCGGTGCCGGGCAAGCTTATGATGACCTACCGGCTCAACCGCGACGTGCCCTCCGAAGCTTATTTCAAAAGAGGCGTCACGCATTTGCCCCGATGGGAGCAGGATATACCGGCCGAAAAACAGCACTGGACGGAAGCCCCTGGCTTTTTCGGCGACCGGGACCAGCGCTGGTTTGAAAGCCTGGGGCGCAGCGAAGTCGAAGCATATGCTGACAGGGTCGGCAGGATCGGTGTATATGCCTATGATTTCGAGTTCTGGAACCGTCGCTATTCTCCCGGCGTCAGGCAGCGGCTGCTATGGTTTTCAAGCAGGCTGAAACAGAACAATCCCGGAATGTACCTCTTCGATTACTGGGGAGGCAGCGCCTACGTCAATACTACCTTCCGGGACAAGGATGGAAATTTCACTCCTGCCGGCTTTTTGCAGGATTACGCCGGTCCGCGTTCCAACCACTTCAACTTTGAGAAGAATTCTGACGGGGATTTTTTCGGCCGATACTTCAACATGACCGCGGTCGATGTTTACCCCCGGCCTCCCGTTACGGTCGGCGACCGGCACTACAACCTGAATAACTACCTGGTCCTTTCGGCTGTTCACGCATCGAGGATCAACCGGCTGTTCAGCTACCAGCAAAATAACAAAACGATCTGGTTTGCCTGGAACCGGTTTATGCCCATGTATGACGATCCGCCGTTTCCCTGGCAGGTCCGGACTACAAACCCCGAAGGGTCGCTGGTATTCAGCGGTCTCGAAACCATTCCGGCCAGCCAGGCGCTCTCCCTTTCCTTATTCTCGCTGATCGAAGGCGACGGCCTGTATGTATGGAATGACTCACAGCCGTGGGGAAGAGGTCCGGATAATTATTCGATCCGTGACAATACCCATCTGCATGCCGCTACCATATGGCTGCCGGCGGACGGTCGCTCGGAGGTGACCCGGTTTTCGGCAGACTCATCCTCCGGCGAAAGTCCTCGTTACTGGGACTATGCGTCCGATTTCTTTGCGCTCGGGAACTGGATGGCCTGCCAGGCAGGCGATATCGTTTACCAGGGAAAACGCGGAGACCTGCCGTTCTACCTTGAGGGACAATGGCACGAGCCGCAGCAAGAACAGGCTGTTCTTGCCGCTCAATACCGCCTGCCTTTCGTAACCTCCGTCACGAATGGCGACAGGATACTTGTCCTGGCGCTGGATTCCTTCCAGCAGCCCGGTCATACCAGGAGCCTGCGCATCAGGCTTCCGGACGGATCGGAAGCAGAAATAGAGCTTTACGGAAACTGGCCATCCCTTTACCGGGGCGTGCTCACCCGGTAAGCTACCCCTTCATCGTTACGCTCGCATTCCTGCAGATCACGCCGATAGGAGGATTCAGCTTGGAAACCTTCACACAAACTTCTTTTGCCGACGGATAGGTTTGTTTGACAACCGTGATGATATTGAGTGCAAGCGTCTCCAGCAGGCTGGAAGAATCCTTCATTACCCCGGCAACGATCTCGCATACACGCACGTAGTCGATGGTATCAGACAATTCATCGGATACCCCGGCCCGGACGACCTCGGCATCAATATGCACATCAATGGAAAACCGGTTCCCGATGCGCTGCTCCTCTTCGTAGACGCCATGGAAGGCAAAAAACTCCAGTCCTTCGAGCGATATGATTGCCATCTGGATAAGCTCAGGAATTATTTTCGTTTTTCCTGATCAGCGCCGGATTGCGCGATCCCTTCACCCGCACTGTCTTCTGCTCGTCGTCACCCGGTCCGGTTTCCTGCTGCGGCATACTGTCGGCCCTCTCGCGGGAGTTCTCGCGCGGGTATTTCTTCTCATACTTTTCCAGCGTCTCGGTAAGATTACCGATCAATACCCGGATCTCACCGGTCAGGAGGTCCCTGTGCTTTTCCAGGGCCCTGCACTCTCTTTCATATTCCTTAATAGAGCTTACAGCTTCTTCCTGCAGGTATTTGGCCTTATTCTCAGCGTCCTGGATCAGCATACCCGCTTTCCGCTGCGCTTCCTGCAAAATTTCTTCGGTCTGGGCTTTGGAATCCTTCAGGTAGGTCTCGGCCATCTCCTGCGCCTGTTCCGTAATCCGCGCGCTGTTTTCCTCCGCCGATTTCAGCGTACGGAACAATGACATTTCCACCTCCTTTAACCGGCTCAACTCCTTTTCCGCTATTTCGAGCTGCATTTTCAGCAGCTTGTTGTCGTCTGCAATACGTTCCAGCTCATTCGAAAGCTCTCCCAGGAATGAGTGGACCTGCGCAGGCTCGTACCCGCGAAATGCTTTCTCAAACGATTGGTTTCTGATGTCGGCTATTGAAATCTTCATGTCAGGTGTTTTCTTCTTCGGTGCTTAACAGCAAAAATAGGAAAATAAATTTACCGGGACGTTCGCTTTCAGACGGATAAGACCGACCGACCCTTCTTTTTTACCACTTAAGCTTTTATTATATCCGGATTTGAAGTAAACAAAACAGCGCCGGAGGAGAAAAAAAAGCATACTTTTAAGCTCCGGAACATGGATCTTTTTTTTGACGGCTGTCACCCGAACCCGGTCTCTTCCGGCAACCGATGCATCTTATGGAGCAGAACATTCAACTCAGGCTAGCCGAGGAATTCATATTTCATACCAACAAAAACGTATTCCTGACCGGGAAGGCAGGCACGGGTAAAACCACTTTCCTGACCCGGTTGAAAAACGCATTACCCAAAAGGATGATCATTGTAGCTCCCACCGGGGTGGCGGCCATCAACGCGGGCGGGGTCACCGCGCATTCTTTTTTCCAGCTTTCCTTCGGCCCCAATATCCCGGGCGCGGCAGGCCCCAATAACGGTATCCTCAGGTTCGGCAGGGAAAAAATAAATCTTATCAAAAGTCTCGATCTGCTGGTCATCGACGAGATAAGCATGCTCCGTGCAGACCTTCTTGATGCGATTGACGGCGTATTGAGAAGGTTTAAGGACAGGAACAAGCCTTTTGGCGGCACACAGCTCCTCCTGATAGGCGATCTCCAGCAGCTATCGCCGGTTGTCAAGGAAGACGAATGGCTGCTGCTGAAAGAGCACTACGACACTGTCTTTTTCTTTAGCAGCAACGCCCTCAGGCAAACGGACCTGATCCGGATCGAGCTGACCCATATCTACCGCCAGACCGATACTGAATTCATCAATATCCTAAATAAAGTGCGCGACAACAGCCTGGATGACGATAGTCTCAGGCTGCTGAACCAGCGCCATATTCCTTCGTTCAGGCCGGGGAAAGGAGAGGGCTACATTACACTGAGCACGCACAACGCCAGTGCGGTCAGGATCAACGCTCAACAGTTGGCGGAACTCGGGGGAAGCGCCTCGCTGTTCAGGGCCGAAATCAGCGGCGATTTTCCCGCATTTGCCTATCCCACCGAAGAACAGCTCGAGCTGAAACAGGGCGCCCAGGTGATGTTTGTAAAGAATGATGCATCGAGAGAAAAGCGGTTCTACAACGGGAAAATAGGCGAAATTACCAGGATATCCGCCGACCGGATTTACGTCAGATGCCCGGGCGATGCGGAGGAAATCGATGTGGAAAAGGCGACCTGGACCAATGTTAAGTACATCCTCAACCAGGAAACCAAAGAAATAGAGGAAAACGTTGTCGGGACCTTCATCCAGTTTCCGCTGAAGCTGGCATGGGCTATTACGATCCATAAAAGCCAGGGACTTACATTCGAAAAAGCTATTATCGACGCCAACCTTTCTTTTGCCCATGGACAGGTATATGTAGCCCTCAGCCGCTGCAAAACACTGGAAGGCATGGTGCTGAGCACACCCGTAGAGCCCCACAGCATCCGGACCGACCGCCAGGTGGCATCATTTGTAAAGGAAACGACCGAAAATCCGCCTAACCCGGAGCAGCTGGAACATGCCAAAATCCTGTTTCTCAAATCCACGCTCTTCGAACTTTTCGACTGGAATGAAACCAGGAGGGCGGTTGAGCAGATGCAGAGGGTGTTCCGCGAGCACCCGGCTGTGGTAACCGATACCGTAAAAGAAAAGCTGGCCAACATGTCCGGCGTTTTCGACAGGGATATTGACCAGGTAAGTGGGAAGTTCAGAAACCAGCTCAATCATATGCTCGCCGGCAGCGGGGCGGAGGTCAATGACGAGGTCCAGGACCGGATAAAAAAGGCCGCGCTGTATTTCATAAATAAAACCGACGAAGGGCTATTACCGGAGATCAGGGCTATCGACCCGGAGTCTGATAGTACAAATTTTAAAAAGGGGTTTACCCAGGCGAAGGAAGACCTGGCAAGAAGCCTGTTTATAAAGAACGCCTGCCTGCATGTTGCCGCTGAACAATTTTCCGTAGGCAGGTACCTGCGCGCCAAAGCCGATGCCGATATCGACTTCAAAGCTACGGCAGACAAAGCTTCCAAAGGTAGCCCGGCCGGCTCACCTGCCAACGGAGAGCTGTACCTGGAGCTGAAAACCTGGCGAAATGCGCTGGCATCGGAAAATAACATCCCGGAGTACATGGTCCTCCAGGTCAGGACCATGACTGAAATTGCCCGTCGGCTGCCGGTCAGCATTGAGCAATTGGCAACCATAAAAGGAATCGGGAAAACCAAAGCCGGGAAGTACGGCCCTGAAATCATCGGGATAGTGAAAAACTACTGCCTGGAGAAAGGGATCGTGCCCGAACAGGCTGAAATCGAATTGCCCGCACCCAGGCCGGAAAAGATCAATACCCGCTGGGTAACGTTCGATCTGTTCAGTTCCGGCAAAAGTCCGGCGGATATAGCGCTCGAACGCAATCTTGCTTTAAGCACCATAGAAACCCACCTGTCGTATTACATCGGCCTCGGCGAGCTCGATATCTTTGCCGTCTACCCGCCCGGCAATATCAGGCAGATACTGGACTACCTTGCGGAAAATCCCGGTAAAACGCTCGGTGAAATAAAGCTCGCGCTGGATGACAGCATCACGTTTTCCCAGATCCGGGCGGCCATCACATACTTAAATGCCAACCGGGTATAGGTAAACCAGCCGCGAAGCGGTCACAGAATTATCGGATATCATTGAGCCATTTTCTCTCCGCCGCCGCCGAGATCGGGATTTGCCCTGGGGAGCTTCCAGGCAGGTATCCACGCCACCAGGATCAGGGCCGCTGCTATCAGGAAGCTTCCTTTCAGCGCGTAATGCTCCGCTGTTTCGCCCGGCAGCAAACTTAATACGTAGTGATCGTACAAGAGGTGATAAAATACGCCGCTCATGGCAACCCCGAGAGAACCCCCGAGCTGCAGTATCAGGCTGTTCATAGTGGTAGCCGTAGCAGTTTGCTCCTGCCTGACGGCGTTTAAAAGCGAGGCGGAGACCGGAGCCACCAGGTATCCCATCCCTATTCCCCTGAAAATCATGATGGTAACGATCCACCACGGCGCCGCATTTTCTCCTATCAGCGCAAACAGGACAAAAGACAACGCGACCATCCCGATTCCCAGCATCGTGATGTCCCGTATTTTTCCTTTGTCTGCCAGGCGCCCCGCGGCCGGCCGCGTCAGGAGGACCATGAGCGCATTGGGAAGCATCATCAGCCCCGTCTGCATCTGGCTGTAGCCCAGCTCGCCCTGCAGCAGGAACGGGAGATAGAACATGCCCCCGAACAACGCTATGGAGCGGATGAAAATAACGATGGCCGACCTGTTGAAAAGGGCATAACGGAACACCCCCAGGTCGAGAAGCGCATCGGGCTTATCGGCCGACCTGATGTAGGCCAGCAAAAACAGTGCTGCCGCCGCCATTACAATCCAGGGGTAAATACTCCCCAATGAATATTTTGAAATGGTCCACACCCATAGCTGCACGGACAGGATGAAGGATGAGAACAGGAAATAGCCTGTAAAATCAAATTTACTCCCGGATACCGGGTGGTGCTTCATAAATGCCAGGTAGCGGATGGTCAGGAACAAGGCGATCAGCCCCAGGGGTAAGTTGATGTAAAATACGGAAGGCCAGCCCAGGTAATGGCCCAGCGCTCCTCCCAGTGTCGGACCGATCGCCAGGCCGGTTACGTTTCCTATCCCCCACCAGGCGATAGCGCTCCCTTTTTCTTCTCGCGGCAGCGTCTCGCTCAGGATGGCCATCGACATAGGGGTGATAATGCCGCCCGCAGCAGCCTGGATGGCCCGGCACAGGACCAGCCAGAACAAATCCGGCGCCATGCTGCAGCATACCGACCCCGCCGTAAAAATACTGAGGCAGATAACGGTCAGGCGGTAGTAGCCGATCCGGCTTTTCAGCCAGTTCATGAGCGGCAGGACCAGCAAAAAGGAAAGCATGTAGGCCGTTACGACCCATTCCACTTCGTTGATGCCTACCTTGAAATCCTCCCGGATGGCAGGCAACGAGACATTGACAATGCTTCTGTCTATAGAGGCCATTGACGCTGTGAGCATCAGGGCGGCAACAAACCGGGATTTATGAGGGATCTGCAATGTGTGTGACTCTGTTTTGAACAGTAGATATGTTTAATTTTCGGTTTTATTTGAAACGGGAGACTGCTCTGATAACCTTTTTTTTGTGCCATACGGTTCAACAACGCATATGAATTTATCTGAAAGACCGGTCTTCGCAGCCTGGCATATTCGCGCCCTGGCAGCTTTCCTGCTCGCCTGCGTTGCTTTCTTTTCGTGCTCGACGCGCTCTGCCGATGAAAGCCCGGAAACGGAAGACGAATGGATTTCTCTTTTTAACGGTAAAGACATCGACGACTGGATCGTAAAAATACACCATCATGAAGTAAATGAGAATTTTGCCAATACGTTCCGGGTCGAAGACGGCATGATCAAGGTAAGGTATGACGGGTATGGAGATTTCAACGATCAGTTCGGCCATTTGTACTACAAGGAGCCTTTTTCTTACTATCACCTGGTTGTCGAATACCGGTTCAGCGGTGATCTTCAGCCCGGCGCCCCCTCTTACACGCTTCTCAACAGCGGTGTGATGTTTCATTCGCAGGATCCGCGCACGATGCCCAGAGAGCAAGACTGGCCTATATCGGTAGAAATGCAGTTTCTTGCCGGGCTCGGAGACGGGAAGCCACGCCCGACCGGCAACATGTGCTCGCCCGGCACCCATATTGTCTACAACGGGAAGCTCGACGAAACCCACTGCATCAGTTCTTCTTCCAAAACTTACGACAAAGATGCCTGGGTACGGGCCGAACTGATGGTGTGGGGTGATTCCCTTGTCAAACATATTATCGAGGGCGATACCGTGTTGCAATACAGCAAACCCCAGATCGGCGGCGGAGTTGCCAACCGGTTTGACCCCGCCGTTAAAATCGACGGCAAGCCCCTGAAAGAGGGTTTCATTGCCCTGCAAAGCGAAGGTCAGCCCATAGAATTCCGGAAAGTGATGCTGAAAAAGCTGGAACGTTAGGTTGGAAGCCTGATCATCGTCGTATCTTTGCGTCCCTTTTCGAACACACCAGAAAGGGATAGGCAAACATGCTTGACGAAACCTCAAAAACAGTAAAGCTCGCGCTCCCAATTATCCTGGGAGAGCTCGCCCAGATGGCACTGCATCTTATCGACACGGCGATGGTAGGTGCGGTAAGCTATAAGCAGCTCGCTGCGGCGGCATTGGTATTCAATGTGATGAACATCCCGTTTGTAGTCGGGATCGGCGTGACGATCTCGGTATCGCAGATGGTTTCGATGGCTCACGGACAGAATGACGGCCAGAAAGTTTCGCATTATTTTTATAACGGCTTCCTGCTTTGTACCATTTCCGCTCTTTTGATTGCCAGCGTTCTGTTGGGAGGTAAGGACATTTTCCACCATCTCGGGCAGGATCCCGAAGTAGTGGCTTACGCGATCCCATTTATGAATTTTATCGGGATATCGATTATACCGATGATCCTCTTCATGACGCTCAAGCAGTTTGCCGACGGCCTGGAGTACACTAAAACGGCCATGATCATTTCGCTGGCGGGGCTGCCCCTGAATGCGTTCCTGAACTGGCTGTTCATATACGGCAATTGGGGCTTTCCCCGGCTGGAGCTGCTGGGAGCAGGATGGGCTACGCTGATCACCCGGTCGGTCATGTTTTTAGCCCTGGGTTATGTGATCCTGAGACACAGGCTTTTTGCCAGGTATATGGCGGTTGGCAGGAATCAATGGAAGCTGCGGAGAAAAACTTTTAAGGAATTGCTTCATATCGGTATCCCGTCAAGCCTCCAGCTCGGCATGGAGTCGGGCGCTTTTGCGGTTTCGGGGATCATCATCGGCACGATCGGGGCTGTCGAGCAGGCCGCTCACCAGATCGCCCTCGCCTGCGCCTCCTTTACTTTTATGGTGTCGATGGGACTTTCACAGGCAGCTTCCATCCGGGTGAGCAATGCTTTCGGCGCCCGTAATTTTCCTAAAATAAAGCTGATCGGCAAAAGCACTATTTTCACTGCGCTGGCTTACGGCTCTTTCTGTGCCGTTCTTTTCGTGGTGCTCAAGGGCTTTTTGCCCACACTGTTCAACGACGACCCCAGAGTTGTGGAGCTGGCAGCCTACCTGCTCATCTTCGCTTCGGTCTTCCAGATCTCGGATAGCACCCAGGCGGTCAGCGCCGGTATCCTGCGCGGCCTGAAAGATGTCAGGGTCCCTACCGGCTTCGTAGCGATCGCATACTGGATTGTGGGGCTTCCTATTGGCTATTATGTGACCTTTAAACTCAATGTAGGTCCCCCGGGTATCTGGATAGGGCTGACGACCGGGCTTGCGCTGGCTTCATTCTTTATGATCAGCCGCTTCTTTATCCTGAGCCGGAAAAAATAGTAAGATGTTCTAAAAAGCATTCTGGCACTTTTTAGAACATCTTACCGAGTGCTCATCAGGGAGCACTTTCCAGGCTGCCTCTTGTATAGGAGCTAAATCAGTTTTGAGGCTTGGCTCCTTTGCCGTCCTTCCGGCTCCTGGTTGCACCATTGCGCGGCCCCCTGCCTTCCGATTGGGCGTTTTTCAGTTTCTCCTGCTGCTCGGGCGTCAGAATCGTATTCAGCTCTTTTACGTAAGCTTCGCGTATTTCCTGTCGTTTGGATGCTTCCGCCTGTCCCAGCTCCTGGCTTTTCTTTGTCCTTTCAATATTGAGCGCAAGCACTTTCTTTTGCTGGTCGTCGTTGAGGCCAAGCTGCTCGGTCATTCTTTTGGTCTGCATCTCAGCCCTCTTTTCAGGGCTCATTCTTTCTCCCCCTCCCCTCCTTTCCTGGGCAAATGCTCCTGCTGATATGGTTACAAAAAAGAGTAAGGCGATGATTGATCTTTTCATGGTATTGCTTGTTTTGGTTATGTGGGTTAGAGTCCCGGCATCGTCCTGAGTTTAAGAGCCCGCCATAAAAAACCGCCGTTTAACTTATTTTAACAACCAGTCCGCGTCGCTTCTTTCTTGTACAGCAGAGAGCGGAAGCGCTTTACCGCAGCCGTATGACCAGCAGCGCGATGACTATAGCGCAGGTATAGCTGAACAGCGTGCCTACCAGTACGTATTCCGATTTTTTAGTGATATAGCTGTGCGGGATATCCGCCGGATGTTTGTCATTATAGCGCAGCAATGACTTGGCCGCTATCAGAAAACCGATGGCGGAATATTGTCCCAGCAATACAAAAATATAAATAAGCAGCCGCTCCGACATCCCGATCCACCTCCCCGCGTTATCCAGGTTATCTTCTGCGCCCGGGGCAAGCCGTTCAAGCTCTTCCCGCCATGGTTTCGTGAACATCCCGACAAGGAACGACACCGGCGTAAGGCACATGAGAAGACCCGCTATCGTAGCCGAAACGCCGGGCTGCCTTATGTGCTCAATAGACTTTTCCAGCGAGATCCCCGCCGTACCGGTGATGATCCAGGCGGTGATGATAATGCTTGCAAGGTGAAGCAGCTGGTCGTAGATAAACCAGGCGGTCGTTCTCCGGGTATCAAAACGAAGCTTGACCAAATCTATGAAGCCATGCACCAATCCCAGCCCCAGGGCGATCTGAGGCTGGTTCCAGTATCCCAGCAGCAGGTAGGATAAAGCTGTGACGGTCAGCACGTGGGCGTATAACGCGCCTGCTTTCCAGCCTTTCTCCCGCTTTTCGGCTACCCATTCACCGGGTTGCAGATAGAAGTCCGCCAAAATGTGCGCTGTCAGTAAAGCCAGGAACTCAGTCATAGGAATAGAAAGCTTGGATCAGCTGGTCAAATGTGTGTATCAACGGCTCAACAGCCCACCACTTTGCTGCCTGCGCATGCTGGCTGACAGCCGGCTGGCTGATTCTGAGCGCTTCTGCTATCTCACTCATGCTGAATCCTGTCAGCAGTCTCAGCATTACCTCGGCCTGTGCGGAAGTCCACTTCTCAACAACAGACTCCAGGAGTATAAGCGCGGCCTTTACGGGCTCCGACGGCACCGGCAGGGCGAGCGCTATCCGGGCTTTTTCCTTCTTCATCACATCTGCCAGCAAGCCCGACAGCCGGAATGCCTCCCCGTCTGAAGTCCCCGGCCTGTCTGTCAGCCTGCCGATCGCTCCGATACCCAGGGCGACTCTCAGATCCAGGTCAGGGTGCTCCGCCTTCAGGATCGCCCTGGCCACCAGCGAAATGCGCAGCGCTTCTCCCCCCTTTCTCAATACCCCCTGGAAGCTGTCGCCCCGGTAAACTTCAGGGCTGAGCAACCAGTCGGTCCCGGTTCTCAGCCGGTCCAGCATATCCCCGAGCCTCCGCTCCGTTTCTTCCGTAGGGAAGGCAGTTGAATTGACCAGATCGGCAGTCAATACTACTCCTATACCCGGCTTTTTTTTCGGAATCATTGCTATCTCTATAATGTCCGCTCCAAATATAAGCCAAATAACTTATAATTTTGCTATATAAGCTAAATAACTTATAATTTTGTTATATAAGCCAAAAAGCTTATGCTATAACATGTCACCGCTTCACGGTTCTACCTTCATTCGATTTACCGATTTTCTATAATCATGTCACCGCTTCGCGGTTCTACCTTCATTCCATTTACCGTTTTCTATAATCATGCCACCGCTTCGCGGTTCTACCTTCACTCCATTTACCGTTTTCTATAATCATATCACCGCTTCGCGGTTCTACCTTCATTCCATTTACCGTTTTCTATAATCATGACACCGCTTCGCGGTTCTACCTTCATTCGATTTACCGTTTTCTATAATCATGTCACCGCTTCGCGGTTCTACCTTCATTCGATGTACCGATTTTCTATAATTATGCCACCGCTTCGCGGTTCTACCTTCATTCGATGTACCGATTTTCTATAATCATATCCCCGCTTCGCGGTTCTACCTTCATTCCATTTACCGTTTTCTATAATCATGCCGCTTCGCAGGTATTCCAAGTCCGAAGGACTGGCATTATTATAGAAATAGCCAATCCGATGTATAGAGAACCCTGAAGGGGTGACATCAATAACAGCCTCCTATCCGAAATGACAATTATATCAATGAAATAAGCCCTGCGAAAACCATCATTACCGCGCCAGGAAGCGTTCTGCCAACTCCTTCCATTCTTCTTTCAGAGAAATTGCCGGCTTTACGGCGCCTGCCCTCCGGTACCAATATCCCGCATTCCACTCGTCACCCTCTACCCGGTGCAGGTAAGCATGAAGGCGGTCATAATCCCCGGTTCCTTCCCTGCTCTGGGCGATGTTATGCGCCGCTTCCCAATCTCCTTTCGCTTCATGCCACAATGCAAGCAAAAGCTCATCGATTTCCTGCGGAGGTCCGGAAGCGGAAGTGCTGTCAACAAATTCCTGGTAAGTCATAACAGTTTGCTTATAAGAACAAAAACGAAAGCGCCGCTTCTCTCAAATTTACTTTATCTTTCTGCTTTCAACCGGATTCAGCCGAGACAGCCATTGAGCCGCAAGATCATACATATAGATATGGATGCCTTTTTTGCATCGGTCGAGCAGCGCGACAACCCCGACCTCAAAGGCAAAGCCGTCGCAGTAGGCGGCAGCTCCGAAAGAGGCGTGGTAGCGGCTGCCAGCTATGAGGCCCGGCGGTATGGCGTGCGGTCGGCAATGCCTTCTTCCATAGCAAAGAGAAAATGCCCGCAGCTGATTTTCGTAAAACCCAGGTTCGAAGTCTACAAGCAGGTCTCCAACCAGGTCAGGAGCATTTTTGCCAGGTATACTCCCCTCATCGAACCCTTATCGCTCGATGAAGCCTATCTCGACGTAACCGTCAACCTGAAAGGGATGCAGTCGGCCACTCACATCGCAAAGGAAATCAAAGCCGCTATCTACGAAACTACCGGTCTCACTGCTTCTGCCGGGATATCCTACAACAAATTCCTGGCCAAGCTGGCATCCGACTACCAGAAGCCGGACGGGTTGTTCGTGATAAAACCCGGGGAAGGCGAGGATTTCGTCGCCGGCCTGCCGGTAGCGGCATTTCACGGCGTAGGGCACGTAACAGCCGAAAAAATGCACCAGATAGGGATCTATACCGGCGCCGACCTTAAAAAACAATCGGAGCACTTTCTCAGGAACCGCTTCGGAAAAGCCGGCACCCACTATTACAACATCTGCCGGGGGATCGACAACCGGCCGGTCGAGCCTGACCGGGTCCGGAAATCTTCCGGCTCCGAAAACACCTTCGATAAAGATCTTCTCTCTTTAGCACAAATGGAAGAGGGACTGCTACCGCTGATAGAGGATGTCTGGAGCTGGTGCGAGCGAACCAGGATCTACGGGCGGACGATCACGATCAAAATCAAATACAGCGACTTCCGTATTTCCACCCGCAGCAGGTCGTCGGCTACGCCGGTTAAGGACTATAGCCTGTTTGAAAAAACCTGCCTCCAACTGCTCGCGGAAAATATCCCGGAAAACGCCGCCGTACGCCTGCTTGGTGTATCCGTGTCCAACCTGGAAGACCTGCAACCTCATCCCGGACAGCAGCTCACGATTGCGTTTTGACGTGGTGATGACTACCTTTATACTGCCACCAATTCCATATTGAAATGCGTTCATCCTTCTATGTGATCCAGAAACTTTTCCTGTTGCTATGCCCCTTTATCGCAGCCCAGGCACAGCTTCCCGCCACCTTCCGCTGGATGCCCGGGGGAAACGCCTTCTACGAAGTACACAATGGTGAAATCGTCCGGGTTACGCTGCCGGACCTGTCGCCGGAAACTTTTGCCGGCGCCCGCGAGCTCACGCCGCCCGGCAAGCCTCCCCTCGTTATATCCGGTATAGAGATATCCACGCAGGGAGATAAGATCCTGGTATTTGCAAATGCCCAAAAGGTCTGGCGCTATGAAACACGCGGCGACTACTGGCTCCTCGACAAAAAAAAGGGCAAACTGACCCGGATCGGCGCATCCCGGCCGGAAGCTTCGCTCATGTATGCCAAGCTCTCGCCCAACGGCACAAAGGTGGCCTATGTCAGCGGGCATAATATATACGTCGAAGATATTGCTACCGGTAAAACCAAAGCGCTCACCACCGACGGCACAGACCGGATCATCAACGGGACTTTCGATTGGGCCTATGAAGAAGAATTCGACTGCAGGGACGGCTTCCGCTGGAGTCCCGACAGCAAAAGCATTGCCTACTGGCAGATCGACGCCACCAAGATACGCAACTTCCTGATGATTAACAACACTGACTCGATCTATTCATTCAACGTGCCCGTCGAATACCCGAAAGTAGGTGAAAAGCCATCTTCCTACAGGATAGGCGTAGCCGACGTCGCTACGGCAAAAACGAAATGGATGGACCTGCCGGGCGATCCGCAAAACACCTACCTCCCGCGTATGGAATTCACGGATAACCCTTCCGAGCTTGTCGTACAGCAACTCAACCGGAAGCAAAATGAGAGCTCGCTTCTTTATATCAATACAAAAACAGGGAAATCAGGCATTTTTTACCGCGAAAAAGACGAGGCCTGGATCGAGGTCAAAAATATATTTGAAAGCGATCCTTCCGGCTGGGATTGGATAGCCGGGGGCAGGGAATTTGTGTGGATCAGCGAAAAGGACGGCTGGCGGCATGCCTACCGCGTCGCCCGTGACGGAAAAAAGGAAAAGCTGATCACCAAAGGCGATTTCGACATCATCAAACCGCTGGTGACCGACGAATCGACAAACAGTTATTATTACCTCGCTTCCCCTCACAATGCCACGCAGGCCTACCTTTACCGTTCTTTGCTCGACGGCTCGGGAGCCGCCGAAAGGCTCAGCCCGGTCAACCAGGCCGGCACTCATGATTACCTCATTTCTCCCGACGGGAAAATGGCGCTTCATACTTTCTCAAATGCGAAAACCCCGCCCGTAACGCAATGGATTTCCCTGCCCGATCACAAGCCCCTGTTCCCGGGAAATGGCGGCAGCAGGCCAAACCTGAATCAGCCGGATATAGAATTCTTTAAAGTCACTACCCGGAGCGGCGTGGAAATTGATGCCTGGATGGCCAAACCGGCAGGCTTCGACCCGTCAAAGAAATATCCTATCGTCTTTTTCGTCTATGGAGAACCCGCCGCCAGCACGGTAAAAGACACCTACGGCACCGGCTTTAACAGGAACTACGCAGGTAATATGGCCGCCGACGGGTATATATATGCTTCGATCGACAACCGCGGCACGCCTTCCCCAAAAGGGCGCGCCTGGCGGAAAGCCATCTACCGCAATATCGGTACGATCAACATCAAAGACCAGGCCGAGGCAGCCGAGGCTATGTTCAGGAAATTCCCGTTTATAGATACCAGGCGGGTAGCGGTGCACGGTCATAGCGGCGGCGGCTCCTCCACGCTTAATTTACTGTTCCAGTATCCTGACATCTTCCAGACCGGCATAGCCACGGCGGCGGTAGCCAGCCAGCTCACCTACGACAACATCTACCAGGAACGCTTCATGGGCCTGCCTCAGGAAAACCCCGAAGATTTTGTAAAGGGCTCTCCCGTTACGCATGCGCGCCATCTGAAAGGGAACCTGCTGTATATACATGGCACCGGCGACGATAACGTGCATTACCAGAATGCCGAGCTGCTCATCAACGAGCTGGTCAGGCATAACAGGCAATTCCAGTTTATGGCCTACCCCAATCGCACACACGGTATCAGGGAAGGGGAAGGAACCGTCCGGCACATGTCCACCCTGTTCACCGAGTTCCTGAAAAAGCATTGTCCTCCCGGGCCGCAATGACCCGTCCATTGCCTGAAAGCCCGCTTTCCCTTCCGCTTACAGGTGCCTGCAAAAAAAATTACCTGTTACCTGTAATGAACCATCTGCTCAATCGTCTTTGATGATGTATGGATTTACAAGGTTTCAGCAAACGTATCATACCGGTAAGGCCGCGGCTGTTCAGGATAGCCCGGACTTACCTGTCCCGTCCCGAGGATGCTGAAGACATAGTACAGGAAACGCTGCTGAAACTATGGGACCGCAGGCACGATCTCGACCGGTATGAAAGTGTCGAAAGCCTTGCCGTACAGATGGTACGCAACTCCTGCCTGGACAGGATCAGGTCGCACGGCTACAGCAAAACAGGAACCGCCGAAGACATCGCGGAGAAAAGCGTTGCCGGGCCGACGCCCTACCAGCAGGCAGAAAGCAGCGATAACGGGGGACTGCTGAAAAAACTGATTTCCGGACTTCCCGAGCCGCAGCGGCTGATCCTTCACCTGAGGGATGTGGAAGAATACAGCTTTGAAGAAATTGAGGCCGTTACGCACCTGGAAATTAACAACATCAGGGTCATCCTGTCGAGAGCAAGAAAGAAAATCAGGGAAGAATACTTAAAGCATCATCAATATGGAACAAGAGATCAGGGAACTGCTGGACCGCTTTTATGAAGGACAGACCACCCTTGCGGAAGAGCAGCGCCTGCGGATTTTTTTCTCCCGGGCAGATCTTGACAGTGAAATGACCTTTGAGAAGGAATATTTCACTTTAATGTCAAAAGAAAAGACTGAAGCGGGGAGCCGGCAGGATATCGGATCGGTTATTCAGAATGCCGGAAAACCGCCGGTCCCTTTGAAAACAATCCGCCTCATGCAGCTCACACGCGTGGCTGCTGCAGCAGCGCTGGTGATTGCAGGCTACTGGCTCGGATACCAGACCGCACGTCCGCCAGCAGCTCAGCCGGCCATAAGCAGCGGCAATGTCGCCGTGCAGCAGCTCCTTTCGCTCGACCAGCCGGGAGACATTTCCGCCGGCGACCGTATCCTGGCCGTGCATAAGCTGGCCGCCAGAGACAATCCTGCCGACACCGATATCCAGGTTCTGATCAATACGCTGCATTTCGATCCGAATGTCAACGTCAGGATGGCCGCCCTCAAGGCATTGCAGCCTCTCGCTTCCGAACCGGTCATCCTCCAGTCCTTCATTCATTCTCTTTCGATCCAGCGAGACCCTGTCTTACAGGCAGCCCTGATCGAAAGCCTGGCCGGGCTAAACGACAGGCAGGCTTTGCAGGTCCTCAGGGATGTTTCGGAAGATGAGCAGAACCTGGAGCTGATACGGAAGAAGGCCGACGAGGCCGCCAAGGTCATTGCGGCCAACGAATGGTTGAAAAGTATATAATCGGATGTCAGACATCGGATGTCGGATGTCAGATATCGGATATCGGGTGCCGGTCATAAAGGCAATAAATTCTCAAATTCACAACGCTCGTTTACCATGAAAAAAAATCTCTTTATCTCTGCTGCGCTCCTGTTTCTTGGAAATTGGGTGACAGCACAGGAGTACAAAACAAAGATGCCGAATGCTCCCGGGCAAAGCATTTCTATCGAGCTCCCCGCAAACGGCGTCAAAATCGAAGGCTACAGCGGCGATGAGCTTATCATCAAGGGATCGGGCAACATGAAGCCGGTGCCCGACCGCGCAAAAGGGCTTAAGCCGGTTTACTACGGCGCTGTCGACAACACCGGTATCGGGCTGTCGGCGGTAAAGGAAGGAAACGTGCTGAAAATAGAAAAATCTACGCGCCAGGATTTCAAATACACTTTCAGGGTTCCGAATAAAGTTTCCGTTCAGTTCCAGCAGTCGGCATTCCAGGGTAACGACGATCTGGATATCCAGGGATTTGAAGGGGATATTGAAATCAAAACCAACCAGGCAGGCGTTAAGGCCGACAAAATAGGAGGTGCATTCGTAGCCAATACCATCAGCGGAAATATCGAAGCCCGGTTTACACCTCTGCCGGCCGGAAAAACGGTGGCTATCTCGTCTATCAGCGGTGTTATTGATATAGCTCTTCAGGCCAGTACGAAAGCCAGCCTTACCCTCAAAGCGGTCGACGGCGAGATCTATACCGATTTCGATATCCGGCAAAAGGGGCCGGAGAAAAACACCGGTTCTCTGAAAAAAATATCAGTAGGCAGCTCGCTTGACGGGACGATCAACGGCGGCGGCGAAACGGTCGTTAACCTCAATGTCATCAGCGGAGATATTTTCCTTCGCAAATCGCAGCCATAACGGGTCTTCCGCCTTAAAAAAGCGAGGGCTGTCTTTTCCCTCACCAAGGCAACCCGGCGATAGAACCTTTTTATGCGGCTACCTAGCCGAAGCCGTGCCAACCGGCTCCATTCCTGTCATCTGAAAGCATAGATTTCTTGTTATCTGTATCAAATCAGCCCGGAAATATCTTTCCGGATACAGGAGCGCTTTAGCTTTCCAAACCATTTAAATCTTCAAAAAAATGAAAATGATGCTCTTATTTGTCCTCTTTTGGACAAACATCCCCGCAATAGCGCAAAAAAAGATTGAGAGAAAGCTGAATCTTTTACCCGGCCAGGAAGTCGACCTCGACCTCAAATTTGCCGATAGTATACAGGTAAAATACTGGGATAGACCGGAGGTATACGTAGTTGCGGATGTTAAAATCAATAACGGCAGGCTGAACGATGCCCTCCTGGTAAAGACCTCGGAAACGAAACAGGCGGTTAAGCTCGCCATCGACCTGGACAGCAAGCTGCTGCAACAGGGAGAGGCTGAAGACTGCCCGGACAATAAAACTGCCATCTCCAAAAAAGGCAATTTACAATTCGTAACGTGCATGGAATTGCGTTACGAAGTTTACCTGCCCCGGCAGGCTTCCCTCAGGTTGAGCACCATCAATGGCAACATACACATTGAAGGTTCGGGCGCTCCGGTTTTTGTGAAGACCATCAGCGGTTTCGTAGACATGAGCTGGCCCGCCTCGAAGGGAGCCGATCTTTCGCTCCGGAGTATTACCGGCGAGGTCTATTCGGATCTCGCAATACGGTTTGCAGACGAAAAAAAGAAAAATCCCATAGTGGGCTATAACATCAAAGGAAGCGCCAAAGGCGGCGGCCCGCTGCTTCATCTCGAATCGGTAAGCAATGACATTTATCTTCGTTCGAAGTAACCGCCCGGAAGATAGCGGCGATGTCGCACGCATGGATCGCATGCAGGCGCAGCATACGGGAGAAACACCGGGGGGCAGGTTTTACAACATGGAGAGTTTTGCCTATATTGGAACTGTTATTGAACAGTCATTTTTTTCAATCATACCAAAACAAACATAATGAGTACTGTAACACTTAAAGGCAACCCGGTGCATACGGCAGGATCACTGCCGGCAACCGGCTCCAAAGCTCCCGATTTCGTGCTTACCGGCACCGACCTGTCCGATAAAACATCAGCTGAATACAAAGGTAAAAGGGTGATTCTCAATATTTTTCCAAGCATCGACACCGGCGTATGCGCCGCGTCGGTGAGGAAGTTCAACCAGGAAGCTTCCGGGCTGGACAACACCGTCGTACTTTGTATTTCCAACGACCTCCCTTTTGCGCTCGCCCGGTTCTGCGGTGCGGAAGGATTGGAAAACGTGATTCCGCTGTCTGCTTTCCGTTCGTCTTTCGGAAATGACTATGGCGTGACGATCACAGATTCTCCCCTGAAGAACCTGCTGAGCCGTTCGGTAGTGGTGCTCGACGAGGAAGGTATCGTGACTTATACAGAGCAGGTCCCTGAAACAACCCAGGAGCCCGATTATGACGCTGCATTGGCCAGCCTGAAATAATTTTCATCAACAACTTTCAAACCCCGCCCGGAACAGTAAGCCGCGCGGGGTTTGTGCTTTATCTGTCAAAACGATTTTTACTTTATATCATGATGCCTACCTTCAGACATTTCCTTTCGCTTTTCTGTCTTATTTACTTCGGCAGCCAGCCGACCGGCGCGCAGACCGCGCCCGACCTTTCGGTAGTGGCCCATATTGAAGGACATTGGAAGGGGCAGTTCAGCGGGGGACCTATAGAAGCCGCCTGGTCCGCGCCGGAAGGCAATAATATCGTAGGATACATCCGCATGATCCGGGACAACAAGCCTTTCCTGTACGAGATCTTCGCCTTCGAGCAAACAGAAAAAGGCCCCCTTGTAAGAGTAAAGCATTTTAAGCCGGGCCTCATATCGGTAGAAGAGAAAGAAGATGCAGACACTTACGATTTCATAGAGGCCAAAAAGAACGAGGCGCTGTTCGAGAAAAGCGACAAAAAAGTAAGGATCATCTATGAGCTCCGGAAACGCGATGTTCTTGTCATCAGGAGAGGTACGCCCAAGGACGGCAACTGGGAGTTCACCGACCTGTTTGTCTTTGACAGAAGCAAATAGAATCGCCGCTTTTCCTACCTTTTATACCAGATGTAGTCCGTCGCAAGAGGTTCAATGCCCGTCTTCCTGAATTCCGTAGCAATCTGCCCCCGATGATAAGTGGAGTGGTTGATGATGTGAAAAAGAATATCCCGTATGCTGTTGGTGAATTCAAGCCCCTTCGTGTTACGGTAATGCATTTCCTCATCCAGCTCCCTGGTATTGAGCAGCGATACTGAAAAGTTGTAGTTGACGCGGTCAATTTCTTTAAGATCCCGGATAGAATGAAGCTCCCATACGCCAAAAAGCGGCGTATGGCCGGCAATCCTGTTGTTCCAGGTATGATGGGCATTGAGAATATGACTGTACAGGCTTACCGGCTTTTCAGTGACGCTCTCCTCCGAGGCAGTCAAAATATCGGCCAGTTGCTGATTGTAATGATGGCCGTAGGCAAACAGCTCCAGAAAAAAATCTTTCATAGCAGGCAGGAGAAGTTATGGATTGCCAAATATAGCTTTTCTGTAACAACAGCTAAAAACCATTTGTTTTTAAAGTAAAACCGGCGGAGCATACGTCTGCTATGGAAAGGGCCCTATTATTTTACCAGATAAATCTAAAACACAATGAACCATAAGCTCGCATTCATATTGCCCCGCTTCGCAGTCATAACACTGGCCGCAGGACTGGGCGCCCTGGCACTCTTCGTAGTGTTTAAAATACTGCTTGTCGTGATGGCCGTCGCAGCCGTAGTCCTGCTTGTAAAAGCGATTGCAGGCTTTTTTGGCCAGGGCCGTCATTCCGGGCATCATGAGTTTTCTTTTGAAAACCACGGACCGGTACCAGCGCGAAAAGCCGATACCATCGTGCCGGTCCACACCAGAAGCAGGCCGGCTATAGTACCGATCGGCTAACCTCAATTTCATTTTCAATTCAAAATCAGAAACAACATGTATTACAGAGAAGCATTCGATAAAAATAGCCGTCATGGATTCGCTAACCCCGGTTCAGGGTGCAGGGAAAATTTTCGCTCACGTTTGGGAGAAGCCTTCGCAGGAGGGTTCAGAGGAGCTCCCTGGGCGCACGGAATGAAGAAAAACATGGCTGCGTTCAAGCCTGTAAATATTACGGATGAAACCGACCGATTTGTGCTTTCCCTATACGCAGCCGGCCTGAAAAAAGAAGAGTTCGGGATTTCGATCGATGACGATATCCTGACCATCAGCTATCAGCCCGCACAGGAAGAAAAGCAGGAAAGCTTTGTCTACGAAGAATTCAGGCCCTCTCATTTCAGCCGTTCTTTCCAGCTGAACGGGAAGGTGCTTACACAGGAAATCTCGGCAGAATATACAGACGGCGTTTTGCGCGTCATCCTGCCGAAAAATCCTGAAACTCAGCACCACGCACAGGAGATAAAAATCAGCTGACCAGGCTTCGCCTGCTGAATATCCAAAAGGCTGTCGCATCACGACGGCCTTTTTGGCGTTAATTCTATGTAGTTTACCTACTTTCGCGTCTTAAATTTAGCCTGAGAAATGAGTTCACACCCTGTTGAAATTGAAAAATACTCGGACCTGCTCAGGGAACAGGTCCTTTCGGTATGGGAAAAATCCGTTCTGGCCACTCACCATTTTCTGACTCGGGAAGACTTCATCATTCTCAAAAATCTCCTTTACAAGCTCGACCTGAACCTATTCGAAATTTATTGCCTCACAGACCGGGGCCGGGTCGCCGGCTTCATAGCCCTGAGCGGGCGAAAAATTGAAATGCTCTTCCTGAGCCCCGAATATATAGGACTGGGCCTGGGAAAACGGCTTATCAGCTTTGCCGTCGGCAGCCTGAACGCAAACCTGATAGACGTAAACGAGCAGAATACCAGGGCGCTTCAGTTTTACAGGAAGGCAGGGTTCGAGGTCTTCGAAAGATCGGATAAGGACGACCTGGGCAAAAGCTATCCTTTGCTAAGGATGAAGCTGAAAAACAATAAGGGGATCATCCGCCGCCTCTTCGGCGGCCGGTTTTAGCAGCGAAGATCTCGAAAAGCTCGCCAGGAACGGCGTACGGGTTCTTCCTGACCAGGTAATGGAAATACTGCCATAACGGGCACGTTCGTCAGCTCGTATTCGCTGACGGCGCCGGGGCAGCTTTCGACGCCGTATACGCCGGTCTGTCCTTTCGTCATCACACCGACATCCATGCCTCGCTCGGGTGCGCGCTGAACGAGCAGGGCGGTGGCCAATGCGGCCGCTACGGGAAACTTCGCAGGAGCAGTTGTCAACAGCGAGCTGGCGCAGGAAGAATTCTGAAAATCTTCGCCGCGGGTACAACCTTTGCACCGTTCCGGGGGTCTTTCATATGGTACTCATCACGATGAAAGAATATGAAAACGCCCTTGTTAGCGCTTTGTTTGTTTTTTTTAGCTATGGCATGCGTAGAAGTGGATGTAGAAAAACATCCCTGCGATCAGCCGGTGATATGTACCGAAATATTCATGACGGTCAGTGTGCAGCTGAAAGATAAGAACGGCGCTCCGGTGAGGCTTGACAGCTTCCGGGTCACCCGGCTGCCGGAAGGCCAAAATATTACTCCTGCATATACCGGGCAGCAGCTCGATTCTTACAGGGATTACGGCACATATCCCGTAGCAACCGATTCCGACGATTCCCTGTTCCCTAAATTTACCCCGACCCGGGTCCTTTTCGAAGGATTTATTGGTGAAAGGGAAGTCGTATCAGCGGAATATGTGGTGAAATTCGATTGCTGCCACGTCGAATGGGTATCAGGAGAACGCAGCATAGTGGTCCCCTAGAATTTCATATTTTCTCCGGAGGCGCCAGCAGGTCCCTCTTTATTTTTCTCCATCGCCATGCTTTTCAGATCAGGCGGCATCTTTTCGATCGCATACCTGAGCGCTGTTCTGGGCATTTCATTTTTGTAGTGCATGATGAAGTCAAACACGGCAGCCCGGTTGGTCCCGGCAGCCGTTTTCAAAAGCCAGCCATAGCCTTTCCTTACCAGGTCGTCGTCGTCGGTCAGCAGGCTTTCCGCTATTTCAAGTACTTCCGGAAGGAACAGCCCTTTCCTGGCAGGGATAATAAGGGAGACTGCTGAAGCCCGTCTTACCCACCGGTTTTCCGATCCCGCCCATCCCTTCACACGATCAATCAATACCGGATATTTTTCGAGAATCGCCCCTATGGTATGATTGCAGAGTGTGTCGCACGATGCCCAGTTGGTGACGTATTTTGTAACCCAGCCTTCAAAAGTGTCGAAATCCGCTTCGACATAAAACTTCCGCATCCTGTAAGACCAGTTGCAGGCTACGATCGATTCCTCGAAATAACCGGACGCCCATAGCTCACCGCAAAGCCGGAAAACGTCTGCTTTCGGGTTCTTTTTTAGCTGGTTGAAGATACCCGCGCTTATTTTGTTTACCTCCGGCAGCTTCACACCGTAGGTTTTGATAGGCTCTTTGAAAAAGCGCTGGCCGGATTCGCGTATTTTGTGGTCGGCTAAATCCTGCAAAGCCTGCCGGACCTCTCCCAGGCACGAAGAAGTAGTAATGCTATGATGCGCAGACATGAAAATTCATTCGTTTATAAACCTTAAGGTGGGTGACTTCAGACAATCAGGAAAGAGCGCCAGGCACGCCGCCGGAAGGAACAACTCTGAGGTGATCCATAACCTTCCCGGCGAGCGCCTTCTCTCCTACCGGCTTAAAGCCCAGCTTCAGGTATAATTTCTTCGCCCCCGGATTTTCCTTATCAACCAGCAGCCCCAGCGTTTCACCTCTTACCGTTGCATATTCATTTATTAAAAATTCCAGCAGGCGGCCGCCTATCCCTTTCCCCTGTTGATCGGGCAGAACGCCGAGAGAATCCACATAGTATTCTCCGGCCTCCGTCTCGTCCGCAGGATTGAAATCCGTGCCGAACCGGGCCCGGATATATTCCGCAACAGGCCTTCGTAATTCATAAAGCCGGGCCCCGTCATAGATTGCTACGGCTCCCACCACACCGTTATCTCCTTCAGCTACCCAGCAATTTGTGTAAGAGTACTGGTTCCCCGGCACGTCGACCAGGTCCTGCATTACCGTAAGAGTTTCCGGCCTACAGGGCTTTCCCATAAA
>MEDT01000077.1 GCA_001724175.1 Cytophagaceae bacterium SCN 52-12 | reverse complement strand
AGAGGTGATACGCTCCTGCATGGCGCCCATTTCGGTAGCCAGCGTAGGCTGGTAACCTACCGCCGACGGCATACGGCCCAGAAGAGCCGATACTTCGGAACCGGCCTGGGTAAACCTGAATATATTGTCGATGAAGAAAAGAATGTCGCGTCCTTTTCCGTCGCCTTCGCCGTCACGGAAATACTCGGCAACGGTAAGCCCGGAAAGGGCTACGCGGGCACGGGCTCCGGGAGGTTCGTTCATCTGGCCGAACACGAAGGTGGCCTGGGAATCTTTCAGCTCTTCGTAATCGACGCTGTCGAGGTCCCAGCCCCCGTTTTCCATGCTGTGCTTGAATTTCTCGCCGTATTTGATGATACCGGCTTCGATCATCTCACGCATAAGGTCGTTTCCTTCGCGGGTACGTTCTCCTACCCCGGCGAATACCGAAAGACCTGAATATGCTTTCGCGATATTGTTGATAAGCTCCTGGATCAAAACGGTCTTTCCTACTCCCGCACCACCGAACAAGCCGATCTTGCCGCCCTTTACGTACGGGGCAAGCAGGTCGATCACTTTGATACCGGTATAGAGGATTTCGGTAGCGGTAGCCAGATCCTCGAATTTAGGCGCAGACCTGTGAATGGATATGCCATTGCTGGCATCTACGTCCTTCAGACCGTCAATGGCATCTCCGACAACATTGAAAAGACGACCTTTGATCTGCTCACCGACAGGCATTTTGATGGGAGAGCCTTTGGCTATTACATCCATGCCCCGTTGTAAACCCTCGGTACCTTCCATAGCAATCGCACGCACACGGTCTTCACCTAAGTGCTGCTGGCATTCCAGTACCACCTTCTGGCCATTGGCTTTGACTACCTCAAGGGCATCCAGGATCGAAGGCATCTGGCTGTGATTTTCAAACGATACGTCTACTACCGGTCCGATTACCTGGGTAATTTTCCCTATGTTTGCCGCATTTGACATTGTTTCGCTATATTTTATTGGCGTATATTAATTTTGAGACCGCAAAAGTAGTTTATAAAACAATCATAACAAACGTTTCGGGGGGGCAAATATTGGATATTTTCTAGAAAATGCCTTGAAGATGGGCGGGACACGTATTAATCTCTGAAGGAGAATTCGTTTATACGAAATGAAAAAACTTTTTTTTTGGAAATCCTGGACCGCTGCCGAAAGAATAAGCGCCCTGGCAGTGCTGATCCTGCTTGCCGCTGCCCTCTTATATCTGCTTGCCTGGTCGGGTATTTTTTCGGGAACCGGCCGGGTAAAATGGGACATCATATCGCTCGTTCATGATATGGCGGTACCGGTTAACCGGCTGAAGCTGGGGGATTTCGAATTTGTCATCCCGGCGCCTTCGGTATACATAACGGAGCAGTATGCGGCTCCGCTGATGCTGCCCGATGCAGCAGCCGGGCTGTTTTTTCTCGTAGTCGCTCTTGCAGGGCTTTCGGTCGTGCTGGCAGCGCTGACTACCCTTTCCAGGTTCTGGTTTTTGGGCGGGCTCGCCGTCCTGGTCCCGCTGCTGGTTTTTTCCAGGACCGAGATGCTGGTTTTTCCCGGTTTGCCGGAACGCACCCTGCTGCTTCTTGCACTCGTCCTGTACGGAGGGACCGGGTACTACCTCCAGGCATTCAGGCAGGACGTAGGAATCGCCAGCCGCATTGCTCTTTTTACCGCGATCTCGGCCATGCTGGCGCTGGTCACCGTTACCGTTTGCTCCGGCCCCGAACCGGCCTATACCTTCCTGGTATACAGCCTGCCGTTGTGGCTGATCCCCGCTGTTATTTTCATGCTGGTATCGGCTACCGAAATCCTGTACGGGATAGTCTGGCTGACCACGTCGAAGTCCGCTCATATGGGCGGCCGGTCGCTGCTCAACTTCTCCGTAATCGGCGGCCTTTACCTGCTTGTCCTGGTGTTTGCCTACGTTAGCAACACCAGAATGGCAGACTGGGGCCTGGCATTGGTGCCGGTCTGGCTGCTGGGGGCCTGCAGCGGCCTGATCGGGCTTACCGGGTTCAGGCTGAGGTGCGAAAGCACAGAGGGACATCTTCCCTTCAGGGAGTCAGGCTTCTGGCTTTATTCCGGGCTGTTCCTGATTACAGCGGGCGTTACAGGAATGGCGGTGGCAGCCGGCAATGACCCGTTGCTGGAAGTGCTGGAGGATAGCGTTATCAACAGCCAGCTGGGTATGGGACTGGCCTTCGTGTTTTACATTATCGCTAATTTTCTTCCCTTGCTCAGAAAAGGGATGCAGGTGCACAAAGTGCTGTACAAGCCAATGAATTTCAGCCTGACCCGGACGAGGATCATCGGCGTGGCGCTGGTAGCCGGGTTGTTCTCGATGCAGAACCTGTTTCCCGTCAGGCAGGGGATCGCAGCTTATTTCAACGGTCTGGGCGACCTGCATACCCTTACCAGTCAGTACACCCTGGCGGAGCAATACTATAAAATGTCGCTGCAGCAGGAATTTCAGAATCATAAGGGAAACTACGCGCTGGCTTCCCTGGCCAGGATACAGGGAGACAACAACGCTGCCATTTATTATTTCAGGCAGGCTACGCTCAAGAAGCCGTCACCACAGGCCTATATCGGCTTAAGTAACCTGCTGGCGCAGGAAGACCTGTATTTCGAAGCGATGTTCAGCCTCCGTGAGGGACAACGGGCTTTTCCCCGGAGCGGGCCTGTTCTCAATAACATAGGGCTGCTTTACGCCCGGACAAACCTTTCCGACTCTGCCTACTACTTTTTGAGCTCGGCAGAAAAGCTGGCTGACGACGGTGTTGCTTCCGTCAATATTCTGGGAGTTCTTTCCGGTGTCCTGGGCCCGGAAGCTTTAGACTCCCTGGCCGGCAGGAGCCGCTCCGCCGGCAACCTGTCGTGGAATGCCAACAGGCTCCTGGTCGGTAACCTGGCCGGGAAAAACCCTGCGGAAAAAAGCAGGAACGATGCGCTCCGGCCTGACTCCCTGCTAAGCGCCGCCGGTTTTGCCTACTGGATGAACTATACGTATAACCAGGCGGCGAACGATAGTACGCTGGCCAGGAAGATCCGGCAGATAGCGTCGAAAAATGACCTGATGGCGGGTGATCTTCTGCTGGCATCGGCCCATGCCGATTTCTACGGCGGAAATAAAACCAAGGCCCTGGAGACGCTTCTCGCCCTGGCCGGCAATGACGGGAAAGATTCGGGCCTATACCATAAAATACTCGGTCACTGGTTTCTGCAGACCGGCCTCTATGATAAGGCGATAGAGCAGTTTTCCGAGGTGTCGGAGCCGGACGCCGTCATCGGGCATGCCATAGCCCAATCCTTGTCGGGGAATCCTGTGTCGGGAATAATAGTGCTTGAACGGCTGAAGGAATCGGGGACGGACAGCCTGGAGATAGCCCGGCTTCAGAACGCTGTAACTTCCCTTGTCCCACCGCGAAGCGCAGCCGACTCCCTGCTGGCAGCCGCCCGGAAGGGAGGGACTGAAGAAGCATTCAGGGCAGCGCTGCGGTATAATCCCTACGACCCGGCGCTGGTGGCGGGAGTCGCAGCGTACCTGGGGCAGCAGAAAGCGGGCGTGCCGAAAGCGTATGCCGTCGTGGTCGATGCGCTGCGCTTTAACGAAACCTCCCCCCTGCTGTGGGGCGAATATGCTTTGCTGAGCCTCGATATGGGGCTGTCGGACCAGGCGGAAGAAGCGAGGGAAAATGTAAGAAAATTTGCTGATGATGCAGGTTATCACGATTTTTCGACCCGTTATCACGCCAAATGGTCGCTCAAACAAAAAGAGAAGGAAGATTTTAGATAAATGGGTAACTTCGTTCCGGCGAAAAGGCCCGACCGTTTTGCAGGTTATGGATACATTAAAATGGAGGCTGAAGGGGATTCCGGGTTCAGAGGCAGTCATTCTCCAGGATCGCCTGCTGGTAGGGTTGCTGAAAGCCTCTCCGTGGAGCAGCTCTGCCTATGGAGAAATGAGAGGCAGGATGCTCCGTTTCGACCGGAAGAGCTTTGGTTCGGCCACTATTCTGATCAGGAGCATAGAGGGCGACGCGGAAAGAGGCAGGATCAGGCTGGGCCTGTCGGGCAGCCGCGCCGAGATCCTGCTGGATGGCAGTAAATATAGCTGGAAAAAGGTCGGCTGGCTGAATAGCGGCAGCGTGCTGGAAGATGAAGAGGGCGAGGTGTTGAGGATTACAGGCGATCGATTTCTGGGACGCAGCGGATCGCTTCAGTTCGAATACAGCGATCCGGCCGTTTTCCTGGTGGGCTTATATCTCGAAGTGCAGGCTAAAAAGTGGAAAGCATACAGGTGAAGCAGGTGCGAGTAGTAAGGTGTTAGGTTTTAGCGAGCAAACGATACGCCGCCGCGGCCGGTATAAAAAACTAACACCTAATACCTAACACCTAATACCTAATAGCTAATACCTCAAAATCTTATTTAAATGAAAATAATAGAAATGACCGGTATTTCGCGCCGTTATATCATGGGAGCAGAGATAATCGATGCGCTGAAATCGGTGACGCTCCAGATAGAAAAAGGCGAATATGTGGCTTTTATGGGCCCTTCCGGTTCTGGGAAATCGACTTTGATGAACATCATCGGCTGCCTGGATACCCCGTCGACCGGCCAGTATATACTGAACGGGAAAGATGTGAGCGATATGACCGAGGCGGAGCTGGCTGAAATCAGGAACAGGGAGATCGGCTTTGTGTTCCAGACCTTTAACCTGTTGCCGCGCATGACCTCCCTCGACAACGTGGCGCTCCCGCTGATATACGCCGGGCTTAACAAAGCCGACCGTACAGAGAAAGCCATGACGGCCCTGAAAAATGTCGGCCTGGAAAACAGGGCGCATCACAAACCCAATGAGCTTTCGGGCGGCCAGAGACAGAGGGTGGCGGTAGCGCGCGCTCTGGTCAACGACCCGAGCATCCTGCTCGCAGACGAACCCACCGGGAACCTCGATACGAAAACCTCCTATGAGATCATGGACCTGTTCGATCAGCTTTATACCAGAGGAAATACCATCGTGATGGTGACGCACGAGGAGGATATCGCGCATTACGCTCACCGGATCGTAAGGCTGCGTGACGGCCTGGTGGAGTCCGATACCGTGAATCCTAATCCTACCAAGGCTATTGTGCCTGCGTAGAGACGCCGTGCATGGCGTCTCTACCGCAATGTCAGCAACACCTCCTTATGGGGACCTGCCTCCCTGTAATCCTGCGAAACTACCTTACCGCGTCCCTGGTATATGACTTTGTAGCCCTTGTTCTCGAGGAGGAACAGCGCGTCACGCAGCGTCATGCCGCTTACATCGGGAAGACGTACCCCGGCGGGATATTTCTTTTCCCAGGATGTCTTTTCCCTTCCTTTCACACTGCCCGATATCCAATCGTTTTCGGCATCCGGAGCCTGCGGCAGCTTCATTTCGCCTGCTATGGCGGTGAGGTCTTTCGAGTAGCCGGCCAGGTATACAGGGGCCGGTTCCTTTTCCGGCTTTTCTACCGGGACGTTGTGCAGGCTAACATCGTACAGGTAGATCCTGTCGGCTATTTCCTTGAAGACCGGGGCAGAAACGCTGCCGCCGTAAAGGCTTGACAGGGAGTAACCTTTGGGATTGTTGATAGAGACTATCATGCTGTATTTCGGCTTATCCAGCGGGAAAAAGCCTGCGAAAGAGGCATGATACTTCCCTTCTTCCGGGCCTTTCGGGCCGTTCAGCTGGGCGGTTCCCGTTTTCCCGGCTATGCTGTAGTAAGGAGAATTGATCTTGTGGGCGGTCCCGTTGGCCACGACGCCCGCCAGCGCTTCTTTCATCTGCCTGATGGTAAATTCCGACGCGATCGGCTCTTTGCTTACCTGGGGAGTGAATTCCTCCACTACCTGCTCGTTGCTCCGGATCTGCTTGACCAGCATCGGCTTTACCATATAGCCTTCGTTTGCAACGGCGTTGTAGAAGGTAAGCATTTTGAGGGGCGTAACCTTCATTTCGTAGCCGTGGGAGATGAAAGGCAGGGAGATCGATTTGTTCCAGCTCCTGTCGGAAGGCTTTTTGATTACGGATTCCGCCTCGCCCTCCATAGGGATGCCTGTCTGCCCCCGGAGCTGGAACCGGTCAAGATACTGGCTGTATTTTTCGGGTTTTTTGCCAAAGTAGCGCTGGGCCAGCATAACCGTTCCCACGTTGCTCGAAACCTCGAGGATCTTCTTGACGGATATTGTGCCGTACCCGCCGGCATTCCTTACGTCCGAAACTGTGATGCTCCTTGTGATATTGTGCCTCCCGTTGCCGGTATTGACCATTTCCTGGTTGATGTTGAACCTGCCTTCCTCCGTAGCGGCCATCAGGGTGGCCAGCTTGAACGTCGATCCCGGGTCGGAGGCGTTCTGAAGGGCGTAGTTATAGATATCTTTCAGCACCCCTTTGTCGTTGGTGAAATTGACCATCGCCTTGATCTCCCCGGTAGCGACTTCCATGACGACCACGCACCCGTTATCGGCGTTGAAATTCAGGATGGCTTTCCGGAGCGCGGTCTCTGCGAAGTCCTGGATATTCATGTCGAGCGTAGTATAGACATCCATGCCCGGCACGGGCCTTTCTATATAGTCGCCTATCGGGATCTTCATGTTGTTTTCCGCTATTTCAACCATCTGGGTGCCGCCTTTCCCGGCCAGGAAGGAGTTGAAGCTGGCCTCTATCCCCGCCGGCTTGGATTTATCGGTGCCATGGGTCCCGATGGTCCTGCTGGCCATCTGTCCGAAAGGTTTATAGCGAAGCGGGACGGTTTCGAAAACGCCTCCGCCGCCGCCTTTGGCCTGTGCGAAGAAGGGCATTTTCCGGATGCGCTCTCTTTCAAAATGATTTACCGTCCCGGAAATCAGCCGCAGGTATCTGCCCGGTCCTCTTGAGCGACGTTTTTGACGTATTTCCTTTTCCAGGGTGGCAGCCGGCTTCCCGGGGAACTGCTCTGCAAATTCCTGGCAGAAAGCTTTGATATGTTTTTCGAAATAAGCGCTGTCGGCCGTTTTAGCGTCGAACCCTACGTGGTAAAAAGGAAGCGAAGTAGCCAGCACGCTGGAATCGGAAGAATAGATATTTCCCCTGAGCGGCGCTATTTTAATGGTTCTTTCCTGGTTGGTTTCAGCTCTTTCTTTCCATGTTTTTCCTTCGTAGGTGTCGAAATACTGTATGTCAATGAGTTTGAAAAACACGGCGACGCCAAGCAGCAGCATTGCTCCCGCAACGATATAGGCACGTAAGATGAGGATCTGCTTATTGCTTTTTCCGCTTTTTACCGCTCTGGGCATTGGAATATAGTGTTTGAATGTGAAGCTATTACGGCCGGCGGCATCAGTTTTCCAGCTCCGACCTGTTTACGACGATTTTTACAGGAGGTGCTTTCCTTTCCATGATGCTGTCTTTCAGGATCTTGGCCTGTATGACCGACTGCTTTCCGCTTTTCATATTTTCCGCGACCAGGGTAGTGTATTCGGCCCTCATATTCTCTGCCCGCTGGCTCAGCAATACCGTCTGCCTGGCATTCACCTCGTCCCAGTACCCGATCCGGCCCTGAACGATGAGAAGAAAAATGATCCAGAGCAGGTAGTTGAAGTAGGCTACCGGGACGCGCGTATCGTTAGGGTTGACTTTGCTGGTTTCGGAAAAAAACCTGTCGAGCGGCAGCAGCCTGTTCAGCCAGTTGAACAGCTTGTATTGGGGGCGGACTTTTAATGGCTCCGGTTGTTTCTTGGCCATGGTATCGGTTCAATTTGGTGGATTTGTCAGGCGGATCAGCAGTAGTATGTCTATTCTGCAATTCGTTCGGCTATTCTGAGCTTCGCGCTTCTTGCACGGGGGTTCCCGGCTATTTCGGCCTCGCCGGCTTCAACAGGCTTCCGGGTCAGCGCGTTGAACGGTTTTATGACGTTCCCGTAAAAATCTTTTTCGGGCTCCCCGCTGAAATCGCCTTTCTGGATAAAGTTTTTGACCAGGCGGTCTTCAAGGGAATGGTAAGACATGACGACAAGCCTTCCGTGCGGTTTGAGCACGTCGGGAGTTTGCCTCAGAAAATCTTCCAGCGCTTCCAGCTCCTTGTTTACTTCTATCCGGATAGCCTGGAAAACCTGCGCGTAATATTTGAATTCTTTGAACCTGGGGGCAAACCGCTTGAGGATATCCGTCAGCTCACGGGCGGTATTGACGGGAGCATTATGCCTGCTTGCGTATATGGCGGTGGCCAGTGTCCGGGCATTGTGCACTTCCCCGTAGTGCCCGAGGACGTGCTGAAGCTGTTCGGCAGAGTAAGTGTTGACGACGTCCCATGCCGTGGCTTCTCCGTGAGAAGCGTCCATACGCATGTCGAGCGCTGCGTCAAACCGGGTGGAGAAGCCTCTCCGCGGGTCGTCGATCTGGTGGGAAGACACGCCCAGGTCGGCCAGGATCCCGTCGACAGGGTCGATCCGGTGGATTTTCAGGTAGCGCTTCAGGTACCTGAAGTTGGCCTGGATGAAGAGGAAACGCGGGTCATCCAGGAATTCGCGGGCGTTTTCGTAAGCGTCGGGATCCTGGTCGAAAGCAATGAGCTTTCCATTGCCGAGTTTTTCCAGGATGGCTCGAGAATGTCCTCCCCCCCCAAAGGTGACATCTATGTAAGTCCCGTCTTTTTTGATGTCAAGCCCGGCCAGGCACTGGTCCGCCATCACGGGTACGTGATAAGGCAGGGTGTCCTGTCCGGACGGTATATTGGTATTGGGGGTGCTCATTTCTACCGCTCGATTTCAGGCAAATTTAGGCAAATTGAAACGTACCTGTCCAGTGAGAAAATACGATTCTTGGAAAAGTAAAAGATTACGGCTGAATTATTGAAACCGGCTTGCGGGGAGGATGATAGTATGCTTGCATAATAAAGATAAGTTTTGTTAAATTTGCGTTTAAAGTTATCGGCAGAAGCATTGTAACCGGACCTCATATGCGTAAAGAAAAAACCGTCGATTTTCATATCAAATGGGCATGGCACTCGATATCCAAGATGTATAACGGGTTTGCGGCGCGCTTTGATATGACAATGGCGACCAGCTATGTTTTATTGAACATAGACATGGAGAAAGGCACCCCGGCTACCAAAATCGGGCCGTCGCTGGGGATGGAGCCGAGGAGCATGGTACGGATGCTCAAAACAATGGAAGAAAAAGGGCTGATATACAGGGAAGTCGACGACCACGACAAACGGTTTGTCCGCATTGTGCTTACACCCAAGGGCAAAGAGAAGCGCGAGCTGGCCCGCGACGGTGTAATCGGCTTTAACAATCTTATCAGGCAGAAGGTGCCGCTTGAAAAGCTTGTTATCTTTTTTGACGTTATGCAGAGCATCAAGGCAATTGTGGAGGAAGAAAGCCAGAAGCTTAAATCAGAAAGCACAGGAAACCAGGACCTGGCGGACCAGGGTGAATAATAGTAGAAAAGTACAAACCGAATATAACTTATGAGCAGGAAAATCCGCAAAGTTGCCGTGCTGGGGTCAGGAATAATGGGTTCCAGGATCGCATGTCATTTTGCCAATATCGGGGTAGAAGTATTGTTGCTGGACATCGTACCGGGGGAGCTTACCCCGGCCGAAGCAGCGAAGGGCCTCACCTTTGAGCATCCCGCGGTCCGTAACCGTATTGTAAATGAATCATTTCAGAATACCCTGAAAGCTACGCCGGCAGCGCTCTATTCCCCGTCCCTCGCTTCCAATATCAGACTCGGGAATTTCGAAGATAACCTGAAGGATATCAGGGATTACGATTGGGTGATAGAGGCGGTGGTCGAGCGGCTCGACATCAAGAAGTCGCTTTACGAAAAGGTGGATTCGCTGCGCAGGCCGGGCACGCTCGTAAGCTCCAATACATCCGGGATACCTATTCACCTGATGGCGGAAGGAAGAAGCGATGACTTCAGGAAACATTTCTGCGGGACTCATTTTTTCAACCCGCCGAGATACCTGCGGCTTCTTGAAATCATCCCCGCGCCGGATACCGACCCCGGCATCGTGGATTTTCTCATGTCTTACGGGGACCTGTTCCTGGGCAAAACCACCGTTTTATGCAAGGATACCCCCGGTTTCATCGCTAACAGGCTAGGTATATACGCACTACTCCAGACGATAAGGATTTCGGGTGAGCTGGGCCTTACCATTGAAGAAGTGGACAAGCTCACCGGTCCGGTCAGCGGCAAGCCGAAGTCGGGCACTTTCAGGCTGTCGGACGTGGTCGGTCTCGATACCACCGTGAACGTAGCCCGGAACCTCTATGCATCCGGAGAAGGCAGCGACGAGTCGCGGGACGGCTTTTTACTGCCTGATATTGTCGGGAAGCTATATGAGAAAAAATGGCTGGGCGATAAAACCGGCCAGGGATTCTACAAAAAGATAAAAGACGATAAAGGGAAATCGGTCATCCTGGCGCTCGATATGGAAACGCTCGAATACCGGCCCTCCGCAAAAGTGAAGCTGGATACGCTGGATGCCGTCAAATCGATTGAAAGCCTGCCTAAACGGCTCTCGGCGCTGATGGAAGGGAAAGACAAGGCCGGGGAGTTTTACAGGAAGACCTTTGCGGATATTTCGCGCTACGCTTCGCTGAGGATCCCTGAAATAGCCGACGAGCTTTACCGGATCGACCAGGCGATCACGGCCGGGTTCGGCTGGCAGCTGGGTATTTTCGAAACCTGGGATGCGATCGGCGTTCAGAAAGGCATCGATATCATGGAAAGCCTCAGCCTGAAACCGGCCGGCTGGGTGTATGATATGATCGATGCCGGCATTTTGTCTTTCTATAAAACCGAAAAGGGCAAGCAGCTGTATTATGATATCGCTGCGAAGGCATACAAGCCGGTGCCCGGGCAGGAAGGATTCCTGATATTGAGCAATCTTTCCGACAATATTGTGTGGAAAAATGCCGGGTCGTCGTTGTATGACCTCGGTGACGGGATACTGAACCTCGAGTTCCATTCCAAAATGAATACGATGGGAGCTGAGGTGATAGAAGGCATCAACAAGGGCATATCGTTAGCGGAGAAGGACTTCAGGGGTCTGGTTATAGGCAATGAAGGCGTAGAGGCTTTTTCGGCCGGAGCCAACCTGGCCATGCTGTTCATGCTGGCGATCGAGCAGGAGTTCGACGAGATCAATATGGTGATAGGGCAGTTCCAGAAGACCATGATGCGCGCGAGGTATTCGTCTATCCCGGTCGTGACCGCCCCGCATTCGCTTACCCTCGGCGGGGGATGTGAGCTGAACCTGCATGCCGACAAGATCGTAGCGAGCGCCGAGCTGTACATGGGACTGGTCGAGCTGGGAGTAGGGCTGATACCGGCAGGCGCAGGGACGAAAGAGATGGCATTACGCTGTTCGGACCTCTATCAGAAGGGAGATACCGAGCTCAACATCCTGCAGAATGCATTTATGAATATTGCGCAGGCGAAGGTTTCTACTTCCGCACGGGAAGCTTTTGAAATGAACTACCTGCAGGAAAAAGACCAGATCGTGCTCAACAGGAGCCGGCTGATAGCCGAGGCGAAGCAGGCTGCTATCGAGCTGGCGGAAAACGGGTATACGCAGCCGAGGGAAAGGAACGATATCAAAGTTCAGGGACGCAGCGGGATCGCCCTTTTCCTAGCGGGAATAGAGCAAATGAAGATAGCCAACTATATTACCGAATACGACGGCAAGATCGCCGCCAAGCTCGCTTATGTAATTTGCGGCGGCGATCTGAGCTATCCCCAGGCTGTGTCGGAGCAGTACCTGATCGACCTGGAAAGAGAGGCGTTCCTGTCATTATGCGGCGAGAAAAAGACGCTGGAAAGAATGCAGGGCCTGCTGAACGGGGGAAAAGCACCAAGGAATTAGATTTTCCCCTTTCCGGCTTTTAGTGGAATAACATGTACCGGGACCCCGGCGGGGATTGGTACATGTTAAATCTTTCGTATTTTTGATCGGCAGGTTGCTCCCGACCCTTACTTTATAAGCGGAGATCCAGGAATTCTTGATTTGGTATGATTTCAAAAAAAGCAAAATATGCATTGAAAGCGCTTAAGGTGCTTGCCAGGGAATATGGAAAGGGGCCTGTTTTGATTTCACATATTTCTGAAAAAGAAAGAATTCCTAAGAAATTCCTTGAAGCAATCCTGCTTGATCTGAGAAATAACGGGGTTCTTCAGAGCCAGAAAGGCAAGGGCGGAGGGTATATGCTGCGTATACCACCCGAAGAAGTTTCCTTTTCTAAGGTGATCCGGGTTATCGACGGACCTATCTCCCCGACGCTTTGTGTTTCCTTATATTTTTACGGTAAATGCGACGATTGCCCGAGCGAGGAAGAGTGTACGCTCCGGAATGTGATGCAAAGATGGCGGGATGCCAACCTGGCCGTGCTGGACAGCGCCAACCTGGTCGACCTTATAGGAAACGACGAGCATAACGAGGCTGATAGCGGACCGGTTACTGAATAAATCCTTTTCCCGGAGCCGGAAGCTGTCTCTACTCGGCTTCCCTGTACAGGCCCAGCTCACTGATCGCGACCGCAGCGGGGCATTGGGTGATATTCAGCCTGAGCTTCTGCGCGGTAACCGGCTGACCGAACCTGACAAGCCTACGGGCGCCTACGGATGTGCCTTCATGGATCTTCTTCCATTTACCGTCCTCTTCTATCTCTATCGTAAATTTCTCTATCCTCTGGCCAAGCCTGATGTTCTCCCGGATGTCAAAGATATCGAAAGTGACAGGCCTGTTGAAGGTGACGGTCAGGTGAGGCGTTTCGAAGTCGTCGTCTGTTGCCCAGTAGGTATCTTTCCGGTTGTCGACCAGGTTTTTGGTGCCGTAAACCGAATTGTAGCCCCGGACATTCGAAGCCTTCAGGTTGGCTCCGCGCAGGAGGTTTTCCCTGAAAGTAAGGGCCAGCTTCTGCCCCAGGGCTTTCAGTACGGCAACGTCGCCGTCGTCCAGGAGTCCGCGGGTATCCGGCGCCAATCCGAGATCGAGCGCCGCGCCGCGTCCTACGCTTTGCAGGTACAGGGTAAACAGCTCTTCCGGAGATTTCGCTTTTTCTTCGGGGTGGTAAAACCAGCCTTTTCTCATGGGCACGTCGCATTCGGCCGGCATCCAGTATTTGCCGTTCCTGTGCCCGACGGGGCTTTCAGGATAGTTCGCCTGTCCGGGTACGGCATGATTGACGCCGGCCGGCGGCTGGGGCGTGAAGGTAGCCCAGTGGGTTTCTGCAGCGACTCCTTTTTCGTTGCCTACCCAGCGTACATCCCAGCCCACGTCGCTGAAAATATTGGCTTTGGGCTGGAGCTTCCGGGTCAGCTCCGTCCAGGTATTGTCCCAGTCATAGTAAACGGTGTTGTCGATGGCTCGTTTTTCCCTGGCCCCTCCGTAATAACCGTCCCCGCCGTTCGCCCCGTCATGCCAGGACATAAAAAGCTCCCCATAGCCGGTATACAGTTCCCTGAGCTGATCGCGATAGATCTGAAGGTACTGCGGGCTTCCGTAGGCCGGGCTATTACGATCCCAGGGAGAACAGTAGATCCCGAACCTGAGCCCATGCTTCCTGGCAGCCTCTTCAAATTCCCTTACCATATCCCCCTTCCCGTCTCTGAAAGGGCTTTTGCTGATGTTGTATTCAGTCGTTTTCGTAGGCCAGAGCGCAAACCCGTCGTGGTGCTTGGCTACCAGCACAATACCGCGCATCCCGCCGTTTTTAGCTGCTTCGACTATCTGTTCCGCGCTGAACTGCTGCGGGTTAAAAATCTTCGGATCCGCATCGCCATAACCCCACTCCTTGTTTTCGTAAGTGGTAGGAGTAAAGTGAATGAGACCGTAAAACTCTGTATCGTGCCATTCCAGTTGCCGTTGCGTCGGGATCGGGCCATAGGGCTTGGGTGGTACCTGGGCGTAGGCAGCTGTGGCTAGTCCGAAAAGGAAGTAAAGGATTCTTTTCATTTTTTAGCAGAGTTGTTTGGAAGCGAATCTAATGAAATGTCGTCAGAATAGTACGAAAGTAATCAATTGTTCTTTATCGGCCTCAATGTTGTCTTTTACCGCCGGTGTCTTTAATTTCGCCTTTATAAATTCCTGGCAGATCTAACAATCTGATGCACTATTAAGAGGCTTTCCTGAACCGATGAACTTTCGCCGCATTTACAATTTCTGGGAATATCTGCGAGGGACATCCGGGGAGTTTTCGCTCAATAACCGGATCTACCATGCCATCACGCTCATCGCGATGGCGGTGATGATCTACAACGTACCGTTCTGCATTCTGCTGGGCCTGTATGCGCAGGCGGTCGCTACGTTGGTTTTGCTGTGCTTTCAGTATATACTTTATTATTTGTCCCGCTTCAGGCGGATGGAGTTCGGGCGTACTATCCAGCTTTTGCTGTTTTATTCGTTCTTTGCCTATAGCTATTTCGCTAATTCGGGAGTAGACGGGTCGGCCCTCATCTCGCTGATCACGGTCCATTTTGTGGCTATTGTCGTCGCGCCCCGGAAGCAGCACCCGGTATGGACGGGCCTGAGCATCGTATTGCTGCTGGGGCTGTTGTATACGGAATATTTATATCCGTCGGTCATACAGGAATCGTACGGCAGCAAAAAGGAAAGGCTGATCGATATTGCCTCTACCAATCTCATGTACATTTTCCTTACGGTGACCTGCCTTTCCTACATCATCAAGAACTATATCGCCGAAAAGAACGTAGCGGAAGAAAAGGCGGTCCGTCTCCGGCGGCTGAACCAGCAGCAGAGAAGGCTTATTTCTATTATTTCGCACGATTTCAATGCGCCTCTGAGTAATATCAACCAGTATTTACGGGCGCTCCGCCATGCTGATTTTAACCTGAAAGCCAGGAACAAGCTTGAGGAGGAACTTTCGCGCATTACCACCGATACCCAGAACCTGCTGCTGAATTTATTGAGCTGGTCCAAAAATAACATGGAGCAGATGGATATCCATATCGGCCCCATCGCGGTGCAGGACGTGCTTGTCAATACCCTCGATGTCTATTATCCGATAGCGAGCGATAAAAATATCATCCTGTATTCGGATGTCGGCGGGGAGGCGATGGTCCTGGGAGATTTCGATATGCTGGAAATTGTGCTCCGGAATTTAATCAGCAATGCCGTCAAGTTTACGGAAGAAGGGGGTATGGTAAAGATCGGGACGGAAGACCTGGGAAACGGCCGCCTGAAAATCAAAGTGACGGATAGCGGGGCCGGGATAGACCCTGCCAACCGCGATGTCATATTCAGGGATGTGGTGACGGCCACCTATGGCACGAAAAAAGAAAAGGGAGCAGGGATCGGCCTGGCTATCTGTAAGGAATTTGTCGAAAATATGGACGGAACGATCGGCTTTGACAGCGAAGAAGGCGAGGGAACCACCTTCTTCGTTATCCTGCCGTCGCCGGCGTAGCGACCGCCGGTTGCCGACAGCTAGATCGCATTCATCGTTTGCTCCTTGATCTTCTCAAGCTCGTCCTTCATTTGGACGACCAGCCGCTGGATCGCCGAATCATTGGCCTTCGAGCCGATGGTATTGATTTCCCGCCCGATTTCCTGGGCGATGAAGTTCAGCTTTTTCCCGTTGCTGTTTTTATCGTCGAGGGTCTCGAGAAAATACTCCAGGTGGTTTTTCAGGCGCACCTTCTCTTCCGAAATGTCATATCGCTCTACGTAGTAGATCAGCTCCTGCTCGAACCGGTTAGGATCAAAGCTGTCGTTGCTGACCAGGTCTCTTACGTTCTTTTCGAGCCTTTCGCGTACGGCGGGGATGCGCCTGGTATCCTGCTCCTGGATCTGTGTGAGCAGCAGGTCGATCTGTGCTATATATTCCCTGAATTTAGCCGCGGTAAGCGCTCCTTCCTGCAGCCTGAACCCGTCGACCCTGTCCAACGCGCTCATTAAGCCGCTGCGTATCAGCGACCATTCCTCGTCCTTTTGCCGGCTGTCGGTCGGCTGTTCGGCATTATAGGCATTCGGCATCTGCATGGCCATCCTGAAAAGCTCGGTCTGGCCGGCTTCTATATTCAATTCTCCGGAGGTCTCCCGGAGATCCCTGAAATAGGCTTTGACGAGCGGGCGGTTGATAAGGGATGCAGAGCTGTCGGTAGCTTTGGGCTGGACGGTAAGCGTGCATTCCACCTTTCCCCGCTCAAGCCGCTGCGTCAGGATATTGCGGATTTCCACTTCACGCTCCGAATAGTTTTTAGGTATCCGGCAGTACATGTCCAGGAATTTGGAATTGAGCGTTTTAATTTCAAAAACAGCTGTAAGGGTAGAGAGTTCAACGGTGGCCGAGCCAAAGCCGGTCATGGATTTAAGCATATAATTTTCGGATAGGTGTAAGGTTGAAAATCAGGGATAATATTGCGAAGGAATAAGGCCGGGGCTCAGAAAAGATCCTGCTCCTTGTCGAACTCTTCTTTCGGAAGCTTTTCTTCTTTGCTGTTTTTATTCTGGTTGCTCAGGTGCGGCTTCGGGCGCAGCGCATTTTTCGCGATCTCCCTGCTTTCCGACCGGATCTGCCACACGTCAATGGCCAGGTAAATGGCCTGGAGCAGCGAAGCGGGATCTGCTATATTTTTGCCTGCGATATCGTAGGCGGTGCCGTGGTCGGGCGAGGTTCTTACGGCCGGGAGGCCGGCCGTGAAATTGACGCCTTCATGAAACGCGATGGTTTTAAACGGGATGAGCCCCTGGTCATGGTACATGGCCAGCACGCCGTCGAATTGCCTGAATGAGGAGGAGGCGAAGAACCCGTCGGAGGGGAATGTCCCGAAAACAAGGTCGCCCTTTGTCCTGAACTCTTCGATTACCGGGTGGATGACTTCTTTTTCCTCAGTTCCCAGCAGCCCGTTTTCACCCGCATGGGGATTGAGCCCAAGGACGGCCAGCCGGGGTTTCTGGATACCAAAATCATTTTTCAGAGATCTCAGCATCTGGAGGATCTTATTCCTGAGCGTTTCGGCAGTGATATGCTCCTTTACTTTTTCCAGGGGCATGTGGCCGGTGAGCACGCCTACCCGCAGGAAATCCGACACCATAAACATCAGGGCCTCCTTCACTTTAAAGGCATGGGCCAGGTACTCGGTATGCCCCGGGAACCGGAAGTCGGGACCCTGTATATTATCCTTGTTGATAGGAGCCGTGACCAGCGCGTCGATCTTGCCCGCTTTCAGGTCCTCGACCGCTGTACGGAGCGCCGCAAAGGCAGCCTTGCCCGCCGCCTCGGTTATTTTCCCCGGCTCGACGTCCGACTGGTGATCATTCCAGCAGTTGATGACATTGAGCTGCTTACGGTTGACCTGGTCGATGTTCTGCGCGCCGAATAGCTGCAGCTCTTTCATGTTGAGAAGCTGGCGGTACCTGTTGAGCACTCTCGTGGAACCGTATATAACCGGGGTACAAAAATTGTTCAGCTGATGCCCCTGTACTGCTTTCAGGATTATTTCCGGACCTATGCCGTTGTAATCTCCCAGCGTGATTCCTATGAGGGGTTTTCGTTGTTCTTCGGACATAAATATTTTACTGCGATCAATTTTAAGGAAGCGTTTGATTCCTATTTTTGCCAAATTTGCCCCGAAAGTTACAAAAATTAAGCGCTTCGATGAAAATTCTGATTGTTGATGAAATGCACCCCTCCCTGATAGAAATGCTGGATGCGGACGGGTGGAGTTATGAATATGCTCCCGGCCTGAAGAGAAATGAAATACTGGAAGCGGTAGGGCCGTATGAGGGACTAATGATACGCAGCAAGACGGTGGTGGACACGGAGTTTCTGGAAAAAGCGCCGAAGCTGAAATTTATCGCCCGTGCGGGTGCAGGCCTCGACCTGATAGATATCCCGGCAGTAGAGGCAAGGGGTATTGCGCTGTTTCACGCCGGAGAGGGTAACCGGGATGCGGTAGGAGAGCATGTGCTCGGGATGCTCCTGGGCCTTTTCAACAATATGATCAGGGCAGACAAGCAGGTACGGCAAGGGATATGGGACCGCGAAGGAAACCGTGGAGTAGAATTGATGGGTAAGACGGTGGGGCTCATAGGCTATGGGAACAACGGCAGCGCTACCGGCAAAAGACTGTCGGGATTCGGCTGCCGGGTGCTGGCCTACGACAAGTACAAGAAGAACTACGGCGACGCCAATGCGTCGGAAGCTTCGCTGGAACAGATTTTGGACGAAGCTGATGTGGTCAGCCTGCATATCCCGCTGACGGAAGAGTCTTTCCACCTGGTCGACGGCAGCTTTATTGACCGTATGAAAAAACCGTTTTACCTGGTCAATGCCGCCCGCGGCGAAGTCGCCGACCTGTCGGCCGTAGTGTCGGGGCTGGAATCTGGGAAAGTCAAAGGAGCCTGTCTCGATGTGCTTGAAAATGAGAAGCTGGGTAAGCTGACGCCTGCGCAGCAGGAAGTATATGACTACCTGGTGAAATCCGACAAGGTGGTGCTGACGCCTCACGTGGGCGGATGGACACACGAGAGCTATGTGCGGATCAACGAAGTATTGTGCCGCCAGATCCGCGACTGGAGAAACAGCCGGGGTTAATCTGCTACTCGGAATTGCGAGGCGGCCGAAACCGGTACCCCGTTTGCCGACAGCCCCTGTACAACGATCTTGTAACTGCCGGGCTGATCGGAGGTGTAAAAATCGAGGACAGTCTCCTTCCCGGGGACGATGCTGACCGAAGGCGACCAGTACATCAGGTTCCTGAGATCGGGCAGCCTGCGGCTGTTTTTCAGTGCTTTGTCATAAGCAGGCGCATAAAAATCGCGCTGCGCGAGGGTGCCGTCGTAGGCAAGGATCAGCGCCCGCGGGTCTACTTCAAACCCGGCCAGATCGTGGGTATAAGTGCTGTAGCTTACTATCCCGGGGAAAGCGAGGGGACCGAGGTAGTACATCCGGTTTACGACGTCGGTCCTCTGGACTTTAAGCGGGTCAAAATGAATGATACGGTCGGTATCGAAGACCGGGATGCCGTCCATCAGCAACAGCGGCTCTTCGGTAAACAGCTGGGTATGGACGCCGGTTTCAATTACGCGGGTGTAGTACCTGCCTTTCCTGAGCCTGATGTTCACGGCCGGCACGTATTCGCTTAGTATTTCCTCCATGGTAGGAAACCTCGTATAGTCGTCGAGGTAGTACCTGAAGTCGGGTTTCCCGTAGAAAGGAATGCTGTCGACGGGGGGAGCGGCCGGCTTCTGCGGGAAGTAGCTGTTGACCGTCTGCATGTTGATGCTTCTTTTCAGGATATCGTTCTGCATCCCGCTTTCCAGGACAAGAGGGATAAGCTTTGAGGCCGGGTTTCCAACGGGGGCAAAAGGGCTGTCGACCGATATCCGGCAGGTAGAATCCATCCTGTAATTGGTCTGGAATACCAGCTCCCTGGCGCCTTTAAAATCCCTCGCTTCCATGATAAACCGGCCTTTGTCGTCGCTCATACCGACCCATGGCTCGATCTTGATGGAAGGGGCGGCGGCAAAGACCGGCCGGAAGCCGAGCGGCAGGCTCATGTCGGCCGAGGTGACTTTCCCGGTAATGATATGCCCGTTGATTTCAGGCAGGTATTCCGGGTTCAGCTCCCGGCCGGGCAGTTGCTCCGTTTTATACCTTCTCCAGCCGTGGGTGAGCATTAGGTTGTCGAGCGCTTCCCCGGCGGCGTTTTTCCCGGCAAAATAGTAGCCGGGGTTTTCCACAACTCCCCTTAGCTCGGAGGTAAGGAGGAGATGGACATCTATATCCGGCTGCGTGGCCTGAGGCAGGCTGTCGGTCAGGAAGACCGAGACGGAGGCTTCGAGGGTATCGCTGAGATGAGCGGTACTAAAGCTCAGCGAAATTTTCTCCCTTTTGTTAAATACCGCCTTATTCGCCGAAGCTGCGGCGGATGCCCCGGCTCCGGAAATGTGAAAGTAAAGCCGTTCGGCTACCGGCTTCAGGTCGTGGTCAAAGACAACGAGAACATTTACACCCGGCTTCAGCTTCGATTTGGGCAGGCTGAAGCGGGCTTTGCCACCCTCCGTCGGGGACTGGAAGGCGGTGCTTTTGCTGCCGTTGTAATGCAGGAGATGCAGCAGACGGCCTGCTGCGTTTAGCCCGCCGGAGCTAACGTCTATTTTCAGCTCACCGTCATTTTCCGTAAGACGCACCGCATATCCTTCCTGCCTGATCACATCAAACGGGAAAGTATACCGGTCGCCTTTTTCGTCAGTTATCTCTGCCTGGTAGGTCCGGCCTTTTTCGGGATTAAACAGGAAATGCCCGATGCCGTGCACGAGAGGCTTGAATGCCACCGCCGCATGGCCTTCCTGGTCGATCAGCTTCCCGGTAAAATTCACGCCTTTGCCATCCGGCCCCTGCGCTTTAAAAGCAATTTTGTTTTCAATTCCGGGTAATGCGCTGCCGCCTTCAGGGAAAAACTGCAGATCGGGCGCGGAAGGTCCCGCTGCCTTGTCGGGCGCAGGGGCGGGCAGGGGCGAGAAGGGATTGATCAGGCAGAGGGTTGTTTCAAAGAAATGATCGTCGGAAAAATTTTTCATCCAGGCGGTATAGCCGCGCAGCAGGTAGTTGCCGGACGGCAGATCGGTCGGGATCGGTACGGCCCCGCTGCCCCTGCCGTTTTCCAGCGCCACCTTGGCTTGTATGACCGCCTGGTTTTCGCTGCCGATCACTTCCAGGTAGCCGATCCTGCTCAGGTCGGCGGGGACGAGGTTTTCGTCGGTCACCCACATTTTGAACCAGAGGGTTTCCCCTACCATGTAGGTAGGCCGGTCGAGATGCACGTAGGCTTTTTCCGGCTGGTAATCGCCGATCCTGCGGCTTATGCTTTCGGCAACCGGGCTGGCCGCCTGCTGGCACAGGGCTTCCCCGGGGATGGCTACCGCCAGGATTACAGCTATGATCAAAAAGGGGATATATCCTGGTAATTTCATTGCTCTGTAAAATCAAATGGAAAGTCTATGGCCAGAACGGCGGGCGCCTGATGGTGCCTCCCTGCAGCCGGCAGTCGGCACAATGGGGAGCCGCCACGATGTAGGAGCTGCTCTCCGGTACCTGTCCGACGATCAGGTAGGGAGTTTCAAGCAATTCCTGTCCGAGCGGGAGCGTATCCACTTCGAAGCATATCGGGTATAGCCCGAGGTATTCCCTGACAAATATCCTTTGAGACTGCGTAACCCCGCCAGAGAAAAAGCCGAAGACGCGTTCTTTCGGATCGCTCACCGACCTGATATTGCCCGACAGCTGCGAAGGAAAGGGGTCGAAAATACTGCCGTTGGTCTCATTATTCCGGGCCAGCTCCGTCCAGTAGTCATAAGCTTCCCGCGTGAGCGCCTGCTGGCGTACGATAATGCTGTATGTATGCAGGAGCTTGCCGGTACTGGCCGGGATGTAGGTGATGGGGTGGGAACGAACCAGGTCCTGCGAAAGCGTAGCCGTGGTAAACAGGTTTATATGCGTAGCGTTAAAGGAAGACCAGCATTGGTTGATGTCCGTTTCTCTTGATACCACCGCATTTTCAATAATTTCGTACAAGCTATAGAGTGGCGCCCTGTACTCCCAGGTTTCCTCGTATGTCCATTTATAAAACCTGGTCTGGTTGGTAGGATCGTGTGTATGGACGTATATCTGTACCCCGTCGCGGCCGTTTACGGTGTAGGTCACGCTGTCGACCGGCGGGGAGACTGACAACCGCTGCCAGTCCGATTCGTAGGCTTTCCCGTTTGACAACGTAATGGAGAGGCGGTAATCCTGACTGACGTCCAGGCTGGTAGGCGGCAGGTAGTAGAGGCCTGCTTCGCGCGAGGGCGGGGCGGGCAGGAAGACGAATGCATCCCCGTTTTTATTTTCGACCTTTATCCCGGCATTACTTTCCTTTACCGGTGCGGAGGGGTCATGAACGTTCTGGGTCCGGGAAAGCCTGATCCAGCTGGTATCGGTCCCGTTGGCCTGTACATAGCCGTCGAAAACGAGAAAGGTATCGGTATTGTCGATTTCAGGCGGGTTGAACGGATCGATACAGCCGCCGACGCTCAGCAATAAGCCTGAAAACAGCAGCCGGGTATATGTTGATGCTTCTCGCATAATGCCTGGGTGATCTAAAAGCGAAAATTATAGGTAATGGTAGGAACCGGGTTGCCGAAAATGGACAGTTTGTAGCCGTCGACGTTCCCGCTGCTGGTCTGGAAGTATACCGACGAAGGATTGCGCCTCCCGAGCAGATTGAAGACGGCGACTGTCCAGGAGCTGTGGGCCAGCTTTTTTATCTTGTGGTTACCTTCGATATTGAGCGATACATCCACCCGGTAATAATCCGGGATACGGTACTGGTTGCGTTCTGCGTAGAAAATCCTCCAGGAACCGTCGGCGAAGTACTTCCCGACCGGCGGCGTATAAGGCCTTCCCGTGCTGTAGGTCAGGTTGAGGGATACGTTGAACCGGTGGGTGAATTTGTAGTTGCCGGCGAAAGTGAAGTCATGGGGCTTGTCGTAATTGGCCGGGTAATAGTTACCGTTGTTCGGAGCATCTTCCGAGTCTCTGTCGAGCGCCCTCAGCAAGGTTCTGGAATAGGTATAGGCCACCCAGCCGTTTACTTTGCCGGCAAGCTTTTTGGCCATCAGCTCAACGCCGTAGGCCTTCCCGTTGGTATTGATGATAGCCGTTTCTATGTTATGGTTGAGAATGAGCGAGTCGCCGCTTTTAAAATCCAGGAAATTGCGTATCTGCTTGTAATAGGTTTCGGCAGAGAGCTCAAGCTTGTTGTTCATGAGATTTTTATACCAGCCGACAGAGACCTGGGTTCCTTTCTGGGGCTCCAGGTGCAGGTCGCTTAATTTCCAGACATCGGTAGGCGCGATGGTCATGGTGTTGGTCAGCAGGTGTATATACTGGCGGGTGGTATTGAAACTGGCTTTCAGCGATTCGTTGCCGGAAAGAGCGTATCTCAACGAAAACCTGTATTCGGGCTGCAGGTAGGTACGGATCGTTTCGCCTTTGCCGTATTGTATTGTTTCGGTTATATACTGCTTTTCAAGGGGTAAGCCGGGAGCGTACAGCGAAACTTTTTTCGGCCCGAGGTAATTGAACATAGACAGGCGGAGCCCTGCCGATACAAGCAGCCGCCGGGAGATGTCGTAATGGTTTTCCAGGTAGACCGCGCTTTCCTGCCCCTGTTCGGGCTCGAGCGCATTGTTCCTCACCAGCGACTGTTCGCCTACAGGCGTCATATCGCCGGAGCGGAGCTCATATCGCGTGGAGGAAGCCCCGAAATGGAGCTTGTAAGCGTCGCTGATATCATATTCAAAATCGAGCCTGGCATTGTACTGCCTGATCCCGAAGCCCAGCGTGAAAGCATTCTCCGGCACCCGCGTGCTGTTCATATCGTAGCTGTACTGGTTGTGGGAAAGAGAAATGCTGCCGAAGAGCTTTTTGGTAAGCATCCGCTTCCATTTGAAGGATATAAGCTTATTCTGGTAAGAATAGGCGGTGTCGCCCAGCAGCCTGAACCGGTCATTGCTCAGGTAGCCGCTCAGGTACACGCTGTTCCGCTGGTCGACTTCGTGGCTCAGGTGGACGTTTACGTCGTAAAAGGAAGCGCTGCCGTTTCTGAAGCTTGGGTTCTGTACTTTTTTGAGCAGCCAGTCGGAATAGGTCGACCGCCCGGAGATCAGGAACGAGCTCTTGTCTTTGACGATAGGGCCTTCGATGGAAAGCTTTCCGGTAACCAGCCCTATTCCGCCGGCGCCGACCAGCTTCTTGCGGTTGCCGTCCCTGCTGCTAATTTCCAGGACGGACGACAATCTTCCCCCGTACCGCGAAGGGATTGCGCTTTTATACAGCTCGACGTCTTTGAGAATATCCGGGTTGAACGACGTGAAAAAGCCGAATAAATGCGAGGGATTGTAAATTGGGACATCGTTGAAGGTGATCAGGTTCTGGTCTGCTGAGCCGCCCCTCACATTCAGGCCGACGCTGCTTTCTCCTACAGATTTCACGCCGGGAACGGCCATGACGGTTCTGAGCAGGTCGGATTCGCCAAGCGCCGAAGGGATCTGCCGGATGGTTTTCATGCTGAGCTTTACCTGTCCCATCTGGCTTCCGGCGACGTTAGCGTCGGCCCCGGCAACGATCGCAACCTCCCGCAGCGCGATCACGCTTTCTTTCATTTCAATGTCGAGCGTACCGTTTCCGTATACATCGATGGTGCGGTACGTTTCTCTCATACCGAAACTTTTTATCCGGAGGGTATGTCTGCCCTTCGGCAGGGAGAGCGAGTAGTAGCCCAGGGCGTCGGCAATCGTCCCGATAGAAGGTTTTTCCAGGAAGACGGCGGCGCCGATCAGCGGCTCCCCGTTCCTGATATTCCTCACATATCCCGTGATAGTGGCATTCCCCGGCGTTCTCCTGTATGTTTTGGTCCCGATGTCGTGGACCTTGCTTTCTTCTGACGAGATCAGCCGGTTGGTCTCTTCATTGTCGGGAAGCGCATAGGTGATGACCGGGCCGGATGCGGAATCGGGACTTCCGGAAGGGAGCCTGGTGATGATAGGCGCTTTTTGTGTAATAAAGACCCGGTTCGAAGGATCGATCGAGAAATGGAAATCGGTATCCCTGAAAAGTGCAGCCAGGACAGAATGCAGGGTCTGGTTTTTTGCCTGCATGGTTACCTGGAGGCTGTCGAAACGCCCCGGGTCATAGAAAAATGTATAACCGGTCTGCCGCTCCAGGTCGTCAATAAAGAGATCGAAGCTTATGTTCAGAAAGTCGACCGATACCTGCCGCTCTTTTTCCTGGGCACGCACGTTGCCTATGGCAGACAGGAGGATAAAGGCCAGTAAAACAGGAATGGATGGTAGTGCTTTTCTCATATTCCTGAGCCGGGCTGGTTAATAATTTCAGCTATTTCAAGAAGGTGCTGTTCGATATCCTCCTTGAAAGAGGCAGGGGCGCGCCTGAGATAGCTGCGGATTTCTTTCCGGTGTTCCGGGAAAAGGCGGTAAATGTCTTTTTTATGCCGGATCTGCCTGTATCCGCCTTCTGTGAAAAAAAAATAGGAGCTTACATCTATGAATACGGGGATCGCCTTGAGATCCTCGTATTTTTCCAATCGTATCTTTTTCCTGCGACAGATTAATTTGATGTCGCCTTCGTACAGTGTCTGGTAAATCCCTCTTTTAAGCTGCGGATGGTTAAAAACCTGCTCAAAATAGCTGTTGTTGAGCGTGAAATGCTCCACCTTGGCGGAGTCCAGCCGCACCAGGTAGCCATTGAGCGGTTGTTTGATGACCAGCACCCCCATATTGATATCGTAATGCATCTGGAAAGGGCCGTAATCGTAGCCACCGTACCGCAGCATGCCGGTGAGCAGGTCTCTTGTCAGGTAAAACTGGTGTGTTTTGGCATGCCTGTCGTAGACATGGTAGCGCGCGCCGTTGAACAGGTATTGGGACAAATAGGTAGCGTCGGCATACAGCCGTTGCGGGAGCCGCAGGGAGTCTGCCCGGGTTATTTCTGAGGGTGCAGGCGGAGAATCCGTAAAGACGGCCGGTATACTTGAGAAAAAAGCCACCCAATTAAAAACAATATGTAGAATAGTCATAGTATCTTATTACTTTTCCTGAGAAGTAACTGTTGCAATTCGTGAGAATCCGGAAGTTACAGGGTCTATGGCCTACGAAAATAGTAATTTTTTTATTGAGGAGTATAAAGAAAGTGAGAAGGTTGGAACATCTGCCTTTGGCTGTATAAGGAGGGAAAGAAAAAATCTTGTAATTTTGCAGTTCGGAAAAACATCTTCTCCGGATAAACGCAACTTCCTTGAAAGAGTACGGTAGCAATGTTCAGAAACTGGCTGATCACATCAAAACGATAGGTGATCGGGAAAAGCGTACACTTTACGCACATATCCTGGTGGAGCTCATGAGGCAGATTCACCCTGGAATGAAGGACAACCAGGACTACACCAATAAGCTTTGGGATGATCTTTACATCATTTCCGGGTTTGAGCTGGATGTTGACAGCCCGTTCCCTGCGCCGTCAAAAGATGCCCTGGGCAAGAAACCTCTGGCTGTAGGCTACAACCAGCACGGGCTGGTCTACCGGCATTACGGCCGCAATCTCGAATTGCTGGTAGAACGGGCTATCGATACCGAAGATATCGACGACCGGCTGGCTTTCGTATCCTATATTTTCCGGCTGATGAGATCGTTCTACAGCACGTGGAACAAAGACAACGTAGAAGATTCGGTTCTGCTGGAGCAGCTGGAGCATCTTTCAAAAGGGAGGCTGCATAACGAGCTGACTTATATAAAGGAAAAAGGTCCGATCGAGGCCTCGCCCAAAGACCGGAACAGCGGCCTTGAGCGCCAGAGAGGCGGGCAGGTAACAGGCTACCAGTCTCAGACCGGCAGCTATAATTTTGTTCCTGATCGTTTTAATTCGACTTCCTACAACGCCGGCGGGGGCAACAGCCATAACAGGCATCGCCAGCACAACAAGTTTAACAAGAACCGGAACAGAAAAGGGAAATAGCTGCTGCCGGTATTTAAAGGTATAAATTCTATCATTTTTGATTATGGCGTCCTTCAGAATAACAGGAGGCAGGCGCCTGAAGGGAGACATTTATCCCCAGGGGGCCAAAAATGAAGCACTTCAGATATTGTGTGCCGTTTTACTGACTTCCGAGCCGGTCATAGTGCACAATATCCCGGATATAAGGGATGTCAACCAGCTTATTGATCTCCTGGGCGATCTGGGGGTCCGGGTCGAAAGGCTTGGCGGGTCTTCGGTGCGGTTCCAGGCGGACAAGGTTGACCTGGACTACCTCGAGACGGCTCTTTATAAGGAAAAGGCTACTGCCCTCCGCGGGTCGGTGATGCTGCTGGGGCCTATGCTCGGGAGGTTCGGAAAAGGGAGTATTTCGCGGCCGGGAGGCGATAAGATCGGGCGCCGGCGGCTGGATACGCATTTCCTCGGATTTGAAAAGCTGGGAGCAGCCTTTCATTACAACGATGAGGATGGAGGATTCTACCGGGTAGAGGCCGAAAAGCTGAGAGGTACCTACATGCTGCTGGATGAAGCTTCGGTAACCGGAACCGCGAATGTGGTGATGGCAGCAGTGCTCGCTGAGGGTGTCACCACTATTTATAACGCAGCCTGTGAGCCCTATTTGCAGCAGCTATGCAAGATGCTCAACAGGATGGGCGCGAAGATAGGAGGCGTAGGGTCCAACCTGCTTACCATTGAAGGAGTGGAAAGTCTCGGGGGTACGGAGCACACCATGCTTCCGGACATGATAGAAATAGGCAGCTTTATAGGACTTGCCGCCATGACGCAGTCCGAAATTACCATTAAGAACTGCCGCGTAGCG
>MEDT01000076.1:8618-47651 GCA_001724175.1 Cytophagaceae bacterium SCN 52-12 | reverse complement strand
CCCTGGCCTCAGCGCCGACCGCGAGGGGAACCTGGAAACTCTCGATATGGCCCTCAGGCACGGATTGAAAGTGTACGTCTTCGACAGCAGGATCGGACAGGGAGACGGGAAGATAGCCGAAATGGTAAACGATTTCAAAGACCACCCTGCTCTGGCCGGATATTACATCACAGATGAGCCTGACACTTCGCGGCTCCGGTCGGCAGTGGAATTGATGCTGAAAGTAAAAAGGCTTGATCCCGCAAAAGACGCCTACCTCAATCATCTCCCTGACTGGGCCATTGATGGGAAGGAAGATTACGAGCACAGTTTTTTGAAAAGATATGTGGAAGGCGCCGGCAGGGAGAATATTGAATACCTTGCATTTGACAACTATCCCTTCAAACGCGGAGACCAGCTGGAAAAAACCTATTTCAATAACCTGGAAATCATTCGGAGGGTCGGACTGAAATACGACCTGAAGACATCTTCATGCCTTCAATCTTTCGGGATGGGCTTCAATGGCACGGTAGAATTGCGCCGGCCGAACGCCGATGAGCTCCGGATGAATGTATACTCCAACCTTGCCTACGGCATAAAAAATGCTGTGTGGTACCCCTACTATACCCGGGATAACCTGACCGAAGAACTGAGAATGTACAAAAGTATAATAGATTCCGTAGGGGTTAAAACAGATATGTACGAGCCGTTCAGGCAGCTAAACTCCGAAATGAAACAGCTGGGCAAGACGCTGATTCACCTCGATGCCCTGGAGGTTTACCATTGCGGCGACAGTCTATGGACCGGGACGCAACCGCCCCCCGCAGATTTTATCGCCCGGGTTACAGATAAAAAAGCCGAAGTAATCCTCAGCAGGCTGACAGACAAAAACTCTAAGAAAGAGTATCTGATGATAACCAACCGGTCTTTTCTGAAACCCAGCCAATTAGAGGTGAAACTGACAACACCGGTAAAAGAAGTGATGGAAATATCAAAAACAGACGGCAATCCTGGTAAGACGAGCTACGACAATGTCGGTAAAACGATTACAATTGATCTGCTGCCCGGAGAAGGCAGGCTGTACAGGCTCGGCAAATAGCTGCGGCAAAAATTGATATGATACTTCGCACTACCTGCAAAAAATAGTATCATAAATGCGAACGAAAATAGAAGGTCAGGGCATTCATAAAATTTAATTTTGCTTTGACGCTCATCTGCAAAATATTTACCTTGCAGCTTGAGAGCGCTGCAACCGAAGATTCAGCCTGACGATTGAGCTGCCCTATGACAAAATGCCTCTTGAAAAGCCGGTGTTTGTTTTTCGTACTGTTGTTCGGATGCTCCGCATACCTCAGGCCAGCTATGGGCCAGGCTTCCTACCAGGTGCATCGTACGGGTAAGCCAATCCCCGTAGACGGGCGCTGGGACAAGAAGGAATGGAAAAAAATTCCGGGGATCCGTGTGGCCAATCCCATGGGGAAGCTGCCCGGATTTACGCCTGTGACGGAAGCAAAGCTCGCCTATGACCGGGACAATCTTTACCTGATCTTTAAAGTAGCCGACCGCTTCGTTAAAAGTACCGTAACGGAATACAACGGAAATGTCTCCGGCGATTCCTGTGTGGAATTCTTTTTTTCGCCGGACGAGAAGCAGCCCCTGCACTACTTCAACCTGGAGATCAATGCCGGGGGCACTCCCCTTATCTTCTATGTTACCAAACCCTGGACGGATTTTACGAAACTGGACAGCCTGAGCATAAGCAAAATCGAGATCGCGCATTCCCTGCCTTCGGTAGTAGACCCGGAAATACCGGGGCCGACCGAGTGGACCATTGAGTGCCGCGTACCGTACGCAATGCTTGAAAAATTTTCAGATGTGACTATTCCTCAACCCGGCGCCAGATGGCGCGCCAATTTTTACAAAACAGGCAGCAGGACCAGCAACCCGCACTGGTTTACATGGGCGCCTGTTGACTTTCCTAAACCCAACTTTCATTTACCTCAGTTTTTTGGAACGCTGGAATTCAAATGACAAATCAATGACTGCATCCCTGCTCTCCGGAGAAAAAACGATCAGAACCTCTGCCTTCGCCGCTGTGGCGCTGGCAGCCATGGGCACATTATCCTGCTCTTCCAATTCCGGAAAAGAAAATCAATCAGAAACCGAAATGTTTACAGCAACCGTCGTTACCGACACCAACAGCTTTACATCGGGAGCAGAGGGCCCCGCCGTGGATTCGAAAGGAATACTTTATGCCGTCAATTTTGAAAAATCCGGTACCATCGGGATGGTGACCGATTCGGGAGAGGCCGGGATTTTCGTAGAGCTGCCCGAAGGAAGCGTAGGAAACGGGATCAGGTTCAACAGCAGGGGAGAAATGCTGATAGCCGATTATCCGCAGCACAATATTCTAAAAGTAGATATGGCGACCAAAGCCATTTCGGTCTATGCGCATGAAGCCAGGATGAACCAGCCGAACGACATAGCCATAGACAACCGCGACAGGCTGTATGCCAGCGATCCGAACTGGAAAGAAGGAACCGGCAACATCTGGCGGATCGATACCGACGGCACCGTTACATTGCTGGAAGAAAATATGGGCACTACCAACGGGATTGAAGTAAGCCCGGGCAACGACATCCTGTATGTCAACGAAAGCGTACAGCGAAAGGTTTGGGCATATGACCTCTCTCCCGAAGGCAACATCAGCAACAAGAGGCTCCTGATCGAGTTCCCCGATTTCGGAATGGACGGGATGCGGTGCGATCAAAACGGCAATCTCTACATCACCCGGCACGGTAAAGGCACCGTCGCTATTGTCGCCCCCGACGGAACCCTGGTAAGGGAAGTGATCATGAACGGCAAAATGCCCAGCAACCTGGCTTTTGGCGGGCCCGATGGTCAAACCATCTACGTAACCATCCAGGACAAGGGGAACGTGGAAAAATTCAGAACCGATACGCCAGGCCGGGAGTGGAAGCAATTTGCTCACTGACAAGGCATTCAACGATATTTATTTCTAAACCCTTTTAACTATTCCCGCTCCTTGAACCAATCCCGCGCCTATCGCATAGTTTTATACCTGGCGATTACGTTTCTTCTGGTAACAGCCTACAAGGCTGTTACCAGCGGGATTTCAGATGCAGGCCCGTTTTTCGTAGCGGGAATGATCTTCCTTTCGATATCGTTCAGGGGGATCCCGGCTCTGAAAGGCCTTGCCTTCACGGTATTTATCCTAAGCGTCACCATCACCGCGCTTTACTATCCCTGGCTCTTCCTGGAGTGGAACGGCTTTGAAACCGCCGTCCTGATTACGCCGCTGATCCAGCTCATCATGTTCGGAACCGGCTGCTCGATGGGCATCAAAGATTTCGTAGAGCTTTCAAGGGCGCCTAAATCGGTCATAATAGGGGTCATCGCCCAGTATACCATCATGCCCGTTTTAGGTTTCATACTGGCCCGGCTGATCGGGTTCGAAGATGAGATCGCCGCCGGGCTCATCCTGCTTGGCTGCGCCCCGACTTCCGTCACCGCCAGCCTTTTCAGCTACCTGGCCAAAGCCAATGTAGCCCTTGCTATTACCGTTACGTCGATCACTACCCTCATCGCCCCTGTGCTTATCCCGCTCTTGATGAGGCTCTTCGCGGGCGGCTATATAGAGATCGACGTGCTCGGCATGATGTGGGGAATGGTCAAGATCGTACTGCTCCCGATTGCGGCCGGGCTCATCTTTAACAAGCTCACCAGCGGTAAAGCCAAATGGCTGCAGGACATCATGCCTTACGTCTCTATGTTCGGCATCGCGCTGATCGTGGCAATTATCATTTCCGCCGGGAGAGAAAGCATTCTGAACATAGGCTTTTTGTTGCTGATGGCTGTTTTTCTGCACAATGTACTGGGCTATTTCTTCGGCTACTGGGCGGGAAAATTGTTTAAGCTGCAGGAAAGAGATTGCCGTACGATCGCTATTGCGACAGGCATGCAGAATGCCGGCATGGTGTCGGGCATTGCCAAAGTGATAGGCAAAATAGCCACCGTCGGGCTCGCTTCTGCCATTTGCGGTCCTCTTATGGGCTTCACCGCATCGGTGCTCGCTTCATTCTGGAGCAACAATGCGCCGCAGGACGAAAAAACGGAAAGCCGGTAGATACCGGATTATAACTAATTTTTATACCTATGAAATCACTTCTTAGCTTTTACACCGTTGTTTTCCTGGCGATCCAGCTGTCGGTGTCTCCGCTCGCCGCCCAAAAAAATACTGACCCCGAAAAACGGCTCAGAGAGCTGGGTATCACGCTGAAGCCTCCGGGAAAGCCGATTGCCAATTTCGTTACGGCCGTTACGGTAGGTAAGCTGGTCTTCGTATCAGGTCACGGGCCCGTCCAGGAAAACGGCGAATATATGAAAGGCAAGGTAGGAGCCGACCTCGACCTTAACCAGGCAAAAGAGGCGGCAAGACTCACGGGAATCTCCCTGCTGGGCGCCCTGAAGTCCGAAATAGGTGATCTTAATAAAGTCAAGCGTTTTGTAAAGGTATTGGGAATGGTCAATGCCATCCCTACGTTCGACCAGCATCCGCAGGTCATCAACGGGTTTTCTGACCTGATGGTCGATGTATTCGGCGATAACGGAAAGCATGCCAGATCTGCCGTAGGCGTCGGCTCGCTCCCTATGAATATTCCTGTAGAAATAGAAATGATTGTAGAGTTGAAGTAATGAACAAAGCAAAAAATAAAACAGCGCTGCTGGCAATCATCTTAACCTGTTGCCTGGCCGCAGGCGCCTATTCGCAGGCGGCCAAAGAAAATCTCAGGCCTGCCGCAGTAGGGAAGAAGGGCATGGTGGCGACCGCCCATCCACTGGCCTCACTGGCCGGCCAGAAAATCCTGGCGGAAGGTGGAAACGCCATCGACGCCATAGTAGCCGCAGCCGCCTCGCTCAACGCCGTCGAGCCGTTTATGTCTGGCACGGGAGGCGTAGGCTATATGCTTTTCTATTCTGCCAAAGAAAAACGGACCCGTTCTCTCGTTTTCGGAGGCTGGGCTCCCCAAAACTTCGACCCTGAAAAAGTAAAAGACATCACCAGGTTCGACGACGGGGCCGGGCACGGCGGAAGAATGGAGGGAATAGGGCCCAGGACAGTGGCGGTGCCCGGTAACCTGGCGGGCTGGGACCGGGCGCTGAAGGACTACGGTACCATGCCCCTCAGCAAGGTCTTCGAAAGCGCCATTCAGTATCTCGAGGAAGGCGTGCCCGTAACCGAATATGACCAGTCTATGTGGGCCGGTATCGTGCAGAGGGTAGCTCCGCACCCGGAAGCTGCCGCCATTTTCCTGAAAAAAGACAAATCTCCTTACAAAATAGGCGACGTTTTCAGCAACAAGCCGCTTGCGCAGACCATGCGGCGAATAGCCGCCGAAGGCGCCGATGTCTTCTACAAAGGTGACATCGCCCGGGAAATCGCAGCTGCGTTTAAGAAAGACGGCGGCTTCGTATCGCTCGAAGATCTTGCCTCTGTACCGGGCAAAGTGCAATGGACCGAGCCTCTTTCCATGCAGTACCACGGGTATACCGTTTATAACAACCCGCCGCCGGGAATGGGGCTACAGCAGCTTGAGACCCTCAAGATCATGGAAGGATTCGACGTGAAGAAAATGGGCCACAACAGCGTCGAATACCTTGCCCATCTTTTCGAAGCGATCAACCTGAGCCGCATCGACAGCGATAAGTACATCGGCGATCCCGCCTTCGTGGAGGTACCGGTAAAGCAGCTGCTATCGGAAGAATATATAGCCAAACAGCGGGAAAAAGTGGCGCAGAAAGTCAAAGAGCGGCTCGCCAACCGGAAAAAGCAAACTTTTGTGTTTCCCTTAGCGCCTGAAGCCGGCGACGACGGCAGGTATCGCTACGCCACGACAAGCCTGTCGGCTGTCGACCAGTGGGGCAACGTCGTCGTGATCACCCAGACGCTGGGAGGCGGCTTCGGATCGGGCTATGTGGCCGGGAAAACGGGCGTCGCATTTAACAACGCCCTCGAATGGATGACCGTTAACCCGAAAGCGGCAAACGGCTTCCAGCCCGGCAAGGGCGTCTCCTGGTGCATCGGAGGAATGATGCAGTTCCATAAAGACGGCAAGCCTCACCTTGTAGTAGGCTCGCCGGGCAGCTTCGGCATATTGCAGTCCGTACCGCAGGTAGCGATGAACGTGATCGACTTTGGGATGAACATCCAGGATGCCATCAGCGCGCCGCGGTTCCGGTGGAAAGACGAAATGGGCAGCGTTCCGGCCAAAGAGCTGTTTATCGAAACCCGTATCCCGAAAGAAACGCTCCAGAAGCTCAGGGAAATGGGCTACAGCCTGGACACAAGCCTGGGCGACTGGACCATGACCGTCGGCGGCGCGCAGGGCATCGTTATAGACTACGGCTCGGGATGGATCATGGGAGGCGCAGACCCCCGGAGAAACGGCTATGCGATCGGCTGGTAAACCGGCAACCCCGGCATGAACAACCCTCCGACGAGCTCAGGGACCTAATACCTAACAGCTAAAACCTTTTCATAACAGATGAAACCCAACGATCATAGAAGAAATTTCCTGAAGCAGGCTGCCGGTATCACCGCAGGGCTGGGCTTCCTCCCGCTTACATATCTTTCGGCAGATCCCGCCTCTTCCCCTGCCCCGATCCGGGAGTGGAAAAAAAACGGGAAAAAGAAAATTGCGTTTATCGCCAATATATACAGGAACAGCGCCCATGCTGACGTTATCGGCACCAAACTCTTTGCCGGTATACCCACCGACGACGGCATGGTAGAACCCGAAGTAGAGATCGTATCCGTATGGATCGACCAGATAGGAGACAACGACACCGGGGTACGCATTGCGAAGATGAACAACGCCACCCTCTACCCTACCATAGCGGAGGCGCTCACGCTGGGCGGCGACAAGCTCGCGGTCGACGGCGTGATCTATATAGGAGAGCACGGAGAATATCCCAAAAACCGGTTTGGTATGAAAATGTACCCGAGGATGAACTACCTCGAGCAAATTTTCAGGGTTTTCGACGCGTCCGGCAGGTCGGTGCCGCTGTTTTCCGACAAGCATCTTTCCTACAGCTGGCTCGACAGTAAATGGATCTACGACCGGGCCAAAGAGCTGAACGTACCGATGATGGCCGGCTCTTCTCTTCCCTATTGCTGGCGTGACCCCCATCTGGTACACCCGATAGGCGTCAAATTAAAAGAGGCGGTTGCGATCGGCTATGCCTCCCTGGATGCTTACGGGTTTCACGTCCTGGAAATTCTTCAGTGCATGGTGGAGCGCAGAAAAGGCGGCGAGACGGGCGTAGCCAGCATACAGGGCATAGGAGGCGACGAAGTATGGAAAGCGATCGATTCCGGGAAGATATCCGGGACCCTGGTCGAAGCGGCCTGCAACCGGGTCAGGGACAAGGCTTCGGGCAACATGAGAGACCTCGTAAAAGATCCGAGAGCGCTGGTTATCAAATACAACGACGGGACGAAAGGCGCGATATTGATGCTTGACGAATACGTTAACCAGGGATGGGCCTATGCCGCAAATGCCGACGGCAAGACCGTGTCCACAGAGTTTGTGCTCGACCATAGCATGAGCTACTCTCATTTTAGCTATCTTACATTGAATATCCAGAAATTCATGGTAACGGGTAAGCCGCAGGGACCTGTAGAGCGTACATTGCTGACCAGCGGTATGATCGACATGGGCATCCGGTCGATCCTGGACAATCACAGGGAGATTAAAACTCCTTTTCTGAATGTAAAATACAATGTGGAAGGAATAGAGCCTATTTTACCTTCAAACCCGAGGCCCACCGGCCAGAGCATCGGCCCATGGCCGCCGAAAGGATACGAATTTATTATTCCCGACAGCTTTAAGAAGAAATAGCTATTGGCTTAAACCTTTTATTCTGATGAAAAGAAGAGATATTCTAAAAGGAGTAGCCGCGTTGCCCGCATTCGGCGCCGGCGCGGTAGCTGAAGCGCACCAGGCGCCTCCCGCGAGGGACTATTTCAGCGAGCTCGGCCTTCGTACGTTTATCAATGCTGCAGGAAATTATACCTCCATGACGGCCTCGCTCATGCCGCCCGAAGTCATGGCTGCCATTCAGAGCTCGGCACAGAAGTATGCCATGCTCGACGACGTTCAGGACAAGGTGGGCGAAAAGATCGCGGAGCTGTGTAAAGCCGAAGCGGCAATGGTTACCGCCGGGTGCTGGTCGGCCCTCGTGCTGGGAATGGCCGGTGTGCTCACCGGTATGGATGGCAAAAAAGTGGCTGCGCTGCCGTTTCCTGAAGCAGCCGGGATGAAATCGGAGGTCATCCTCCAGAAATCGCACGCCAACGGCTATCACCTGGCCCTGGCAAATACCGGAATAAAGTTTGTGCTGGTAGAGACGAAAGAGGAGCTTGCCCGGGCCATCAGCGAAAAAACGGCTATGCTATGGTTCCTGAACCGGGAAGGGCCCGTCGGACAGATCAAGGATGAAGAATGGGTAGCGCTGGGGAAAAAACACGGGATCCCGACTATGATTGATATCGCAGCCGATGTACCGCCGGTCGAAAATCTCTGGAAATTCAATCAAATGGGCTTCGACCTGGTCTGCATTTCCGGGGGAAAAGCGCTCCTCGGGCCGCAAAGCGCCGGTATATTGATGGGTAAAAAAGACCTGATCGCCGCTGCCAGGCTCAGCGCGCCGCCGCGATCAGGAATAGGAAGAGGGCATAAGGTGAACAAAGAAGAGATCATAGGCATGTATGCTGCGCTTGAGCGCTATGTAAAACATGACCATGCGAAAGACTGGAAAATGTGGGAGGCCCGCATCGCGCACATCAAAAATCAGCTCGGAGGCCTGAAAGGCGTCTATACCGAAGACATCCTTCCGCCTGTCGCCAACCATACGCCATCTTTGAAAATAGGATGGGACCCTTCGGCCGTTAAGCTGACGCGTGAGGAAATGGGAGAAAAGCTGAGGCAGGGTACTCCTTCTATCGAGACCATTGCCTGGGAAGAGCCTGACAGCATACGGATCACGGTGTTCATGCTCCAGCCCGGCCAGGAAAAGATTGTGGCGGGCCGGATCCGGGAAGAGCTCGCAAGGGCATCAGTATAATTCCGCCTTCAATGCCTTTTTCGGTTTTAAACCTATATGAAATTACGTTTCGCCTGCCTTTTATTCTTTTCCTTGTCATGCCTGTCATTGTCTGCGCAGCAGTATGATCTCCTGATCAAAAACGGCCGCGTTATCGATCCGAAAAATAAAATCGATAAAAAAATGGACGTAGCGGTGGCAAACGGGCGTATCGCCGCCGTAGCCGCCAACATCGCTCCTGCGACGGCAAAGCAGCTGGTCGATGCAACCGGGCTGCTGGTTACGCCGGGCATTATAGACATGCATGCCCACGTATTTGCCGGCACAGTTTCGGATGGAGACCTTAGCTACGGTTTCGGGTCTCTCCCTGCCGACGGCTTTACATTCCGGGTGGGAGTGACGACCGTCGTAGACGCCGGCAGCTCGGGCGCAAAAGATTTTGCAGTCTTTAAAAAGAATATAGCAGATCGTTCCAGGACCAGGGTACTTGCTTTTCTCAATGTCGGCTACGAGGGTATGAAAGGCAGCGAATACTCCGAATACCAGCAGGACGCTAAATACATGGATCCCAAAATGGCTGCCGATACCGCAAAAAAATATTCAGATTACATTGTAGGCGTCAAAGTGGCTCACTATCATCAGCCCAGCTTCCTTGCTGTGGAAAGGGCGGTAGAGGCCGGAAAGCTCAGCAACCTGCCTGTAATGGTAGACTTCGGCGGCTGTACGCCCAGGCTGTCGCTCAAAACGCTTTTCCTGGAAAAGATGCGCCCCGGTGATATTTTCACTCATGTCTACGGCGAGCTGCTCGATACCAAAGAGTCTATAGTCGATACCGCCCGGAAAGTGCTGAAGCCCTTCGTGATGGAGGGGCGCAAAAAAGGTATTATCTACGATGTCGGCCACGGGGGAGGAAGCTTTCGTTATTCCCAGGCTATTCCTGCGATCAAGGCAGGCCTTTTCCCGGATGTGATCAGCACAGACCTTCATACAGGCAGCATGAATGCCGGGATGAAGGACCAGCTGAATGTGATGTCGAAATTCATGGCGCTGGGTATGCCGCTGAATGAAGTGATCAAAGCCAGTACCTGGCGGCCTGCCGAGGTCATTAACCGGAAGGAACTGGGGCACCTGTCTGTAGGAGCAGTAGCCGATATCGCGGTGCTGAACCTTCAAAAAGGCAGATTCGGCTTTTTTGACGTCGCCCGGTACAAGCAGCAGGGAAACCAGAGGCTGGAATGCGAGCTTACCGTCAAAGACGGTACGATCGTATATGATCTCAATGCTATCTCTATCCCGTCGCCTCAATAATTATAGTTCAGTTTTCCCGGTTCTTTAAACGCTCTATACATGTTGTCGTACCGTTCTGATTTCATGCTTCCGCAGATATGCGTCACAATCACACTTACCAGCCTGCTTTTTTGCTGCGGCCCGGCGGGGCCAGGGCTTCCTGACGGAGACGCGGATAATGGCGGCCTGTTTCTGCCCGGCGGGTTTGAAGCGCTTGTTGTGGCAGACAGCACGGGCAGGGGCCGGCATCTCGACGTCAATTCCAACGGCGACATTTACATGAAATTGCGGGGGATCACCCCGGAAGGAGGGAGCGTAGCCCTGAGGGATACCAACAGCGACGGGAAAGCCGATATCATCAGGTATTTCGGCGACTATACCGACTCCCACAATTACGGCACGGCTATGAAGATCTACAACGGCTACCTTTACTTTTCCACGCCGGAAGCCGTGTACCGCACCAAACTGAGCGACGGAGAGCTTGTACCCGCAGCAAAAACCGAAGTTGTCGTTCGTGATACGATTATCCTCAACGGGAGAAGGGTCGAGCATTCTGCCAAATCAATCGCCTTCGACAAGGAAGGCAACCTCTATGTTTCGTTCGGCGCGCCGGGCGATGTGTGCCAGGAAGAAAACAGGAAACCGGGAGGAAAAGGCAAATCTCCCTGCGATGAGCTCGAATGGTTTGGCGGCATATGGAAGTTTGACGCCGATAAGCTCAACCAGGTGCAGGCAGACGGCGAGAAATATGCGACCGGGATCAGAAGCATTGTAGGGATGGACTGGGATCCGCTGGATAACAACCTGTACGCCGCCCAGCACGGACGCGATAATTTTTCGCGCGTCTGGCCGGAGCTTTATTCGACCTGGGAGAGCGCGCTGCTGCCTTCTGAAGAATTCTTCAGGGTTCCCCGTGGTTTCAACGGGGGATGGCCCTATTACTACTACGACCAGATGAAGGGACAAAAGCTTCTGAACCCCGAGTATGGCGGGGATAAGACCAGGACGGGAGGAGCCGACACGGTGGGGCTGCCGGTCACTGGCTTCCCGGGTCACTTTGCGCCCAACAACGTGTTTTTCTATAAAGGCGATCAATTTCCCGAGCGATACCGTCACGGCGCATTCATTGCTTTCCATGGCTCGACCATCCGCGCCCCTTATCCGCAGGCAGGCTATTTCGTGGCGTTCGTCCCGATGAAAGACGGCAGGGCGGACGGTCCCTGGGAAGTATTTGCCGACGGGTTTGCCGGGATCGACACCATCCCCAACACCAGCGACGCGCATGCCCGCCCGGTAGGACTGGCCATGGGGCCCGACGGCTCGCTGTATGTCAGCGAGAGCGTAAACGGGAAGATCTGGCGGATTATGTATAAAGGAAAGAAAAGCGGGTTCGGGAAAACCCAGCTTGCAGGAATGGAGGCCAGGAAACAGCGGACCAATATCAAAACCCCGGACGAAAAAGAAGACAATCTTCAAAAAGGCAACATAGCAGCCGGTGAGCAGCTTTATAATCTGTACTGCGCTACCTGTCATCTCAGCGACGGGAACGGTGATGGGAATCGTTATCCGACGCTGGTCGCTTCCGAATGGGTGACGGGAAACCCTTTTAAGCTGATCGACCTGGTGCTGAAGGGACTTTCGGGGCCCATTACGGTAAAAGGAAAACCCTATAACGGCGTAATGCCCCCTCATGACTTCCTTACTGACGAGCAAGTCGCACAGATACTAACGTATATACGGTCAGGATTCGGAAATAATGCCTATCCGATCAGCCCCAGAGAGGTGAAAAGAGTAAGGGAAAATCCCGGCGATGCGCCGCGAAGGCCTTGATCCAGGGATAGCCTGATGATCGCAACAAAACGATAAATCATCCACGTACTGTAATAATAATGGCGGTATAAGACTGATACCGCCAGACTAATGCGTCGTATACATGTAAATACATATATTTACAATATACTGATAATGAGATTATTATATCTTTACAAATTCTTTTTTGAAAGATAATACCACTAATACACTAAAAAATATAGGGAAAGGATAAGACCGAATAATATATTTGTATTAACCAATCTTATAAAACCAACCATCAACTAAAATGACAAAAGCATGTCGGTAATTACAAAACTTCTACTACCTACAGAATCCTCCCTGAAATACCCGTTTCGGAGGATGAAACAAAAAAAGCATCCGGTTTACCGGGCTGCTGCTGCTGTGTTGAGCATGCTGCTCTTCTCTCTCGGTGTTTCGGCTCAGGCATTCCAGGTATCGGGAAAAGTGTCAGACAGCAACGGCAATCCCCTACCCGGGGTAAACGTGGTAGTGAAGAATACTACTACGGGAACCTCCTCCGATGTAAATGGTGAGTATAGCCTGAATGCTCCATCCGGAAACGCCACGCTGACTTTTTCTTTTATCGGGTTCATTTCCCAGGATATAGCAGTAGGAGGCAGAAGCACCGTAAATGTTACGATGGCTGAAGACGTGACCGCGCTGTCTGAGATCGTGGTTACCGCGCTGGGTATCGAAAGGGAAGCCAAAACGCTGACGTATTCTGCCCAGCAGTTGTCAGGTAAGCAACTCAATGAAGTGAGAGATGCGAACTTCGTCAATACCCTTTCCGGTAAGGTTGCCGGCCTTGTGGTTACGCAAGGTTCTTCAGGACCCGGTTCGCCTACCAGGGTGGTACTCCGGGGAAACCGGTCTATTACCGGCGGAAACAATGCCCTTTTCGTAGTTGACGGAGTACCCATCGATAACACGATAAGAGGCCAGGTGGGTTCCGACTTCGGAGGCTACAACAGGAGTGACGGAGCAGCCAATATCAACCCTGACGATATCGAGTCGATGACAGTTCTTAAAGGTGCTGCGGCGGCGGCACTCTACGGTAGCCGGGCTGCGAACGGCGTGATCATGATTACGACGAAAAAGGGATCTTCCGGAAAAATTTCGACGAGCATCAACTCCGGCGTGGTAATGGAATCACCTCTCCTGCTTCCCGCATTCCAGAACGAATACGGGCAAGGCGCCGAGGGTAAGTCAACCACGAACGGACAAAGCAGTTGGGGTGGTAAGCAAACTACTTATCCCAACAACATCAGGGACTTTTACAGAACGGGGATTTCTACCAACAACTCTATCGGAGTTTCTGGCGGGACGGAAAATATAAGAACCTACCTTTCCTATACGCACAACGGGAACCAGGGTATCGTTCCTACCAACGATCTGCAGCGTCATACGGTTAACCTGAGGATCAATGCCGATGTTACCAAACGCCTTTCAGTAGACGGTAAGATCACCTATGTAAACCAAAAGCTGAAAAACAGACCTTACTCGGGCGAAAACAACGGTGTAGTCATGAACCTGTTAAAAACCCCGAGAAACGTCGATCTGAACCAGTATAAAAGATTCGAGGATGAGGAAGGTTTCCCTACGTACTGGACTTCATCAGGTATTTACATGAACCCGTACTGGACCATCAACCGTACCTTCGACAACGAGACACGGAACCGTTCTACGATCCTGGGGTCAGCCAAATACAAGATTACCGATTGGCTGAATGTACAGGGACGCATCAGCTTCGATTCATTCGATGATCTAATGGATCGCGGATTTTCTGACCGTACCGTTGTCCACGTAACTGCTGCCGGGGGTACGTATCAGAACTATGTCGCTTCTACCATTGAGAGAAATATGGACCTGATCCTTTCCGGAAGTAATAGCCTGGGCAAAGACTTCGGACTTACCTACAACTTTGGCGCCGGTCAGACTTTTAACAAATACCAGGAAACGGGCGGATTGGCAACAGGTTTGTCGGTAACCAACAAGTTCGACCTGAACTTCGCCAGTAACCTGAGCAGGATAGCGGCGTTTTCGCAAAAAGAGCTCCAATACGTTTTTGGAACCGCATCGCTTTCATTCAGGGATTACCTGACTGTCGATGGTTCTGTGCGCAATGACTGGTCTTCTACCCTTCCCGCTCCTCACTCGTATCTCTATTCTTCATTTGGCGCAAACTTATTGTTGTCAGATGCCGTACAGCTTCCGCAATGGATCAGCTTTGCTAAGATAAGAGGCTCGTTTGCGCAGGTAGGAAATGACACCAGCCCCTACCAGTTGCTACCCTATTACGTTTACAACCCGGGAGGTTCAGGCGGGTACATTACAAGGAATACTACGCTTCCGAATGCAAACCTCAAGCCTGAAATATCGTCTTCTACAGAATTCGGGGTTGATTTGAGATTCTTCAGAGGCCGGCTGGGTATAGATGCAACCTACTACAACAGCCTTACGGTAAACCAGATCCTAACCCTTCAGCTTCCAACCGGTACAGGGTTTACGGCCCAGCTTATCAATGCCGGTAAGATCCGCAACAGAGGCGTGGAAATTATGCTGTCCGGACAACCTTTGAAAGAAGGAGCCTTCACCTGGAATACGAATATCAACTTTGCGCGCAACGTCAATAAAATTATAACGCTGCACGAAAACATCAAACAGGCCTGGATTGCCACAGTGGTGCGTACTGCTGGTGTAGCTGCTCATGAGGGAGGCTCATACGGCGATCTTTACGGCTATACCTGGGCTAAAAATGCCAATGGGCAATACATGGTAAACGATACCACAGGACTGCCGATCTCTGCTGCTAACGGATACCTGGGAAATTTCAACCCCAAGTTTACGCTTGGCTGGAATAACTCCTTTGCATACAAAAACTTCGTCCTGAACTTCCTGATCGATGGACGCGTAGGAGGCCAGATGGTGTCGGGAACTGAAGCAAACCTGGCATATGACGGAAATGCAGATTACACCCTGGCCTATCGTGAAGGAGGCTGGCTGCTGCCTGCAGTAGGGAAAGACGAAGGAAAGCCGAATGATATAGAAGTAAATGCAGAGCAATTCTGGCAGACTGTCTCCCAGGGACGTTATTCATGGGGAGAGTTCTTTACCTACAATACTACCAACTTCCGCCTGCGTGAGCTCTCTATCGGATACAACATTCCACTGGCTAACCAACGTTTCTTTACAAATGCAAAAGTTTCTCTGACCGGCCGTAATCTCTTCTTCCTTTACAGGGGATATGCCACGATGGACATTCCAGGTTTAAAGAAACGTAAAATGAACTTCGATCCGGATATGAATCTCGGGGCCGGCAACTACCAGGGTATCGACTATGGAAACTTGCCGACTACCAGGACAATCGGCCTGAACGTACAATTGAGCTTCTGATCATTCAAGAGACTTTAAAATATTGGAAAGATGACATTTTTTAATAAAAATATATATAAAAAAGCGCTTGGAGCGGCTTCCATTTCGCTTTCACTGTGGGTTGCCGGAGGGTGTACGGGGGATTTCGAAGAATTGAATATCAGTAAGACCCAGATCATGACCCTGGGGCCCAATGAATATCCGAAAATGTTCTCCCAGGCTTTGTCCCAAGGTTCTTACCACCCGTCGTACCAGACCGCAACCAACCTGTTTGCCGATCTTTGGTGCCAGTTTTACGCAACTACCACTCCCAACTTCCAGTCAGATCGGTATCACACCAATATGGGTTGGATAGGCTCTCACTGGAACCCGATCTACACCCAGGTGGTTCCCCAGCTAAGAATCATCCTCGACAACTATGATTCAACAACACCTGAAAATGCGATGGCCAACATCTGGTGGGTATTTTCCTTTAGCCGGGTAACCGACTACTACGGGCCGATCCCCTATTTCGATGCAGGTATACCCGCTACTTCAGTAAAATACGACGCGCAGGATGTCATCTATGATGATTTCTTCAAAAAACTGGACGCCGCAGTTACCCTTTTGAAAACCAAGGCAGGTGATGCAACGCTCAAGCCTTTCGGCTCCTCAGATATCATGTTTAAAGGTGATCTTAACAAATGGATCAAGTTTGCCAATACGCTTAGGCTACGCTTCGCGTTGAGAATTTCAAAGGTAGATCCGACACGTGCCAAGACAGAAGCAGAAGCCGCTGTGGCATCTGGTGTGATGCTGAGCGCTGCCGACGACGCCATGATGGTGCGCACCGCAGTAACCAGCGGGGATGGAAACGGCATTTCACGTATTTCAGGATGGCAGGAGTTTCGCATGAGCGCAACGATGGAATCCATACTGAAAGGGTATAACGATCCGCGTATGACAGTTTTCTTTCAGCCTGCATTTAAGACCGGTACCTACGAAGGATTGAGAAATGGTCTGAGTCCTGCCCAGTTAACGCAGGATCTCAATACCAATGATTATAACTCTAACGTAGGCTCCCGCTGGATCCGCAATACAGGAAGCGGAAGCGGCTGGGAAAACCTGCTGGCCGTCCCGGCCGATATCCTGCATGCTGCTGAAGCCTACTTCCTCCGCGCGGAAGGAGCTTTAAACGGATGGAACATGGGAGGAAGCGCACAAGAGTTATATGAAAAAGGTATCCGCGAATCGATGGCGACGTGGGGCTTTTCCGGGGCTGCCGTAGACACTTACATCCAAGGTACTACTCCGCCGGTTGCGCCGGGCGACGCTATGAACTCAGCTGCGGTCAGCGATATTCCCGTAAAATGGGCCGCTTCAGAGGCCAAACAACGCGAGCAGATCGGAACTCAAAAATGGCTGGCGGTCTTCCCCGACGGCTGTGAAGGATGGGCCGAGTTCCGCAGGACAAGGTTCCCCAAACTTTACAATGTCGTTAATTCTGTTAACAACGACATTCCGACTACCGAGTTCATCCGGAGATTTCCTTTTACGGATGCTGAGAAAGCTACGAACAAAGCCGCGGTAGACGCTGCTGTCGGTTTGCTTGGCGGTCCGGACAAAGCCAGCACTCCGCTCTGGTGGGATAAAAACTAGAAATCTCCGTCAAAGCATTTCTGACAAAACGGCCTTGCAAGAGAATGCAAGGCCGTTTTGATAAAGGCTCATAAAATAATACCAGTTATCCAAACAATAATAGTAGAAGAAAAGAGCATGTCTGCCTACCTTTGTAAAAGGTAAAATCACTATCCTATACCCGTATTTTCAAAAAATTTAAGGCGTTATTATGCAAACCATCACACATCCCGACCGCGAAAGCTCATTTGTAACCGGAGCTTATTCCGATGGCGTTATTGCCGACGGGTTCCTTTTTGTCAGCGGCCAGGCTTCCGTCGACTTTAAAACATCCAAATTCGTGCTGGGCAGCATCGAGGAAGAAACTTCCCGTACGCTCGACAACGTAAAAGCCATCGTGGAAGCCGCCGGAGGCTCGCTTGACCGTGCGGTAAAATGCACTGTTCACCTTTCCGATATCGCTGACTTCGACAGGTACAACAAAGTTTATGCCAGCTATTTCCCCAACCACAAGCCCGCCAGGACCACCGTGCAATCCGTTTTGGCCGAGGGTATCAAGGTAGAAATAGACTGCATCGTAAAACTCTGATTCTTAACCTGTTGAAGCCTTCAGAAATCCCTGTCGGGATTGTGGGCCTTGGCCTTATGGGAAGAAGTATCGTCGTCAATATGCTGACGGCCGGGCATCCCGTAAAAGCCATTGCACCCACGCCCGGCGATATGGTCAATGCCGAAGAAAAAATTGTCCGGGCGCTCGCGCACTGCAACGAGCTCGGGCTGCTGGCCGTTCCGTTGGAGCAGGCCCTGGCATCGCTTACCATTTCCGAAGATTACCGGCAACTGGAAGACTGCCGGCTGGTAATCGAATGCGTGATCGAGAAAATCCCGGTCAAGCAGGCGGTTCTGCAGAAAATAGACGCTGTAATAAGCCCTGCTGCCGTCATTGGGACCAATACTTCCGCCATACCGATCAGCTTTCTCCAGGAAATGGTTTCAGCGCCGGAAAGATTCCTGGGGATCCATTGGGCCGAACCGGCTTACCTAACGCGCTTCCTGGAAATCATCTGCGGAGAAAAAACCGGGGCCGCCTACGCGGAGCAGGTTTATGACATGGCCTGCCACTGGCGAAAAGAGCCGACAATTCTCCGGAAAGACCTGCCCGGTTTTATTACCAACAGGCTCATGTACGCAGTGTTCCGCGAAGTATTTGCGCTGGTGGAAGGTAATCACATCAGCCTGGAAGACATCGACAGGAGCTTCCGCTATGACGCCGGCTCCTGGATGACCCTGATGGGCATATTTCGTCGCTGGGACTACCTCGGCCTCGAAGACCTGCACGGGATGAACACGCTGTTCGGAAAGCTGAGCAATTCCTGTGGGGTCCCCAAAATAATGGAACAGATCGTAGAATCGGGTGCGCGGGGCATATCGACCGGCCAGGGGCTTTTCAGCTACAGCGACTCCGAAGCTTCCTGCTGGGCTGAAAATTTCGCTGCTTTCAACGAAGAAATATATGACCTGGCGGCAGAATATCCTGCCCAGAACCCTAACCGCAGCTAGATGTCCGGAAGATCCAATTACTATGCGCTCGGCATCATCGCCATCCTCTTCTTTGTTTTCGGTTTTATCACCTGGGTGAACGGGGTGCTGATACCCTACTTCCAGATCTGCCTCGAGCTCACCAACTTCCAGTCGCTTTGGGTAGCATTCGCCTCCTATATCGCCTACTTTATCATGGCCATACCCTCTGCCTATATCCTTAGATCGACCGGCTATAAAAAAGGAATGGTCATCGGGCTGATTGTAATGGCTGTCGGAACAGCCCTTTTTCTCCCTGCAGCCTATGCGCGTACTTACGGACTGTTCCTGACAGGCCTGTTTATTACCGGCACGGGCCTTGCGCTCCTGCAGACGGCAGCCAATCCTTACGTTGCCATCATAGGCCCGATCGAGAGCACCGCCCAGAGAGTAGGCGTTATGGGCGTCGCCAACAAAACCGCCGGCATTTTAAGCCAGCAGATACTGGGCGCAATTTTCCTGCTCAACGCCGACAGCATCGTCGAATCTGTCTCGACCGCTTCCGCGGTTGAGCGGGCAGCCATACTGGATGAATATGTGCTGAAAGTGGTAAATCCATACCTGGTCATTACGATCATCCTGTTACTTCTTGCGGTGCTGGTAGGGTTTTCCCGGCTCCCGGACGTTGAAGAGCAAGGCGAACCCGAAATCCTGCCGGGACAGCAGAAAAAAACTTCGGTATTGCAATACCCCTACCTGGTACTGGGCGTACTTGCCCTTTTCATGGCCGGTGCGTGCGAGGTGATACCGATCGACTGCATCATCCTTTACAGCAAGGCGCTGGGTATTCCGTTGATGGAAGCCAGGCACTTCGCCGAATACACGCTTTATGCCATGCTGGGCGGGTATATTACCAGCACTATTGTAATCCCTAAGTTTATCTCGCAGCAGTCGGCCCTGAGATATGTATCCATTCTGGGCATATTCCTCGCCATCGGCGCTTACGTTACGACAGGGCTTACGTCGGTATGCTTCCTGATCGCTATGGGATTCGGCGCCGCATTGCTATGGGGAACCATATGGGGACTGGCAGTAAGGGAACTCGGTTCGTTTACCAAGATCGGCGCTGCGTTGCTCCTGATGTCGGTTGTCGGAGGGGGCCTGTTCCCGCTTCTCTTCGGAAGACTGATCGACATTTACCCCGACACGCCGCAGGTCGCCGTTACCGTGCTGATCCCCTGCTATGCGTTTTTGCTGTATTACAGTATAAAAGGATATAAAATTAAAAACTGGTCATAATTCCCGTTCTTCGGGACTTTCAGTCCCGAAGTGCTATTCTGTCGCCTTTGGCGACTTTAAAAAACAGGCCCGCAACTTTAATATAACTTTTCTTCCGAACAGATCATGGAAAATTCAAGATACAGCAAGTCCGCAGAGATGCTCGCCAGGAGCAAAAAAGTGCTTGCCGGCGGCGTCGCCTCGGAATTCCGGAAATACAATCATCCGCATGCCATCTTTTACTCGCATGCGAAAGGAAGCCGGATCTACGATGTAGATGGCAACGAATACCTCGATTTCACTTTAAGCCAGGGCCCGCTCATTCTCGGGCATTCCCATCCGCATGTGCTGGAATCTGTACGTTCCTATTCGGAAACCGGCCAGCTTTATGCCGGCCAGCATATCCGGGAGATCGAGCTTGCAGAAAAGCTGAACCAGCATATTCCCTCTGCCGAAATCATGCGATTCTGCCTGGATGGATCGGAGGCGGTGCAAACCGCTTTCAGGGTGGCCCGCGCCAAAACCGGCAAAAACAAATTCCTCCGGTTTGAGGGCCATTACCACGGCTGGCTCGACAACGTAGCCTGGGGCATCTCGACCCCTTCCGAAGAAGCGCTGGGTTCGAGGGAAGAGCCGAATGTATTTCCCTGGTCGCAGGGACTGTCGCCGCTTTCCCGTGAAGAATTCATTATCCTTCCCTGGAACGACCTCGAGCTGGTCGAAAGCACCATCGCTAAGCACGGGCACGAGATCGCCGCCATCATTACCGAGCCCATTATGTGCAACAATGGCTGCATAGTTCCCAAAGAAGGCTTCCTGCAGGGACTTCGCGATATCTGCACCAGGCATCATATTGCCCTGATCTTCGATGAGGTTATTACCGGCTTCAGGCTGCACCTGGGAGGTGCTCAATCCTATTTCGGCATTACCCCCGACCTTTCTATTTTCGCCAAGGCTTTCGCAAGCGGGTATCCCATCAGCGCGATCGTTGGAAAAAAAGAATGGATGCACCTGATCGAAGAAGCCAAAGTGATTCACGCCGGTACCATGAACTCGGGCAACCCGACGGTAGCCGCGGCATATGCTACCATGGAAGTGCTGGAAAGGGAACAACCCTACGAGAGAATGTTCCGGCTCGGGCAGGAAATTATCAAAGGACTGACCGGCATTGCCCGTGAAACCGGGCAGAACCTGGTTGTACAGGGGCCCGGACCGATGTTTAACATCGCTTTCGGAGAAGCGCCGGCCGAAGATTATCGCGGCACTTTACGCTTCGACAAACCGAAGCTGGGCAGATTGATAGCCGGGCTGCACGACGAAGGCGTGCGGGTGATCGGGCGCGGCCTCTGCTATATCAGCGCAGTGCATACAGATGACGACGTCAGGTCGTTCCTGGATACGGCTGACCGTGTGCTCAGGAAGATGCAATAGAAGGGGAACCCTAACGACACATTAAAAATTTGACCCACATGAAAGAGCCCATTCTCTTAATCGGTGAGGGCAAGCTTTCCTATACGGTGGCTGCCTGCCTTGTCATCGCCGGCCATGAAGTCGTCTTTGCCACCAAAAATCCGGAAACGGCGCGGGAGCATGTGGAAGAGCATCTCAGGCTAAGCGAAAAATCCGGGCTGCGGGCTTCCGGAGCAGCCGGACTTCACCTGGTTCCGGCCCCGGAAGAAGGGGTTAAATTCCCCTTGGTTATTTTAATTACAGCCGACAAGCCCGAAGATAAGAAAAATGCAATAGAGACCGGCAGCCGGCACGTCAGCGAAAACGGGCTGCTGGCCGTCAATATGGAAAGCATCGAACTGGGTGAGCTCCAGCCGTCGGCGGGCGCTCCCGAAAGGCTGATCGGGCTTAACTGGTCGCTCCCTGCCCATACTACGTTTTTCCTTGAGATTATCGGCAATACCCTTTCTGACGAGACGGTCCTGAATCAGGTGATGTCGCTGGGAAAAGAATGGGGAAAGGATCCCTACATCGTGAGGAGCGGCTTCAGCGTAAGGGCACGGCTGAACGCAGCGCTTACCCGCGAAGCCCTGTACCTCGTATCGAACGGGTATGCCGATCATGAGGATATTGACCGTAACTGCCGGAACGATGCGGGGTATTACCTGCCGTTTACGGGGAATGCCCGGTATATGGATCTGATGGGAACCTCGGCATACGGGGTGATCATGAAAGACCTTAATCGTCATCTTTCACAGGACAACAAGCTGGATCCCGGGACCGAAGCCCTGCTGGAGAACGGGCACCTCGGTATGGAAAGCGGACAGGGATTTTTCAGCTATTCGCAGGAAGACGCGCAGGAATGGGAACGTAAGATGAATTCTTTCAGCTACCAGATCCACCGGCTGATAAAGAAATATGCCTTCGAGACAGAGTTAAGCGACCGGCAGATATAGCTGCGAAACCTGCGACAATGAAAAGATTTATCATAGACGGGCACCTGGATCTTTCGATGAATGCCATCGAATGGAACCGCGACCTGTCGCAGCCTCTCGCCGACATACGGGCGCGGGAGGCCAATATGAGAGACAAGCCCGACCGCGGTAAGGGTACCGTCTGTCTTCCTGAGCTGAGAAAAGGCAGGATCGGGCTCGTCGTGGCCACACAGCTGGCCCGGGTTTCACCGAAAGGAAATCCCTCTCTGTCCGCCTGGAGCTCTCCCCAGCAGGCATGGGCCATGACCCAGGCGCAGCTTTCCTGGTACAAGGAAATGGAAGCGCTGGGAGAAATGACGCCCATCCGGAACCTGGATGAGCTGGAAGCCCACCTTAAAATGTGGCATTCGCCGGAAATACCTGACGAGCAAAAGCCTGTCGGGTACATCCTCAGCCTCGAAGGCGCCGATTCGCTGGTAGAGATCGGCTATCTGAACCGCGCATACGACTACGGCCTGCGGGCAATCGGGCTCTCTCATTTCGGCCCGGGGAGATATGCCGGAGGGACCAAATCTACCGGTGGGATCACTGATGAAGGGTTCCGGCTGCTTCGTGAGATACAACGGCTCGGACTTATCCTCGACGTAACGCACCTGACTGACAAGGCATTTGACGAAGCGATCAGGGAATTTGACGGACCTGTCTGGGCAAGCCATCACAACGTCAGGAAGATCGTACCCAATCAAAGGCAGCTTGCCGACGAGCAGATCAGGATCCTGGTCGAAAAGAACGCGGTGATCGGCGGAATGCTCGATTGCTGGGCGATGGACATCCGCTTCATCGACGCGGTTTCGGATCCGTGGCAGCTGGACATCAAGCTCGAAAAGCTGGTCGACCACTGGGACCATATCTGCCAGATTGCAGGCAACAGCCGGCATATCGCGATCGGCAGCGACCTCGACGGGATCTTCGGCACCGAGCAGACGCCCTGGGATATGGACTCCATAGCCGATTTGCAGAAATTCGAAGACCTTCTTTCCCGGAGAGGATATACTTCCGGGGATATCGATAATATTTTCCACGAAAACTGGCTCCGCTTCCTACGCAACGCATGGAAGTAGGCGGCAGCTAATACCTAACACCTTAAAGCTTAAACCTTTACATCCATGATCCTTCAGGCCGGAGCAGCCAAAGTCAATATCACACCCCCGCTGGGTACCCGGATCAACGGCGATTTCATTACCCATTTTGCCAATTATATCCACGACGATCTTTTCGCAAGAGCCCTGGTACTCAAAACGGAAGAACAGGCTATTGCTTTTGTCATTGTCGACACCTGCATCATCCCTCAATCGTTTGCAGACGAGACCAGGAAGCTGATTTCCTCGGCCACCGGTATTCCGGCCGGCAGTATCCTGGTCGCCAGCACCCATACGCATGCGGCCGGCTCGCTTACAGATGTGCATCTCGGAAGCATCGATATGGATTATACCCGCGGACTGCCCGCCCGGCTGGTCGACGCCGTCAGCGAAGCGGTAGCAAACCTGCAGCCGGCCACCGTAGGCTTTTCATCCATAGAAGTCCCGGAACATGTGGTCTGCCGGCGGTATTATATGAAAGAAGGCTACGCCTATATCAATCCTGTTACCGGCAGCCCCGATAAGGTTAAAACCAACCCTATCGGAGCCGAGCCCTATATCGACCGGCGGGTGGCGTCGCCCGACAAAGGACTTTCCTACCTGGCCGTCAGGAGCCTCGATAGCGAGTGGATCTCGATCCTGGCCAACTACTCGCTCCATTACGTGGGAGACTGGGAAAACGGGACGATCTCTGCCGACTACTTCGGCGTCTTTGCTTCTTACCTGGAAAATGAGCTTGCGCCGGGGGGAAAGATGGTGGCTATGATGACCAACGGCACCAGCGGAGATGTCAATATCTGGGACTTCCTTCAGCCTGACCGGTATCCGTCTGAGCTATTTGCCAAGAGTAAAATGATCGGGGAAGATCTCGGCCGCCGGCTGATCGGCTCAATGGATACCATCCGCTGGGAATCGCTGCCGGTTTTGAGGAGCACGTTTTCGGAGGTGACCCTGAAGGTAGAGAAGCCAGGTGAAACCCAGCTGGAAGAGGCGGCCCGGATAATAGCGGAAACCAACTACGAAACCATTACGCCGGATACACCCGACGACATCAGGAGGCTCTATGCCCGGGAGCAATTGCTCGTGGAACGTTTTCCCGATACGATAGAGTGCCCGGTACAGGCATTCCGCATAGGCGACGTCCTGGTCGGTGCGCTGGCAGGTGAATTTTTTGCAGAAACCGGCCTGCATCTGAAAGAAGCCTTCGAAGGGAAGCCTTACTTTACGATCAGCATGGCGAACGGCAACATCGGCTATGTGCCTCCGAAAGACCAGCTGCCGCTTGGCGGCTATGAGACCTGGAGGTGCCGTTACCGCTGTGCCGACGAAAACAGCGAGGCGGTGATCAGGGAAGCGCTTGCCGGGATGACAGCCTCCCTGCTATGAGGCGTAGTTATGCGTAGGGATACGGGCGATGCCGTGATATAGCTTGCGGTAGTCGCTCGGCGTCATGTTCTTGAGCTTTTTAAACTGCCTGTTGAAGTTTGCCAGGTTGTTGAACCCGCTTTCATAGGCAATTTCCACCACATTCCTGTCATTTTCGGAAAGCAGCTTGCAGGCATGTCCTATCCGCACGCTCGTAAGATACTCTATAAAAGTACAGCGGAACTGCTCCCTGAAAAAGTTGCAAAAAGCCGTAACGCCCATGCTGCTGTGCTCGGCTACCTCGGCAAGGGTAATGTCCTTGTCGAAGTTCTGCATGATGAAGTGAATGACATTCTTGAAACGGCTCGAAACATCACTGTTAAAATTAGCGACATACCTCGGGCTGGCCAGCAGGTCAAATTCGGTAGTACTGCCGAGCATGTCAAAAATAAGCAGCAGGGAAGAAAGCCTTTCCAGGCCGCTCATTTCGGGCATACGTTTCATCAGCTTGTTGATATCTTTCCTGGTATCGCCTTTGATGGCCATACCCCGGTCGGACAGCGCAAGAAATTTCCTGAAATCCTGCATTTCCGGTATAGACATAAACGCTGTACCCAGAAAATCTTCTGTAAAGTGAATGACGATCGCGTCGGCGGCTCCCTGCACTTCGCGGTCGAGATAGATCTTGTCATTCAGCCACAGGTGCGGCAGCTTTGATCCCATAAACACCAGGTCTTCGGGCCCGAAAAAGCCGATATTATCGCCGACCATACGTTTTCCAGTGCTCTTGGTAACGAGCACAACCTCGAAATGCGCATGATAATGCCAGGGCGCCGGGAAGAAATCTCCCTTTTCCCTGAAGACTATAAAAGACTTGTCAAAGTCCTGAGGCAGGTGAAATTCAACAGGCTTCATGGCATACACAGTTGGTCGTGAAAAGCTTTTAAGCCTGCTATTTTAGAGAAAATAGAGCGGATTAGCAACCTCCGCGCTGCATAAATTCACCTATCTTTGCACTCCGGAATCCTGAAAAAAGAGGGATTGGCTTATTGATAATAGAATAAAAACCGATGATTTCGAAGACTTACGCCCCTGATGATATCGAGGATAAATGGTATGAATACTGGATCCAGAACCGGTATTTTGCTTCAAAGCCCGACCCGCAGAAGGAACCTTACACGGTGGTGATCCCGCCCCCGAACGTAACAGGCGTATTGCACATGGGGCACATGCTCAACAATACCATCCAGGATATCCTGGTACGGAAAGCCCGCATGGAAGGCAAAGAAGCATGCTGGGTGCCGGGTACCGATCACGCATCCATCGCTACGGAAGCGAAGGTGGTCGCCATGCTCAGGGAGAAAGGCATTCGCAAAAGCGACCTTACCCGCGAAGAATTCCTGGAATATTGCTGGGAATGGACGCATAAGTACGGCGGCATTATTCTTAAGCAGCTGCGGAAGCTCGGTGCATCCTGTGACTGGGACAGGACGCGCTTTACCATGGAGCCGGACTTGTATGATGCTGTAATAGAAGTATTTATAGACCTTTACAACAAAGGCGATATCTATCGCGGCCATCGCATGGTCAACTGGGATCCCCAGGCCCGGACGACAGTTTCAGATGAAGAGGTGATCATGAAGGAGGTTACCCAGAAGCTGGTTTACATCAGGTACGCCGCAGCATCTCCCGAAGGAGGGGAAGGGGTGGTCATCGCTACTACGCGCCCCGAAACAATTATGGCCGACGTGGCGGTGTGCGTTAACCCGAACGACGAGCGGTATAAAAACATGGTCGGGCAGAAAGTGCTCGTGCCGCTCATCAACCGCGAGATCCCGGTCATCGCAGACGAATATGTCGAAATGGAGTTTGGCACAGGCTGCCTGAAAGTGACGCCGGCGCACGACACCAACGACTATGAGCTCGGGAAAAAGCACAACCTCCCGGTTATAGATCTGCTCAACGAGGACGGAACGCTGAATGAAAAAGCGCAGATCCTGGTGGGAGAAGACCGGTTTGTTGCCAGGAAAAAGGTCGTCCGGATGCTCGAAGAGGCAGGAGCGCTGGTAAAATCCGAGGTATACAAATCGAATGTCGGCCATTCCGAACGTACCGATGCGGTGATCGAGCCCCGTCTCTCGGAACAGTGGTTCCTTAAAATGGAGCGGCTGAGCCGGCCGGCGCTGGAAAATGTAATGAATGATACCATCCGGCTCATTCCCCCCAAATTCAGGAATACGTATAAGCATTGGATGGAGAATGTCCGCGACTGGAATATCAGCCGCCAGCTGTGGTGGGGCCACCGCATACCTGCGTATTATCTTCAGGACGGGACGGTCATCGTAGCCGGATCGAAGCGGGAAGCTTTGAAAAAGGCGCAAACTGAGCTTCAGCTGTTTGCCCTTACCGAAGAAGACCTCGTCCAGGATCCTGATGTGCTGGATACGTGGTTTTCGTCGTGGCTCTGGCCGATCTCGGTCTTCAACGGGTTTAAAGACCCCGATAACGAGGACATCCGCTATTATTACCCTACCAACGACCTGGTAACTGCGCCCGAAATATTGTTCTTCTGGGTAGCCAGGATGATCATAGCCGGTTACGAATATAAAGGTCTATATCCTTTCCGTAACGTATACCTCACCGGCATCGTCAGGGACAAGCTCGGAAGAAAGATGTCGAAATCGCTCGGCAATTCTCCCGACCCCATCGAGCTGATCGAAAAATACGGGGCCGACAGCGTAAGGACGGGCATGCTGTTCAGCTCTCCCGCAGGCAATGACCTTCCCTATGACGAAAAGCTGATCGAGCAGGGCAGGAATTTCTGCAATAAGATATGGAACGCCTTCCGCCTGGTGAAAGGCTGGAGCACCACGCCTGCTGCGGGGAACAACGGGCTGGCTATCGCTTGGTTCGAAGCCCGTTTTAACCAGGCTGCAGAAGAAATCCTGGACCATTTCGACAAATTCAGGATCTCTGATGCGCTGCGGGCGGTCTATCGTCTTATATGGGACGATTTCTGCTCGCAATACCTGGAAATGATCAAACCCGGCTTCGAGCAGCCTGTCGATGAAGCCTCTTACCACGCTACGCTCGACTTCTTCGACCGCCTGATGCGCCTGGCGCACCCGTTCATTCCTTTTATCACCGAAGAGCTCTGGCAGCATATAGGCGAGCGGCCGGATCAGGCGTCTGTCTGTATCAGCGGGTACCCGGCGGTGAAAGCCTATGACGAAAAGATACTGGCCGACTTCGAAATCCTGTTCGAGCTGGTCTCTTCGCTGCGGAACCTGAGAAGCTCGAAGGGAATAAGCCCTAAAGCGGCGCTCCCCCTTCATATCCGGACCGATAGAAAAGAGCTTTATGTTTCCCTTGAGCCCCTCGTCAGGAAGCTTGCCGGCATAGACGAAATCCGCTACGGGAACGATCTTGACGGGGTTTCATTCCTCGTCAGGTCGGATGAGTTCTATGTGAACCTGTCGGGTGAGATAGACGCGGAAGAGGAGAAAGCCAATCTGCTGAAGGAGCTGGAATACGCCGAAGGATTCCTGAATTCGGTGATGAAAAAGCTGGGCAATGAAAGGTTTGTGCAGAATGCCAGCCCGGCGATCGTCCTTAAAGAAAGGCAAAAGCAGACCGATGCGGAATCGAAAATACAGACCATCAGGGAGGCCCTGGCACGCCTCTAGCTTCCCTTGCGAGCCGGTCTGAGCACCTGTACGGTTTAAAATAAATTTTTCCCGGGCCGGGCAATTTAGTCCGGCCCCGAACGTGTAAAATAAACACACAAAATTTCAGACTATGCTCAGGACGTCCGGTCTCTTTTTCTTATTTATTGTTTGCAGCTTTAGCTCCTATAGTCAGAAAAATGCTTTCTCTTTTGGCGGAGGATACAGTCTCCCGATAGGGAAATTTGCTAGCAAGGCTTTGGACGACCCGAAAGCCGGGATGGCCGGCTCAGGCTATTTCGGCCAGGTGAACTACGAAAGAAAGCTATTTCCGGGCGTCGGATTACGGCTGTCTGCCAATCACAATGTGAACAGCACCAACCCCGGGCCTGTCATTCAGAAAGCCGACGAGCTGGTCAATATGTACAGGATGCTGCTCGGGGAAGAGGGACAATATTCCTGGATTTCCGATGCGCAGGAGTGGAAACAGAGCTCGCTGATGATCGGGCCTGCACTTTATATCCCGATCGGTCCGCTGACGCTGGAAGCGCACGCACAGGCCGGCCGTTTATTTATCACTTCTCCTAAAGTATCGCTCCAGGGAACTTCCACCAGCGGGAACAATCCCATCGACGCAGTCATGATGCCCGTCAAAGCGCAAAGCTGGGGTTTTGCAGGAGGAATGAGCCTGAGAATCCCGCTCGGATCGGTGGTCCAGTTCAAGCTGTTTGCCGAAGCCATCGCTACCGAGGCTACTTTTAAGGATATTGCGCTCCGGGGCACCGTCGGCGGCATCGAGGCTTCCCATCTGATCGACGAGAAACGGGCAGTAGGCGTCATCAATACCGGCGCAGGGTTCGTCTTCAGGTTTTAAGCGCGCACTTCCCTGTCTCTGACCGGGTCGGGTAGACGGTGGAGAGGCGACGCGCGGCCTCAGGCTTTATCTGCATCGGCTCCGGGGAAACCAGCGGATTTTTCCCGAACTCTCTCCATACAGGGATAATCAGTTGTATATTTGCGCCCTCAGTTGCAATCAACTATCGGCAACTGCTTGATTGAATGCAAACCGTCGATGAATAAGCGCTGATAGCCGAAAGCTGGCAGCTGATAGCTTTTTATACAAATGAAAGTATTGAAATTTGGAGGAACTTCCGTTGCCTCCGCCGGGAACATCAAAAATATCGTCAGCATTATTGAAGACAATATCCGGCAGGGTGAGCATGTCGCGGTGGTATTCTCTGCAATGAGCGGCGTAACCAATAAGCTGCTCGAGATAGGGCGTATGGCCGCTGCCGGCAATGACTCCTATAAAGAGCTTCTGGACGCCATCGAAGCCAAACATTTTGCCCTTATCAAATCGCTGATCCCGGTGCAGTCGCAGAGCAATATCATTGCGCTGACCAAATCGGGGTTCAACGAACTTGCCGACCTCCTGCGCGGCGTTTCGCTCATCCGGGAGTTCTCACCGCGTACGTCCGACCTTACGGTCAGCTTCGGGGAGCGGCTCTCCACCAGGATCATCTCCGTAGTTTTAAACTGCGCGGGGATCTCGGCAGAGTTTTGCGATGCGAGAAACCTCATTGTCACGGATCATCATTTCGGAATGGCCAACGTGGATTTCCGGCTCACCAATGCCCGTATCCTTGAACATTTCGGAGACAGGTCCGCCATTCAGTGCATTACGGGCTTCATCGGCCAGACGGAAGATAAGATCACCACGACCCTGGGCAGGGGCGGCTCCGATTATACAGCCTCCATTATAGGCGCTGCGCTCGGCGCATCCGTTATCGAAATATGGACGGACGTAGACGGCATTATGACCGCCGACCCCCGGAAGGTTCCCAATGCGTTTACGGTTCCGGATATATCGTATGCCGAAGCGATGGAGCTTTCGCATTTCGGCGCCAAGGTCATCTATCCGCCCAGTCTGCAGCCGGCTTTTGCCCATAATATCCCCCTGAAGGTGCTGAACACGTTCAATCCTTCTTTCCTGGGGACACTGGTAAGCCGTACCAAAACGACAAAAGAATACGATATCACGGGCATTTCATCGATAGACGACATTGCGCTTGTCAATATCCAGGGAAGCGGCATGATCGGGGTGGCGGGCGTTTCATCCCGCTTATTTACAGCCCTGTCCGAAACCGGCATCAGCGTTATCCTGATCTCCCAGGCTTCGTCAGAGCATTCCATATGCTTTGCTATCAGGCCGGAAGACGCGCCCGAAGCCCAGTCTGTGCTGGAAAAGGTTTTTGAAAAAGAAATTGAAGCAGGGCAGATCGACGGGATCAGCACCCAGAAACATTTGTCGATCATCGCCATTGTGGGCGAAGGCATGAAGCGAAGCGCCGGGATATCCGGGAAGCTGTTTTCGGTCCTGGGAAAAAACGGGGTAAATGTCGTGGCTACCGCCCAGGGATCGTCGGAGCTGAACATCTCGGTTGTGATCGGGAAAAACGATCTCTCCAAGGCGCTTAATGCCATCCATGGTGTTTTCTTCCAGTCGGAGACAAGATCGTTGAATATATTCATCGTCGGTACCGGCCTCATCGGAAAAACCCTTCTCCGCCAGATCGCCGACCAGGCACATTACCTGAAAGAAGAAAGGCTGCTGGAGATAAATGTGACCGGGCTTTCCAATTCCCGGAAAATGCTCCTCGACACCGAAGGCATCTCTCCCTTTACCTGGAAAGAAGCGATGGAAACCAATGGCGTGAGGACCAGCCTTCCGGCCTTTGTACAGCGTATCCAGGAGCTGAACCTCCCGAACAGCATTTTTGTAGACTGTACTTCCGACAAGGAAATTGTGCAGTATTACCCGATGCTGTTAAAATCTTCTATCTCGATCGTAACGCCCAACAAGGTAGCGAACTCCGGCTCTTACGCCGATTACAAGCTGCTTCGCGAGTCGGCGCTCAAGTACGGCGTCAAGTTCCTGTATGAAACCAATGTGGGCGCCGGCCTGCCTATCATCAGCACGATCGACGGGCTGATCGCCAGCGGCGATAAGTTTGTAAAGATCGAAGCGATACTCTCGGGCACGCTGTCTTATATTTTCAATACATTCGGCCCTGAGCTGCCATTTGCAGAAGCGGTGAGAGATGCCAAGGCCAAAGGATTTACCGAACCCGATCCCAGAGACGATCTCAGCGGGCTCGATGTGGCCCGGAAAATACTGATCCTGGCCCGGGAAGTAGGTATTCCGCTCGAGCCGGAAGATATTGAGGTGGCAAGGCTTTTACCGGAAAATTGCCTCCTGGCGCCGACGGTAGATGAATTTTTCCGCCAGCTTGAAGTATCGGATCAGTACTTCTCCGGCCTGCTGGCCGACGCCGAAAAAGCCGGGGGCCGGCTGCGCTTCATCGCCTCTCTGGAAAACGGCAAGGCCACTGTCCGGCTGAAAATAGTAGACAGGCACCACCCCTTCTACAACCTGTCAGGAAGCGATAACATCATCTCTTTTACCACCGAACGCTACAAAGATACCCCTCTTGTGATCAAAGGACCGGGAGCCGGCGCGGAAGTAACTGCCACACGGGTGTTTGCAGATATCATCAGTGTGAGCAGCTATCTCGGATAAAAGACCACGCCTAATTTCAACCCGTTTTTGAATAATGGACTACATCAAAGTATTTGCACCCGCTACGGTAGCCAATGTAGCCTGCGGATTCGATATCTTCGGTTTTGCGGTGGACAACCCGGGCGATATCGTCGAGATCAAACGAAAACCTGAGCCCGGCATCGAAATAGAGGCTATCTATGGCGACGAAGGACGTTTACCCCTCGATGCCGGCCGCAATGCGGTAACGGTGGTTATGCTGCACCTGCTCGGGCACCTCGGCATTTCAGATTTCGGGGCCTCCGTTATTCTTCATAAAAATATGCCCCTCGGGAGCGGGATGGGATCGAGCGCAGCCAGCTCTGTAGCGGGGGTCGTAGCCCTCAACGAAATGCTCGGGCGCCCGTTGTCAAGAAAAGAGCTGTTACCTTTTGCCATGCAGGGAGAGCTGATGGCTGCCGGGGCCGCCCACGCCGACAACGTAGGGCCGTCTCTTTTGGGAGGATTCCTGGTTATAAGAAGTTACAAGCCGTTGGATGTATTCAATATTGCCGTTCCTGCCGAGCTCTATTGCACGCTCGTGCACCCCGACGTGGAAGTGAACACCAAAGATGCGCGGCTTATCCTGAGAAACGAGGTATCGCTTAAAAACGCCATCACCCAGATGGGGAACGTGGCAGGGCTGATCAGCGGCCTCATGACCGGCGACTACGGGCTCATCAGCCGGTCGATGGTAGACGTCATCATAGAGCCGGTGAGGGCTATCCTGATCCCGGAATTCAACGAGGTCAAGCAGGCTGCAATGGAAAGCGGCGCCCTGGGGTGCAGCATTTCCGGCGCGGGCCCCTCCATGTTTGCGCTCGCCCGTACGCGCGCGGAAGCTGAAGGAATTGGCGAAGCAATGAAAAGCACATTTGCGGCTGCCGGTATTTCCAGCAATGTATTCGTATCAGGAATCAACTCGGAAGGTCCCCGAATCCTGGCTGCCGATTGAACTTAATTGCCGCCAGGGTCGTTTTCTTCTCACGGGCGGCGTACGCCCTGGATAAAGTGTGGTTTTAAATAATTGTCCGGATGGTAACAGTAACCGAAACTGCTAAAACTAAGATCCTCGCGTTACGCGAGCAGGAAGGCCATTCCAACGATCACCATATACGGGTAGGCGTAGTCGGAGGAGGCTGCTCCGGCCTGATGTACAATCTTGAATTTGATTCCGAGTCAAGACCGAACGATATGGTTTTTGAGGACAAAGGCGTCAGGATCGTTGTCGATAAGAAAAGCATATTGTACCTGGCTGGTACCGTCCTCGATTTTTCGGACGGCCTCAACGGCAAAGGCTTCCATTTTGTAAACCCCAATGCCAGCCGTACCTGCGGCTGCGGAGAGAGTTTTGCCGTGTAAATTCCTGGTTGTACGACATAAAAAACGGGGGTAATGTAAACCATTACCCCCGTTTTTTATTGAATCCCGGTTCTTTTGGATCCCCGGGATTCAACCTATAAACCTATACGGTAACGTTACCGTTTTTTGTTTTTTAATTTTTTTAATAAAAGATTCGTACAAGTTTTATTTTTTTAATAAAACAATTAATTTTGTCTCAATATTTAGGACATAAATACTATTAAAAGTGTTCCGGGCAGCTATTAAGTTCACTCATTCTAACCAATGCTGCAAGTTCCGGTTGAATTATAAGGCATCCACATAACCTAAACGGCTCTTCGGGATCTTATATCCTGCAAAGGGCTTAATCGATGATCTAACACTTTATTACCTCAAAAACCAATAGTAACTGCTTAAATCTAATCAGCTAACAACATCTTTTATGCGAAAGTTTGTACTTCTTCTTACTGCTGCTTTCCTTACCGGGAGCGTCAGTGCATGGTCGCAATCCATTTCTGGAAAAGTGACCTCCGGAAGCGATGGAAGTCCGCTGCCGGGTGTATCCATCCTCCTGAAAGGCACCAATACCGGAACAACTACAGACATAGAGGGTTCCTACACGATCAATGCCGCATCCAGCGGTACGCTTGTATTTTCATTTATAGGTTTTTCGACAAAAGAGGAGGCCATTTCGGGTCGCAGCACTATAGACGTCGTCCTCGCGGAAGATGTGGCGCAGCTCGGCGAGATTGTGGTAACTGCCCTGGGTATCGAAAGGGAAAAGAAGTCGCTCGGGTACGCTATCCAGGAAATAAAGGGCTCGGTGCTTTCCGATGCCAAGGAGACAAACCTTGCCAATGCCTTTTCAGGTAAGGTAGCAGGCCTCCAGGTGGTCAGGTCGAGCAACGGTGCGGGAGGGTCTTCCAAGATAGTGCTCCGCGGCAACACCTCGCTTACCGGCTCCAACCAGCCGCTGATCGTCGTAGACGGGATACCCATCAACAACTTTACCGGAACCACCGAAAACGGGTACTGGGGAGCGGGCCTTGATATGGGAAGCGGGCTCGGCGATATCAGCTCTGACGACATCGAAAGCATGAGCGTACTGAAAGGCCCCTCTGCCGCAGCGCTGTATGGCTCGAGGGCAGGAAACGGCGTCATCCTCATCACCACCAAGTCGGGGCGTACACAGCCCGGCCTCGGGATCACTTTTACCTCTACTTTAGGTGTCGAGGACATCTTTATCAGGCCTGAGCTGCAAAACTCCTTCGGACAGGGAGATGAAAACATCTATGATCCCGCGAAAGACATGAGCTGGGGACCTAAAGCTACAGGGCAGAGCGTGAAAAAATGGGATGGTACTCAGGGCCCGCTGAACATCTATGACAACCTTTCCCGGTTTCTCAGGAAAGGATCTACTCAGAATTACGGCCTGGCGCTGCAGCAGCAGTACGGTTCGACTTCGGTGTATTCCTCTCTCAACTACCTGGCCGACAGGAGTATTATACCGGGCAACAAGCTTACCCGTTTGAATTTTACTTCCCGCGCCACGACAAGGTTCGGCAGGGAAAGCCGCTGGACAAGCGACGTAAAAATGTCGTTCAACAATACTTCAGGCTATAACCGCCCGATCAACGGCCGGGATGTAAGCAGCGTTTATGCGTTGTATATGCTGCCGCGGAGTCTTGATATCGGCGACTTCAGCGCTGCAACCGACGAGTTCGGAAAAATGATATGGTATCCGGGAGCGCCCGGCCCGCAAACCAACCCGTACTGGCTCTACCAGTATAACCTGAACCAGGATAGCAGGAACCGCTTTATCATGAACGGGTCTCTCAAATATGCGTTCACCGATTGGCTCGATGCGGAAATAAAGGCCGGCGGCGACCTTTATACGACCAATATGGAATCGAAAACCTACGCCGGAAGCCCCCGGACCAACTCTTATTCGACCGGAAAAGAAACTTTCAGCGAGATCAATTACAGCGCGCTTATCAAAGCACAGCGCGATAACGTTTTCGGCAGGTTCGGCGGTTCGGTCACATTGGGAGGCAATCTGATGCAGCAGAAATTTAGCGCGCTTTCGGTTGGCACCGGTGCCCTGGAAGTCCCGAACCTTTTCTCCCCGACCAACTCGGCAGGAGCGCCCACCATCACCCCCAAGTATTCCCGTAAAAAGATAAACTCTTTGTACGGTTCCCTGGGACTTAACTATGCAGGATGGATATTCCTCGATATCACCGCCAGGAACGACTGGTCTTCCGCGCTGATCGAAGAGAACAGGTCTTATTTCTATCCTTCCTACAGCCTTTCCTACGTACTTTCCGATATGCTGGAAGATCAGGGCAGCAGCCTTCCGTCGTGGTGGAGCTACGCCAAGGTACGGGCATCGTATGCCACCGTGGGTAATGACCTGGCGCCCTACCAGCTTTTCAACGGGTATACTATATCAAAAGATCCCCTCAGCAATACCATAGCCAGCCGGCAGTCTTTGCTGAAAGATCCGTACGTGAGAAGCGAGCTGATCAAGAACCTGGAATTCGGAGCCGAGCTGCGGTTCCTGGACAACCGCCTCGGTGTTGATTTGACGTGGTATAAATCAAACTCCACACGTCAGCTCATAGATATTCCTATGGACCCGTTGAGCGGCTATGCAAACATGAAAATAAATGCAGGGAATATCCAGAACAAAGGATTCGAGATAATGGCGAATTTCGGAATTCTGACGAATCCGCAATCGCTCAACTGGAATATCATGGCCAACTTTTCCAGGAATGAAAACAAAATTATCGACATCGCCTCAGAAAAGGGTGTGAATGAATATACGCTGGGTACTTTCGACGACTTGTTTATACGAGCCGTTACAGGAGGCCTTTATGGCGATATCTACGGAACGAGGTTCCTGCGTGTTACAGATCCGTCCAGCCCGCACGTCGGGAAAATGCTTCTTTCCGGCGACGGGTTACCCCAGCGGGATCCCAACATCGTGAAGTTGGGCAACCAGCAGGCTAAAGGACTGTTAGGCATTACAAACAGCTTCAACTACAAGGGGATCGGCCTTTCCTTCCTGATTGACGCCAGGCTGGGCGGCGAGATCTTTTCCGCAACAAACGTAGGGCTGCAGGCCGTAGGTTCGGCGAAAGTAACCGCCCCGGGCGGCGAAAGACCCGACATGATCGTAGACGGCGTAGTAGCGCAGGAAAGCGGCGGCTATACCGCCAATACCAAGTCGGTAACACAGCAGCAATACTGGCGGACCGTGGCTACCCTCAACAACCTTGGGGTAGGCGAGGCCTATTTGTATGATGCCACCAATATCAGGCTGAGAAATGTGATGCTCAGCTACAGCCTGCCTAAAAAACACCTGGGCAGGACGTTTCAAACTGCGAGGGTTTCCGCTTCATGCAACAACGTATGGATGATCAAAAGTAATTTGAATGGCATCGACCCCGAGTCTGTTTTTGCAACAGGTACCAACGCGGTCGGGTTTGAAAACGGCGGGTTCCCTACCATGCGCTCGTTCCTCTTTTCACTCACGCTGGGCTTTTAAGATTTAATCTTGTTCGTAATACAAAGACTTTAATTCATTATGAAATCATTGTTTAAGAGGGTTATCGTCCCTTCCATCATATTACTGGTCTCCGCCACGTCGTGCGCCGACTTCGATGAGATCAACGCTGATCCGTACATGGCTACCGAAAGCCAGACCCAGGTAGAGTTCTTTATCAACGGAGCCATCATCAACAGCCAGATGGATCCCCACATCGCGGAAAGGATTTTTGTGCTGTACTGGAAAACAGCCGGGCGCCAGCAGTACGGCGGTGGAATTGCAACGGGCGGGTACGACGACGGGTGGTCGAGCGACTACTACGGGATGTCTTATATGGGCGGCTGGCTCAACAGTATCTATGCCGCTATCCAGGTAGCAGAAAAGCAGATTGAATCAGGCAATGTGAAAGAATATACCCAGAACCTGCTACAGGTAGCCAGGATATGGCGCGTTTACCTGCTGAGCGAGCTGGCGGATAACTTCGGCCCTATTCCTATTAACGGGTTTCAGGGTGAGAACCCGGAATTCAGCGATCTGAAAGCCGTTTATTACTTCCTCCTGGACGAGCTCAAAGACGCTTCTTCCAAGCTGGATATCTCCCTGAGCAGCTCCGATATCTCCAAATTCGATCAGGCATACGGCTACAACTACGCTAACTGGCAGAAATATGCCAACTCTATGCGCCTGCGACTGGCCATGAGGCTATCGGAAGTAGATCCGGCGAAAGCCAAAGCTGAATTTGAGGCGGCAGCCGGAGGCCCGCTGATTACCCAGTCGGCCGAAACTTTCCAGGTTGCGGAAAGACCGGGCTGGGATGCCCTGACCGGTGTAATGACCCGCGAATGGAATTACTTCCAGATCTCTTCCACGATCAATAACCTGTTCCTCGGACTGGGAGGCATTAAATCTGCCGACCAGGTGAGAGCTGACCAGGCAAGCTTCATCAAGCCTCAGAATTACCTGGGTCTGAAGCTGGATGATCATTTTACCAGCCTGACCAACGACCCCTCTGCCGGCTACTGGCTCGACGGGCTGCCCTACAGCATCGATCCGCGGGCCTACAAAGCCTATATCATTCCCGGCGATGTGACCAATCCCGACTTTAACTCATACCCGTCGTGGGATAACACCGCTACCACGACTGAACGGACGCTGGTCAATGATAAAGGCGACGTCGTCAAGACGCTCAATGCCAAATACACCTGGAACGCGCCCAGCTATGGCTCCTGGGGTGCTAAAGGAGCAAAGAATAATATCTATTCGTTCAATGGCGCAACGCCCCGCCACGGTCAGAAATTCCGCAACAGCAGCAACAAACGTATTTTCTTTGCTCCGTGGGAGACTTATTTCCTGCTGGCTGAAGCCGCGGAAAGAGGCTGGAGCGTGCCCATGAGCGGGAAGGCCGCCTATGAAGCAGGCATCGACGCCAGCTTTGCGTTCTGGGAGATCAGCAGCTTTGCCGCTGCATACAAAGCGTCTACCGACTTCAACAGGGTCGGGACTTCCGTAAGCTGGGATCACACTGCCGAGCCGCCGGCCACTTACACCGCCACATTTGTCAATGGCTATACAAATGCTGCGGGGACGGTAGAAAAGGCATATCCGAAAAATGATCTTTATAAAAATGGCACGGTAAAGAACGATCACCTGACCAAGATCATCACGCAGAAGTTCATCGCCCAGACGCCCTGGGTTCCGCTCGAATCGTGGAGCGATCAACGCCGGCTCGGATTGCCTTTCTTCGACAACCCTGCCGTAGAAAATCCGCTGACGAACCTGCCGGCGCTTAATTCGGGTAATTATATGACCAGCAATGTCAAATTCTTCCCGCAGCGTCTCAGGTATCCTTCGAGCCTGCCGGCCAGCAATGCCAAAGGCTATGCCCAGGCCCTGCAATACCTCGGCGGAGAAGACGCGACGACTACCCCGCTCTGGTGGGCCAAGCACTGATCGACTCATCCGGATGAAAAGCGGGCGGGGC
>MEDT01000076.1:0-8589 GCA_001724175.1 Cytophagaceae bacterium SCN 52-12 | reverse complement strand
CCCCGCCCGCTTTTTCAAGGTTATAGTCTTTCCGATTCTGTAGCTCCGATAAGTATTTACGCGCATTTTTTTACCTTTGCATCTCGTCAATTTTATTCAGCCATCGGCCCTGTTTTCTGGCTGCTGAAAGCTGATAGCCGATAACTTTTATACGCATGAAAAGAATTCCTCTTCACGACCTGCACGTCGCGCTCGGAGCTAAAATTGTCCCTTTTGGCGGCTTTGAAATGCCTGTCAGGTATTCTTCAGATCTTGAAGAGCATCATACCGTGAGAAACGGGGTGGGTGTATTCGATGTTTCCCACATGGGCGAATTCCTGGTGTCGGGACCCGGGGCGCTCAGTTTCATCCAGTACATTTCGGCAAATGACGCCTCCGTTCTCACAGACGGGAAAGTACAATACAGCTACCTGCCCAACGACCGCGGCGGAGTAGTCGACGACCTCCTCGTTTACCGCTTCAGTAAAGATGAGTACCTTCTTGTTGTAAATGCTTCCAATATAGAAAAGGACTGGAACTGGATCTCACGCTTCAAAACCGATGATGTCACGCTCACCGACCTATCCGGTCAGACCTGTCTTTTCGCTGTTCAGGGGCCAAAGGCGGCAGCTGTAGTCCAGCAGCTCACGGATATTCCGCTGACCCCGATGGAATACTACAGCTTCTCGAAAGGAACCCTGGCCGGGGTTGAAGACGTCATCGTTTCCGCAACCGGCTATACTGGCGCGGGCGGCTACGAGATCTATGTTGACAAGGCACATGCGGAGCAGGTCTGGAAGGCCCTTTTCGAGGCGGGCGAAGCATTCGGCATCAAACCTATAGGGCTCGGCGCAAGAGATACCCTCCGCCTGGAGATGGGTTATTGCCTGTACGGAAATGATATCGACGACCATACCTCTCCTCTTGAGGCAGGCCTGGGATGGGTGACAAAATTTACCAAGCCCTTCCAGGGTTCCGAAATCCTTTTATCTCAAAAAGCAGCCGGCCTCAAAAATAAGCTGGTAGGACTCGAACTACTGGAACGCGGTATTCCGCGTCCTCACTACGAGGTCACGGATAGTGACGGTAATAAGCTCGGGGAAGTTACTTCCGGTACACAATCTCCAACCCTTCAGAAGGGTGTTGCGCTCGCGTATGTACCGGTAGAACATTCCAGGCCCGGTACGGAGCTCTTCATAAAAGTGCGTGAACGCCTCTTCAGGGCCCGGGTAGCCAGGCCCCCTTTCGTCAAAGCATCAACCCAGAACCCGGCATAGCGGTCTTTTATCTTTAGTATCTCCCTGAATGAACAATTTCGACGTTTGCCTTACCCCAGACCTGCTACATCTCCATCAACTCGAAAACAGCATCGTAGTGGTTACGGATATCTTCAGGGCCACTTCCTGTATGGTAACGGGACTGGCCTACGGGGTAGAGAGCATCACTCCTGTTGCTACCGTAGAAGAGTGCAGGGCGCTGCAGGAACGGGGTTTCATAGCCGCAGCCGAGCGTAATGCGGAAAAAGTGGACGGATTTGACCTGGATAATTCTCCCTTCAGCTACATGGATGAAAGGCTCATCGGGGCGAAAATCGCGATGACGACCACCAATGGCACGCTTTCCATATCAAAGGCCCGGGGCGCCGCGGTGAAAGTGCTTATAGGCGCGTTCCTTAACCTCGGAACGCTTGCCGCCCATCTTCGCAACGAGCCCTACGATGTGCTCGTGCTGTGCTCGGGCTGGAAGGGCCGCCCCAATCTCGAAGATACTTTGTTTGCGGGGGCGTTGGCCGAAGCGTTAAAAAACGAATATAGCATACAGGAAGACGGCGCCCTGATGGCGCAGCGCCTGTATAACCAGGGCAAGGCCAACCTGCTTTCTTTCGTGGCTACTTCATCGCACGTCAGAAGGCTGCAGCGGCTCGGTATTCACAAAGATATATCCTACTCGCTGCAGCACGACCTTTACGACGTCGTCCCCGTACTGAGGGGCGGGAGCCTGGTGCTGATGGAATGATCTGACTCCTGCATCGCTATCTTATAAAATAAGTCAGCCCGAAACCGACCGAAGGAAGCGTCAGGCTGGGAATGAGCTCGTAGCTGAAGACATTTTCTTTCCTTACGTCAGTTACCTTGCTGCCTGAGCTGAAATCTGCCCGCTCGCTGTGCTCAAAAGAAAGATTTACCGGGTTGCTGAAGCCGATAGATGCGTTGAGCCACCACTTTTCGGACAGCTTATAGTAAGCTCCGGCCGCCAATGATAATCCTACCCGGTATATACTTCTTTTTGTACGTACATACGGATCTGAGTTCGCGTTCTCAAATAGTTTCGAATAGGTATATCCTACATTGACAGACGGCTCGCCATAGATTCCCCATTGCTCACCAAAATGCTTATAAAACTGCCAGAACTTCCCTGCTCCTATGGAAAAACCCGGAACTCCCCGCGCGCGGTCGTCATCCACGATCTGTCCGCCCCAGATGTTTTTATAGCTATAGTTGCTCACGCCCCCATTCAGGCTGAAGCCGCTCACCTTCTGATCGGTCAGAAACTTCCCTTTTGAGAACCCGGCGTCCAATCTGCCGGACGAAATGTTGCTATCACTCGGCCGCTCTGAAGCAGAAGAAAACGTAACAGCTGCGTTCCCTCTGATAAACGCTCTTCCGGCATACTGCGCTGACGCCTGTACGATTGTCAGCGCCAGTGAAAAAATGAATAAAAGGATCTTTTTCATAGTGTTCCGGTAGTTCTTAGTTCAGATAAAATGCCCCTCTTACCCCAAAATAGCTGCTGATTTCGCTTGAAACGGAGGAAGCAAACCGAAATTCCCGATAGCCGTCACCTGATACGTAATTAACTCCCAAGCTCAGGATATTCAAATCTGCCTCAAGGGCAAACCGTTTCCCCAACCGGTAGGAAATGCCTGGCACTACTGTAAGCGATGAGCGGAATCTATCAAGCTTGATGAGGGTTTCAGAGGTACCCGCCGTGCTTTTGGTCCGGTAATTGGTAATCCCGGCTGCCAACGCCGGCTCGACAAAGAATGAAATCCTTTCCGTCAATGGCTTGTACCAGCGCACAAACGGCACCAGGCTATAGGTTTGCTCCAGGTGGCTTTCTGTGTACCTGTTATTTCCTGTAGATCTCATAGAATACGGCACCAGGGCAAGCTGCGCGCCAATTCCGAACATAAAATTCTGCTTAGTAAACATCCCCCACTGAGCCTTTACTGCAACTTTGTTAGATTGAGTTTTCCGGGTCAGTTGTTCCCCTTTTAAAGAAGAAAAGCTTCCCGAGCCTTCTATCGTTCCTCCCCAGAACCGGGTGCCTTTTTCAATCTGCCCGTTTGCCTCATAGCAGGCTATTGCTATAAACAACAGACACGCATAATGTAAACGTTTCATAGTTATATAATATGGTTAAATAGATATTGGAAATCTGATCACACCCCGGACTGTGTCTTCACAGTCCGGAACGATATCACAGACCGGAATAATTTCATAAAAGCGGTCTGTGCGAATGCGGAAGTGGCCTGTGAAGACACAGACCACGGTTAACAAACGGGTTAAATATAGCCCGGAACAGGATAGAATAAAAAGCCGACTTGTTATATTTAGGATTTTTTAAGGATTTTTTTGAAATGTATGATACAAGATCTGGGGATTCACATGCAGGGAGGTATAGAACCAGTTATTCAGCCTGTCATGCCTTTCGCCTTTTATGTACCCCAGCAGCGGGGAGGCGATCATTTGGGAATAGCCCGCAGTCAGGTTGCCGAACCTGCCGAATGCGAAACGGACGGTCGCATCCAGCTCTGTCCCCAGGCGCCTTCCCCGCTGCAAAGGAATCTCAACTGGAACAGCGGCCGCAAAGTAATGGGAGGTGAGCTGTATGCCGGTACGGCCGGAATGCCAGTCAACCGAACCGTGCAAATCGAGAAGCCCCACGTTATTGAGATGATTCCCGACATAAAAATAATCCATATACCCGTTGAACTTGTGATTGGTCCCGAACCAGGGGTTAAAGCTTCTTACAGTCCTTTCCTTACCTGATACCGGCTGCCCGGAAAGCCGCTCCATACCTGCCGTTACCTTCCATTTCTCCGAAATAGCTGCACCGGCTACCGCCGCCACCTGCCAGGCGAAAAGGGGCATCTCCCCTATATGGCCGGTCTCCAGGTAGGAAGATAATTCGGCGTGCCAGCTCTTTGTGCGGCGCAATGCCCTGAAACCCATCGTTTGGTTCCAGGCCAGCTTTTCCTGCTGCCCGGCCATAAAAGGTATTCCCTGGTTCAACACTAAAACGCTCAGCGAGCGCACGGCAGAGCCCAGGCGATACCAACCGAACTGCATCAGGCGGTACTGGCTGGCTACCGGGTAGTTTTCCTTGAAAAGGCTTTCTCTTCCGGCATTAAGCGCAGCACCGGCATGAAGCTGCTGAAGGCTGTCGGGCCTGAAGCTTATCCGTATTACATCGTGACTCCGGGCCTGCATGTTCCAGTCCACATTTCCCAATATACGTGCATCATCATAGTCAAGCTCCTGCCGTCCAACCCTTACCTCCGCCCGTTCGCCGAGGGCAAGCTCCGCCCAGGCCTCATGCAGCTGCATGTTAACGTCGCTGCGTGAGGTTGTCGCAACATCGCCCCATACCCGCACATTCTGCGGGGTGACGCGCAGCTTCAACCTGCTGTCGTGGTACTCGATCCGGAGCCTGTTCCGTTGTGTCACAAAATGAGCGGCCGCTGCCGAATCGGGTCTGAGTGTACCATACCCGTTACGAAACTCGTAACGCACACGCATATCCGCCCAAGCTTCCAGCTGCTGTCCGGCTCCCCATTGGGGCAGCAGGCCGGCAGCCGCCAGCATCGCCAAAAAAGAATACCGCGGTCTCATCTCGATGCTGTCAATATGGCTTCGACCGTCTGTTCATTATTGACTGCCAGGCCTTCCATCTGGTGCACCATGGCGCCTTTCCTGTCAAAAACGGAAATGATATTGGAGTGAGAGAAATCCAGTGGGGAAATCCTCGCATATTTTACCGCCATCACATTGGCAAACTCCCTTGTATTGTCCTCCGTACTGCGCAGGAAAAGCCATTGGCCTCCATCCATATGGTTAAGCCCGGCAAATTCTTTCAGCCGTTCGGGCGTATCGGTTTCAGGATCGATGCTGACCAGGATATACCTCACCGGAACAGGCGTTTTTCCCACTTTCTCTTCCAGGTTCTTCATATCTGCCACCAGCCGGGGGCACGCCGCTTTACAGGAAGTATAGATCATCACCGCCACCAGCACTTCTCCTTCAAGATCCTTCCATGTCATTTCGTTACCGTCCTGGGTTTGCCAGGACGAAGTAAGCTGATAGATCGACATGCCGTCAATCTCTTCGCCGGCGGCAGTCTTCTCAGCAGATCCATTCGCCGTTTCGGTTGTACCGGAGCAGGCGGCTATCAGCACACAGCCGATGACAAAAAATAGTGATTTCATAAGTAAAAAGTTCTTATCTGGCGCAGCGGAAACCAAGGTTATTAATAGTGAATCTGGCCTGTATACTACTGCGGAAAGCATATCTCATGAATGCGGCGTAGTTCATCAGGTCGGTGGCGTTGAGCGATCCTGCGCCGCAGAAGAGATCCCGGGCATCGGCGTTACGATTCTCTCCCGACATCATGACACTCCCAAAATCAGAAGTCCATTCCCACACAAGCTCGTTCAGGTTATACAATCCCCAATAGTTTGGCCTCGACTGTCCTACAGGCTTGAGATACGTTTTCGGCGTTTCATACGCCGCCAGTATACGAGCCGAGAAAAGACTGTCGCGGCGCTCATCCCTGTGTTGATAGCCGGCCATCGCTGCAAATTCCCATTCGTGGGTAGTCGGCAGCCTTTTATCCTGGCATTCGCAGTAGGCTTTCGCAGCAAACCAGGAAACGTTTGTAACCGGAGCTTCGGACAGGGACGGAGGAAAAGACAAATCCTCCGTCCAGTTTTTAAGATAGCCCGCATCAGCGAACAGCCGCGGCGCCGCCGATTTTTTCCAGCGCGGAAATTGCTTTACAAAAGCCATAAAATCGGCGTTGGTTACCGGCAGCCTGTCCATTTCAAAGCTTGCTACAGTTACCATTTCATTTTTCCCGGCGCCATACATCGGCACGTACCTGCCTCCCTCCACGCGGGACATCCCGTTTTTTACAGTACCCTGGGTCATCCCGAGGAGCAGCGCGCTAAAAAATATAAACACAGGCGTTTGCATGGCCGTTTTATTTTCTCTGGGCTCTCACCTGCTCTTCAGTTACTTCGGTGCCGTTATTGCCCCAGTTGTTGTAAATAAATGTCAGCACGCCCGCCACTTCCTGGTCATTGAGCACCTGCGCAGGCATCTGGCTGTTATATTTCTTGCCGTTGACGGTAATCTCTCCCGACAATCCCCTTAAAACGGTATTGATCGCGCGTGCTGCATCCTTATTAAGATAGTCCGATTTGGCAAGGGGCGGGAACGCCTCTCCCAATCCCTCTCCGTTAGGCTGGTGGCACGCAAAGCAGGCCGTATTGTAAATCCTTTGTCCCAGCTGCATTTTCTCCGGCTTGGTCAGGGGCTTGGCGGGCTCGGCGCCGGCTTCGCTTACCGGGGTGCTTTGAATTGTGGCCCCTTCAGGCTGGTAGATGCCTTCAAGCACTTCTCCTTCAAAAACCAGGTGATTTTTCTCACCGCTTACTTCCAGGATACCGAGCGCCCCCTTGTTAAACGTCCTGAACAAAGCGTGATCCACCAGTATCAGGTTAGATGGAACCTCCACTTTAAATTCAACAATAGCTGCTCCGCCCGCCGGGATCAGGGTGGTTTGCACGTTCCGGTTAACGGCCGAGCCGCCTTCGATATAGACCTTGTCGAAAATTTCCCCTATCACGTGGAAGGAAGACACGAGGTTCGGACCGCCGTTCCCGACAAACAGCCTGACTGTTTCGCCGGTATTGGCAGTAAGCCTGTTATCTCCGGTCAGCGCTCCGACCTTCCCGTTGAACAAAACATAATCGGCGTGCTCGTCGTATGCCTTTTGCATATCGAATGGCTGGAGACCCGGTTCGCCATGCTTTCCTTTTGTATAGAAATCGCCCTGCATCACATAATATTCCCGGTCTACTTTCGGCAGGCCGCCGGCCGGCTCCACAAGGATAAGGCCGTACATCCCGTTGCCGATATGCATTCCTACCGGGGCCGTTGCACAGTGATATACAAACAACCCGGGGTTTATAAGCTTGAATTTGAACGTTTTCTGATGACCCGGAGCCACAAACGACGCTTCTGCTCCTCCTCCCTGTCCTGTCACGGCATGCAGATCGATATTGTGAGGCAGCTTATTATCCGGATGGTTTTTCAGGGTAAATTCTACCTCATCGCCTACCCTCCCGCGGATAAAAGAGCCGGGTACGGTCCCTCCGAAAGTCCAGAAGACGTAGCGCACCCCATCGGCGAGCTCCCCTTCTTCCTCAATTATTTCCATGTCGACAATGAGCTTCTGAGGGGGCCGGTTACCGACCGGCTTCGGCACCAGGGGAGGAGAGGTAAGCTCGGCTTTTACCGGCTGGCTTTCCACTTTCATGCGGACAGCCCGGGCCGAAATATTTTCCTCGCCGTCATCACTTTTTTGCCTGCATCCATACAGCACCGAAAGGGCCATGGCAAGCCACATTGCATTCAGGATCGTCGCTTTCATCGTTATAGTTATAGTTAGGTAACAAGTAGTGAATTTTAAAAAAAGACCAAAAAGTCCTTTTTTGGGGCAATTTTTTTTGCTTTTCAAAAGCCATTATTTCAATACCGACGCTGCCGTGTTTATCGGAATCAGGCTCTCTGTAAATCAATATGACATTTTCCTGTCTTTTATCTGAAACAAAAGTAGAAAGGCAAATGACAAAAACAAGAAGCTTTTGTCTTATTTTAAAATGATATAAATCATCTGCCGGACCCCATTAAAGTCCTATTTCAAAAATCAGGGAAACGGCCCATGGACGGGCAATCCTTTCAGTCACAGAAAGTAAAAAGTCATTTACGGGGTGCGCGGGTTACCGGAAGAGGCTATACTCCTAAAAGCTCTTTCATCGATCTTTTTATCGTCTCACACATCCTGTCGAGCGGTAGGTCATTGGCATCGCTTCCGAAAGGGTCTTCTATCTCTTCTGCTATCACTTCAAGGCTGGCCAGCACGTAAAAGACAAAAACGACGAAGGGAATGATCAGGTAGTGCAGGCTGAAAATGTATCCTACCGGCAGGGAAAAGCAATAGATCATAATAAACTTCTTCAGGAAAGAGCTGTAGGAATAGGGAATCGGGGAATTCTTGATCCGTTCACATGCTCCGCAGATCTCGGTAAGCTGCCGCAGCTCGATGTCGAGAATAATCAAATGCTCGGCCAGGATTATCCCTTTCCTGTGGAGCTCAAATACTCTTCCCTGGATCAGGTTCATAAGATGATTCGGGACATGCGTATCATCTCCGATCCTCTGGAGGGGAAAAGTTTCGATGTGCTCGTACTCGTGATGAAAGTTAGTCTTCCGAAGGTGATTTTTCAGCGCGACGCAATAGTTGCTTATCATCTTCCCGAAATAA
>MEDT01000075.1 GCA_001724175.1 Cytophagaceae bacterium SCN 52-12 | reverse complement strand
CGGCCTGTCATCGTCTCCTATCTGCTGTTCACCGTCGCGCTCTTCACGGGCATCAACCTCGTCACGGACATCGTCTGCGCCCTGGTCGATCCCCGCATCGGGTGTTTCATGGTTATCCGAATCGGGCGCGCCAATGGCATGCGGTTTGAAATCCGAAAACATCGGCCCGCTGTGACACTTGGCGCATCCCGAAGAAAGGAAAAGGTTCAGGCCGTCTTTTTCACTTGCCGAGAGGGCGGCGCTGTCGCCTCTCATGTAGCGGTCAAACCGCGTATTGCCGCCTGTCAGGGTCCTTTCGAAAGAAGCGATCGCCTTGGCCATATTCCCGGCATTTACGGGTTGCTCTTCACCGGGAAAGGCCTTTTCAAACAATGCGACATACGCTTTTATCTCCGCCACCCTCCGCACCACCTCTCCGATAATATCTTCTTCCGCATACCCGTGTCCCCGCATTTCTTCCAGTGTCCTGATAGGCACGAGCGCCTGCTCTTCCAGTCCCCTGGCCCGCAAATCCCAGAACATGGGAGCCGAGGCTGGATGGTAGGGCCCTGCATTTGTGATGCCGTTAAAAGCCGTGTTCAGAATAGACTGTGAATTCCTCTTTGTAAAAGGAATATCGTTGGGCTCCAGGAACCTCCTTTTGCTCCCTACCCCTCTGCCGTTTACCCCGATCGAGGTTTCGAGAAATTCTGCATACCCGAAATCAGGCTGATGGCAGGTCGCGCATGCAACATCCTTATTCCCTGACAATATCGGGTCAAAGAACAACAGCCTGCCCAGCCCGACCTTTTCCGGGGTAGTCGGATTGTCGGGCGGATGGGCGACATCCAAAGGAAGCGCACCCAGGGCGGCTATCGTCTCCGTGGTTCTTTTCTTTTTCTTACCGGCAGGCTTCTGCTCCTGCGTGCAGGCCCACAGGAAAGGTAAAAGGATGGCTGACACCATTAAAACCAGACGGCAGTGCGCTGATCTCATTTTATCCGGCTGTAATTAGTTCTGTTTTTTCCCGAGAATTGACAAATCTAAAAAACCGCCGGCAAAAATAAAAGACAACAACCTCTTTTATGTAGAATAGGGGGTTCCCGATTGAAGCCCCTCCGTGGCCCTCCTTTTCTCTCCTGTGGCTCTGTATAACTCGCTCTAAACCATTCGCCTCATTTCTGCGAAGCAAACTCCTGCTGCAGCCGGTCGAGCTGTACATTCCCCAGCTTCTGCGACGCCACCACTACCCGAAACCTGAACCGTGCCGAAGCTCCGCGGCGGATCCTGAATTCTAAAGGAGGCTGGTCTTTGTCGTATGCTTTCCGCGCCACGGGATTCAGCGCAAAAAGACCATACCCTCTCGCGTGCCAGCGTCCTTCCAGGTAGCCAAAATTACCCGGATGGTCTAAAATGGCTACGGTGACGTCTTCCTTCCCGATTTTCCCGGCCATCGCGCACCACGCGGAAGCCTTGCCCCATGCCTCGTCATCCCTTGTCCCTTCCTTATTAAAGTAAGAGCCGGATACCCTTTCGTTATCCACTATCTTTTCCTTCATCGCCTTGCCGTCCTTCCCGGTCAGGAGCTGCGGTTCTTTATATTTCAGCTCCAGCTCGCGGGCCATGCGGATGGCGAACATTCCGTCTTTCACATCCTTGAAAAAGACATCTTCGTCCGGAGCGCTGAGCACGACCTCATAATCTATCACATAGACCGGTTTCCCCCTGGTATGAAAAACGATATGGGTGGTGTCAATAAGCAGACGCTTCCCGCTATGATCGACCCAATCGCTGGTGGCAGTCAGGGTTCCTTTCTCTTTTCCGCTTGTCGTGCCGACTATTTTCGTATTCAGGATGGTGCCGTACTTCTTCTCAGACCTGCCCACCTGGATCGAGTTATTCCAGAAGTCATTCCCGTTGACATCCTCGTAGTTAAACCAGATGCCGATATGATGAGGATGATCGACCCGCTCGCCGGGACGCGGATCGAGCGGCCAGCCGCGCGTTACCAGGCTGCCCCCCGGCGAATATACAGGATACAGGACCGGCTTTTTGACGAGATCAGGTCCCGGGAAATAGTAGCTGGTAAACAGCTTTCCATCTATTTTAACATCGACCCGCTGGCGGGAAGACTGGAGCTCCACGCTGACCGGTCGCCGCCGGCCGTCTGCCTGTGAAAAACATATCCCTGCCGTGAGGAGCAGGGATATGGTCAGAAAATATTTCATGATCCGCGCTTCTTAGCTAAGGACTATCTCCTTTTTCTTGGGATCCCAGCTCACTCTTTTGCCTGTATGCAATGCCTGGGTAGACATGATGTTGGCCACCGAGTGGTTAAAGCCGGCACTGGCGGGAGCGTTCGGCTCCTTCCGGCTGCGTACGCATTCCATCCAGTTGCGCATGTGGGACGACGTCATGGAATCTGCACCCGTATTGGCTTCGGTTTCCATTCTCGCCTGTGCTTTCAGCTCCTGCTTCGGCAGGAGATTTGCCGACAATCCCATGGATTTCGCGTTTTTCTCCTGGAGCCCGCCGGTAGGAGTAATTTCGTTGGTATCCAGGTTGATCATTCCGCCATTAGAGAAATAATATTCTTTAACACCTCCGGCTTCGTTGTTAAACCTGGAGGAGTAGATCACCTGGAAGCCTTTGGTTTTATCGTCGAACGGCCCGTACTCGAAGACGGCCGTGAAAGTATCGGCGTTGGTCCTGCCGTCTTTCCAGGTATAAACGCCTCCGTTGGCTACCACGCTGCGCGGCGCTTCCAGCCCCGTAAACCAGTGTACGGTATCGATCTGGTGGGCCATCCACTGCCCGGGAATCCCCGAAGAGTAGGGATAGAACAGCCTGAATTCCAGGTAATAGCGCGGATTCCAGGCTACTTTAGGCCGGTTCATCAGGAAGCGGCTCCAGTCGGTATCCTGCTCGCGTATCTGTCCCACCAGGTCAGGTCGTCGCCAGCGGCCGGGCTGGTTTACGTTCCAGGTCATTTCGACGGTAGTGATATCGCCGAATTTCCCCGATTTAATAAAATCATAGGCAGCCCAGTAATTGGGAGCGCTCCGCCTCTGGGAGCCGATCTGTACAATTTTCTTTGTTTTCTGTACAGCTGCCAGGGCTACCTTCGCATCTGCAAGCGATTCTGCGAAAGGCTTCTCCACATAAGCGTCCCTTCCCGAATTGACGGCTTCCGCGCAATGCAGGGCGTGCTGGAAATCGGCCGTGCTGATAATGACCGCATCCACATCCTTACGGGCATAAAGCTCTTCATTGTTACGCGCTTTCACGAAATTCGGTGCGGCCCAGCCTTTAGAGGTCATATACTGCTCGGCCTCGTCGCGGCGGCGGTTCCAGATATCGGATACGCCCATAAACTCGAAATTGAGCTCTTTTGCATGATCCATCATACTCGGCGCCAGCGAGCTGCGGAAACGATCGGAAAAACCTACGATCCCGACGCGTACACGATCGTTAGAGCCCAGTATCCGGCGGTAGCTGGCCGCATTCATCGCATTGGCTCCCAGCGCGAAACCGGCGGTAGCCAAACCTGCTCTTTTAAGAAAATCTCTTCTGTTACTCATTTTATTAGGTTACGGTATTGAATATTGATTTATCTGCTAAGTTTTTGGTGTAAGTGTTAGGTTTTAGGTGTTGGGTGATAGCAGGCGTTAGCCAGGCTATGTGGACTAACCTAAAACCTGAAACCTAATACCTAAAACCCTTACTCTTTTCATTTTCCCTGTTTTACCCTGAGACTCCGGAAAGACACCTGGTCGCTGTGATCCTGGATCAGCAAATGCCCGGAAGTCGCCATGCCGAAATCCCGCTCATCCTTGAATTTCGAACGCGCTACAAGCTCCTTCCAGGCAGCGTCGCCGCGTTTGTATTCCACTACTTTCTGCTCGTTCAAAAAATGCTGCACTGTTCCGTCAGCCAGTGCCACAATACGGCCGGAATTCCATTCTCCCACCGGTTTAAGACTGTTTTTCGGCTTCTCGGCAGCAATCAAGTCGTAAAGAGAGGCCAGCGTCCTGTTGCCGTTGATGCCGTTCTTCGCGTCCGGGTGCTTTTCGTCATCGAGAACCTGGTATTCGGGACCTAACCCGGATTTTTTGTCCTCCCTTTCCTCGATAAAATATTTGATCCCGCTGTTGGCGCCCTCGGTCAGCTTAAACTCGAATTTGAAATCGAAAACCGGCCCGAATTTCTCCCGGGTGATCAGGTCTCCCCCGCCCTTGCTGTCTTCGGTTTTTTTGGCAATTGTAATGGCCCCGTCCCTGAATTCCCAGCGGCCCTGGGGCAGGCCTTCCTGCTTATATCCCCTCCACTGCCCGGCATTCCTGCCGTCAAAAAGGAGCCTGAATCCCTGCTCTTTCTCTACGTCTGCCAGGGTATTGGGAATAAGATTGACGACATGAATTGTTTTTTTAACCGGTTTGGGCTGCAGACCGGTCGTTTTGATCCTGATATTCCGCCACTTTACCTGGGTGCCTTCCAGCTCCTGCTTCGGAATAGAATGCACCTGGAGGCAGATAAACCCGCTTGGTGTAAGATCGTCGATCAGGTGCGCCGTCTGTATCCCGTTTACAAAGGTCCGGATGGTGTTGCCGATCGCTTCTATCCTGTAATGATTCCAGGCGTTGCGTTTAAACGCCTTCCTGCCCTCCTGGTTGCCGTCTAGGGGATAAAGCCACCCTCTCCGGGCTTCATCGTAAATCCCTCCCGACCAGGCCCTGTCGGAAGGATCTATTTCACACTGGTAGCCGTGTACTCTCCCGTCGCGGTAATCCGGCGTCGAAAGACTGCGGAACTGTATCCCCGAATTCAGCTTATCGTCTACCTGCACCTCGCATTCGAAAATAAAATCGCCGTAATCCTTTTCCGTCGTAAGGAACGAGTTGGGCGTTTTAAACACGGAAGTCCCTACGATAGCGCCATCCTTCACCTCGTACTTTGCCTCGCCGTTGAGCTGCTTCCAGCCCGTAAGGTCTTTACCGTTAAAAAGCGAAACCCAGCCTGTTTCCTTTTTCTGAGCCTGTATGCCGGAAGGGTTCAGCACCGGTAACAGGAGAGCTGCGCATGCAATTGCAGCCAAATGACTTTTAATTCCGATAGACATAATGATGATACTAAGATTTTTCAATAAAAACGAAATTTTCATCACTTTACCCCTAACCGATCCGGTATCATTGATCAACTACTTTCCCGGCGGGCCGAGGCCGGGGGCTCCGCCTGTTTAAATACTCCAAACACGGCCGATGAGTCCCCTTCCTTTTTCACTTCAGCGCACTATTTTTTTCGCAGCAGAATTTGTATGTTTGAGTTTTAACCTCCGACGCCCGCAACGGCTTCCTCCCGGCAGGTTAAAAAGCACCGATATCAGCAAATTAAGTTACTATGAAAAAAGCATTTGTCCTGGCTTATCTCATTTGTCTTTCCATACCTTTTTTCGGGCAATCCCTTCTGACGCCCGAAACACTGTGGAGCCTGGGCCGGGTGACCGGCATCGGAATAAGCAAAGACGGGAAATCGGCGGTATATGCCGTTGCCTTGCCCGACGTAGCTGAAAATAAAATAGCGAGGAAATATTATGCCATCCCTGTTACCGGGGGAACGGCCACCGAAACCGCGGGGCCCGAATCGCTGGTCGCCGATAAAAACACCTCGCCCGACGGCCGTTACCGGCTAAGCCATAAGCCCGTGCAGCTGGAGAAAATTACCGGCAAGGACCGGTATGCCGATCTTCCGGAATCAAATGGATACGTGTATACTTCGCTCGATTACAGGCATTGGGATACCTGGAGAGACGGCACGTACGATCACGTATTTGTATCACCGCTGACGAACGGGCAGGCAGGGGAAGCAAAAGACCTGATGCCCGGGGAGCCGTTTGACTGTCCGCAGAAGCCTTTCGGGGGAGACGAAGACTATATCTGGAGCCCCGACAGCAAAAAGGTCATCTATGTTACCAAAAAGAAAGCCGGGACGGCCTACACCGTCAGCACCAATACTGACCTGTATGAATATGATATCGAAAAAGGGACTACCCGCAACCTGACGGAGGACAATCCCGGCTACGACGTCTCCCCGGCTTTCAGCTCCGATGGCACTCTGGCCTGGCTGCAGATGAAACGCGACGGCTATGAATCCGATAAGCAGGACCTGGTCGTCCTGAACAGGGGAGCCAAGGTCAATCTTACCGCCCACCGCGACGAAATCCATGTAGAAAGCTTCATCTGGGGAAGCGACAACCAGCATTTGTATTTCACGGCGCCGGTCGATGGAACCATCCAGCTTTTTGAAGTCAGGAATACCGGCCTCACCAAAATGCTTCCGCCCGTAAGGCAGATCACTAAAGGTGATTTCGATATCAACGCTATTGTCGGTCAGGCGGGAAAGCAGCTCATCGTCTCCAGGGCCGATATGGGCAACCCGCCGGAGCTGTTTACCGTCGATATCGCCGGCGGCGCCATGAAGCAGCTGACTTCCGTGAACTCGGCCCGGCTCGCAGGGATCAGCCCTATTTCCACGAAACGCATATGGGTAAATACCACCGATCATAAAAAAATGCTTACCTGGGTCATCTACCCGCCGGATTTCGACCCCGCCAGAAAATACCCGACCCTGCTGTATTGTCAGGGCGGGCCTCAATCGGCGTTAACACAGTTTTATTCCTTCAGGTGGAATTTTCAGCTGATCGCCTCCCAGGGCTATATAGTGGTGGCTCCGAACCGCCGCGGCATGCCGGGCCACGGCACGGAGTGGAATGAGCAGGTGAGCAAGGACTGGGGCGGACAGGTGATCCGGGATTACCTGAGCGCTATAGATCACGTCGCCGGCGAACCCTATGTCGACAAGAACCGCCTCGGGTGCATCGGCGCCAGCTTCGGCGGATTTTCGGTATTTGCCTTAGCTGCCGTACACAACAAACGTTTTAAATCGTTTATTTCCCATGACGGCGTTTTTGATTTCAGAAGCATGTACGGGACAACCGACGAAATGTTCTTCGAAAACTGGGAAAAAGGCGGCGCGTACTGGGAAAAGGATAACAAGGTAGCGCAGCGGTCGTTCAGCCAGTCGCCCAGTAATTTTGTGGAAAAATGGGACACACCGATTTATATCATACAGGGAGGAAAAGATTATCGCGTCCCGATCGGACAGGGGCTTCAGGCGTTCCAGGCCGCCCAGCTCAGGGGAATCAAAAGCAAGCTGCTTTACCTGCCCGAAGAAAACCATTGGGTGCTTAGCGGGCAGAATGCGCTTTTATGGCACCGCGAGTTTTTCGGCTGGCTTGAGGAAACGTTGAAATAGAGTGAGGTGTTGGGTATTAGCTGTAAGGTTTTAGGTGTTAGGTTTAGCATAAACCGCCCGATTACAACCAACAGCTAACACCTAACAGCCAATAGCTTAAACCTTATTTTATACACATGAAAAATATAGTCATAGCAATTTCCTTTCTTACCACCTGCTTCCTGGCCGGATGCCAGGGGGAAACGTCGTCAGATTCTCCTCAGACGCTGATAGACGGTTCGGAATTTACCCGTCACGTTTCCGTCCTGGCGCACGACTCCCTGGAAGGCCGGATGCCCTTCACCGACGGCGAAAGCAAAACAATAACCTACCTGAGCGACGAATTTTCTAAGCTGGGCCTCAGACCGGGAAACGGCGACAGCTTTTTCCAGGAAGTTCCCCTGGTAGAAATCGACTCCAGGCCTGCCGGCGACCTGCGGGTAACGGGCAAAGGCAAAGCCCTGTCTTTGAAATACCTGGACGAATTCGTGGTCAACTCGCAGCGTATGGACCAGGTAGTCAGCCTGCGGAATTCTGAGCTGGTCTTCGCCGGTTACGGCATCATTGCGCCTGAATTCGGATGGAATGACTATGAAGGCCTCGACGTCAAAGGCAAAACCGTTGTAGTGCTTGTAAACGATCCGGGGTATGCGGACAGCACCCTTTTCAGGGGGAAAAATATGACCTACTACGGCAGGTGGACCTATAAATTTGAAGAAGCTTCGCGCCAGGGGGCCGCGGGTGTGCTGATCGTTCACGATACCGGGCCGGCCAGCTACGGCTGGAATGTCGTGAGAAGCAGCTGGTCCGGGCCAAAGCTCAACCTGCAGGAGTCAGGAGGCGATAATCCCAAAACACTGGTGGAGGGATGGATTTCGATGGAAGCCGCCACCAAGCTGCTTGAGGCCGCCGGCCAGCCGGCGGAGCTCTTTCAAAAAGCTTCGGAAGAAGGTTTCAAGGCGGTTCCGCTCGGCCTTTCGGCTTCCGTTACCGTGAAGAACAGCATCAAAAAATCTGTTTCGCACAATGTCCTCGGCGTATGGCCGGGCACCGAAAGGAGCGATGAATACATTGTCTATATGGCGCATTGGGATCACCTCGGCGTCGGCGAAAAAATAAATGGCGACTCCATTTACAACGGGGCCGTAGACAACGCCACGGGAGTAGCCGCTATTCTTGAAATAGCGAAGGCCTTTACCCAATGCAAATCCAAACCGCTGCGCTCTATCCTGTTCCTGGCCGTGACCGCCGAAGAACAGGGGCTGCTCGGCTCTGCCTACTACGCAGCGCACCCGGTATATCCTCCTTCCAGAACAGTAGCCGCTATCAATATCGACGCCCTCGCTCCTTTCGGCCGTACCAAAGATGTTGTCGTGGTGGGCAAAGGCCAGTCGGAGCTGGATGAGTATGTTGAGGCCGCAGCCAAAAAGCAGGGACGCTACCTGAAGCCTGAGAAAAACCCTTCGGCAGGTACCTATTACCGTTCCGATCACTTCAATTTCGCGAAGATCGGAGTTCCCGCGCTTTACACCAACAGCGGGTCAGATCTGTGGAACGGAGGGGCCGAAGCCGGGGAAGCGAAGCACAGGGAATACGATCAGAACAAATATCATGCGCCGGCAGACAATTATAGCCCGGATTGGGATATTTCAGGAATTATTGAAGATATACAATTGTTATACGAAATAGGAGACCGGCTGAGCAAGGAAGATACTTTCCCCAAATGGAAAGAGGGGTCTGAATTTAAGGAAATACGAGAAAATACTTCAAATTAACACTAAAACACTCAGTAAAATGGCAAGTATTCAGACAGACGTGACCACCAACATAGGTATCGAAGAAAAAAACAGGAAGGCAGTTGTGAAAGAGCTGACCAAGCTCCTGGCAGACGAGCACGTACTTTACAACAAAACGAGAAGCTACCACTGGAATGTCGAAGGCAGCAGCTTTATGGAGTTCCATAAGCTTTTCGAGGATCAATATACCCAGCTTGCCGAGAAGATCGACGAGATTGCCGAAAGAGTCCGTTCGCTGGGATTCTATGCCGAAGGTCGCCTTAAAGAGCTTGTAAAGCTCGCCGAGCTGGATGAGCCCGCCATCCCGTCAGATCCTGTCGACCAGGTGGCTAATCTTGTGATGGACCACGAAACCATTATCCGCAACCTGAGGAAGCTGGCAAAGGATTTTCCCGAAAAATATGAGGATGACGGAAGCGGCGACTTCGTGATCGGCCTGATGCAGTACCACGAAAAAACATCCTGGATGCTTAGAAGCTACCTGAAATAAATACCTCTCTCTGGTATAAAATCCGATATAGAAACGGTACAGAGCTGCTTCCGGCGCTTGGTACCGTTTTTATTTTAGATGGCACAGCATATGAATAATACTGTTACGCTCTATCTGATTCCTACCGTCCTGACCGAAGGCACTGCGCCGGAGGTACTGCCTGCCGGCGTCATACAGGCGCTGCAGACACTGGATGTCTTTTTTGTCGAAAATGTAAGAACCGCCCGTCGCTTCATCAGCAGCCTTAAGATCGGGAAGCGTATCGATGAAATTACCTTTCATGAGCTTCATAAGGACACACCGCGCGAAGAAACCAGGAAAAAGCTGGGAGAATTACATACGGATGCAGGTATTATTTCCGAAGCGGGGGTTCCCTGCGTGGCAGATCCGGGAAGCATAGCCGTAGGCCTGGCGCACGAGCTGGGATACAGGGTAAAGCCCCTCGTAGGGCCCTCGTCGATACTTCTGGCGCTGATGGGATCCGGGTTTACCGGCCAGTCTTTCAGCTTCCACGGATATTTGCCGATAGACCGTGCGGAAAGGGCCAAGACACTGCGCCACCTGGAAAAAGAAGCCGCGCAATCGGGTCAAACCCAGATCTTCATGGAAACCCCCTACCGTAATAACCAGATGCTGCAAACTATCATGGAAGTCTGCCAGCCGGCCACCAGCCTTTGTATTGCAGCAAACCTGACGGGTGGAAATGAGTTGATGCAGACCAGGTCAGTGGCGCAGTGGCGAAAAGGCACACCTGATATTAACCGCCAGCCGGCTATATTTTTGATTGGGGTTCGGGAGCAGATCTAAGATTTCACAACCAGCTGATCCAGATCGTACGGATGCTGAGCGCGATCACCAGCACCGCTACAACGAGCATCAGCGTACGCTTGCTGATACGCTTTACGAGAAGCGCTCCGAAAGGCGCGGCAATGACCCCTCCTATCACCAGCCCCGCCACAACCTGCCAGCTGCTGACGCCGGTCAGGATCAGGAAAGTGATCCCGCTGGCAAAGGTGACGCCGAACTCGGCTGCATTGACCGATCCGATGGTATAACGGGGATCCCGGCCCTGGCCGAGAAGCGTGGAAGTAACGATCGGGCCCCAGCCGCCCCCGCCTATGGAATCCATAAAGCCGCCTATGGCAGCCAGCACCCCGATACGCTTTGTCTTGGATTTTTTCTTCTTTACAGCCAATGCCTTCACCAGGATCAGCACACCGAGAAAAGCCAGGTATACGGCGATAAAAGGCTTGACCACTCCGCCGTCTATTACGTCCGACAGCAGGTAGGCGCCCGTAACGGCGCCCAGGATACCCGGGATAAGAAGCGATCTGAACAGCTTTTTGTTGATATTTTTAAACCTGAAATGCGAAACCGCCGAAGCTCCCGTCGTAAAAATTTCTGCGACGTGCACGCTGGCGCTGCTGATCGCCGGGGGAACACCAAGCGACAAAAGGAACGATGTGGAGGTAACCCCGTAAGCCATGCCCAGCGCACCATCTACCAGCTGGGCGCCCAGGCCCACCAGCAGATAAAAAAAGAAATCATGGGAGAAAAATTTACCCGCCTGATCAAATCCCCTTACCCAGTAATCTCCGGAAAGGTAGGCTATGCTTCCAAAAACGACCAGGATAAATGCACCCGCCAGCCACCAGAAAACGCTGCTCTGCTTCAATACTGCTGATTTAATTTCCGGCATTCAATGAAAGTTTAAGTATATCAAACTGAATGTCGGGACAAATATACCGACTATGCTATTAAATCTATAAAAATGATAGACTATTTTTTTTACTATTTTTTTTGCTCCAGCCATCCGGGAAGGGAAAGCAGGAAATCTCTCATATCGGAACCGGGAGACAACGTCAGATGAGCCCTTGAATAGAAATGCCTTCTCTCCTCCAGCTTTTTGCGAAGCTCTTCTTCCAGGTCGGCAAGACCTGACAGCAGCGGCCGGTCGTCCTTTGCATGGGCTTTTATCCGTGCGGCAAGCTCTTCCGCAGGGACGTCCAGGAAAATGCCCAGGCCGGAGCGTAATATAAAATCCATGTTGTCATAAAAGCAGGGCGCTCCTCCGCCGGTGGCTACCAGCAGGCTGCTGTCTACCGGCAGGCTTTGCAGAAGCCGGTTCTCCGTTTCCCTGAAATACGGTTCTCCGAAACGCGAAAAGATTTCGGAAATGCTCATGTCCTGGTCCGCCACGATCAGCTGATCGAGATCTACAAAAGTGTAGCCCAGCTCTTTAGCCAGGCGCCTCCCAAGCGTTGACTTTCCTGAAGAAGGCATTCCTACTAAGAATATATTCCGCATACAAGTTCTATTCTACCAGCTTTTTCACCTGCTCCGCATCGGGCGTATCATTATAATGCCATTTTCCTTTGATCACGCCATCCTTCATCAGCAGTATCCCGGGATTGGACCTGGAAATGGTTTTCAGGACAGTCGCATCCGCAAAATAAAAGGGGACTTTCAATTGCTGCTCTCTTAAGAAATCCTCGATCTCGTCACTGGCTGCCGAAGTAAACACCAGTGTTTCGATGTCGGCGCCCTCAAGGCCATCGACAAGCTTCCGGATAGTGGGAAAAGCCGCCGTATTGATATCTTTCAGGTTTTTCACGATCAGGATCAGCTTTTTACCATTAAAGCTTTCCTGCGTAAAATCGGTCGAATCGTTCCAAACCCGGTAATCGGTGATCTTAGGCTTTGCCTTATCCTCGTTCAGGGTCACCATGTCCTTGTAGATATAGGTGGAATCGCCCGGGAATTTGTCAAACCTGTAGGTCTTGCCGTTTTTTTCAAAAATATATTCGAACTGGTAAGGCTCGGCGGGCTTCATCTGGTCGGGAATGCTGTTGCCCACCTTGTAGGGAAGCATATCGACAGGCGATAGGTGCGTAATTGCATAAAAAGCCAGCCCCAGAGACCCTACGGTAGCCAATGCTACGATCATCGCCGTCGGCAACGGCCGCGTAAAGCGCTGGTATATGATAATAATAACGATCAGTATAAGCAGGATCAGGTCTTTTGTAAAGGAAGTCCAGGGCTTGAGCTTGATAGCATCCCCGAAGCAGCCGCAATCCGTAACCTTATTGAAATAGGCCGAATAAAACGTAAGAAAAGAAAAGAAGACGATAATAAGCAGCAGCAGGAAATTAGTGGTTTTCGGCCTGTAAGCAACCAGCAAAGCGACACCGAGCACCACCTCCGCCACGCACAGGAACACAGCCAGGTAAAGCGCAAAAGGTACCATGCTATGAAAAAAGCCGCTCAGAAAGGAGATATCCTGTGCAAAAACCTCGAAATATTCCTCCAGTTTTATCTGGGTCCCTACCGGGTCGTTGAGCTTGATCAGGCCCGAAAAAATAAAAACCGCTCCTACTACATACCGGGCTATCTGAGCAACAATCTTCATCTGGATAATATTTAATTAGCTGATGTGATGACTAGTTGATGTGATAATATGATGATTAGCTGATGTGAAGATGTGTCGTGGCAGCTGCCGGGGCACATTGCCTCATTATCACATCATCACATTATCACATCGCCACATTCCTCCATCTTGATAAGACAAAAAACCGAATAGTTGATAATGTCCTGGTAGCCGGACCGCACGCCTTCCGAGACGATGGTCTGTCCTTTATTCTCTTCTATCTGCTTTATTCTCAGTAATTTCATGAGTATAATATCAGTCATAGAGCTGACTCTCATTTCACGCCAGGCTTCCCCGTAATCGTGGTTCTTATTGAAAAGCAGCTCCTTTACCGCGGCTGTCTGGCGGGTATAAAGAGCTACCAGCTCCTCAGGCGGCAGATCCCCCTGCGGCCGGCTGCTGTCGCTCTGGATCAGCGCCATCACGCAGTAATTGATGATCCCGATAAACTCGCCCGCTACGCCCTCTTCCACCTTCTGAACCCCTTTCTCCTGGATTGTCCTGATCCGCTGCGCTTTTATGTAGATCTGATCGGTAATGGACGGTAATCTTAAAATACGCCAGGAAGTGCCGTAGTCCCGGTTTTTCTTTTCGAACAGGTCTCTGCACCTGTCAATAATTTCCTGGTAGGCCGTTTCGGTGGATTTCACGTTATTTGTCGTGGTCAAATTCTGTACAATTGTGCGGCAAGATAGCAAAAAAACACTCAATATCGGGGGGGAAATACGCGCTTTGGATCGTCCGCTGGTCATGGGAATCCTGAATATTACCCCCGATTCATTTTACGAAGGCAGCCGTATAACGGATGCCCGTTCGGAAGACCTGGTCTCCCGTGCAGGCTATCTTCTCGGCCAGGGCGCCTCCATTCTCGATATAGGCGGATACTCTACCAGGCCCGGCGCAAGGGAAATCAGCGCGGCGGAAGAGCTCGACAGGGTGCTGCCTGCCATCACCGCCGTCAGGCGCCATTTTCCCGGCGCTGCCATCTCTGTAGATACCTTTCGCGCAGAGGTCGCAAAGGCTGCCGTCCACGCCGGCGCCCATATTATAAACGACGTTTCGGGCGGCAACCTTGATCCGGAGATGTTTGAAACCGTCGCCGGACTGAAAGTCCCCTACGTGCTGATGCACATGAGGGGAACGCCCCAAACCATGAACAGCCTGACCGGCTATCAGAGCTTCCCTGCCGATGTGATCCGTGAGCTACGGGAAAAGCTGGCAAGGCTGCGGGAGCTCGGCGCGGCGGACATTATTATCGACCCGGGCTTCGGCTTCGCCAAAACATCCGCCCAGAATTTCGCGCTTCTTTCCGCCCTGCCGCTGTTCGGCCAGCTCGGATGCCCGGTCATGGTGGGCGTATCCCGTAAATCGACCATCTACAAAACGCTCGGCGTCTCTCCCGGGGAAGCGCTGAACGGGACTACGGTGTTAAACACGATTGCGCTGATGAACGGGGCTCAGATCCTGCGGGTCCACGATGCCGCCGAGGCGCGGCAGGCGATAATCCTGACGGAACAGGTCACAAACTCCAAACTTTAGAACTCCGTATATCACAATCCTGTCTTATCATCGTTAAACTTGATATATTTGCCCAACGCTGAATATATCTGCCTGACATGGACATAGGGTTCATAAAAATCAACTGGACTGACATTCTGGATATTATCCTGGTATCCTTCCTGCTTTACCAGGTCTATTACCTTGTAAGAGGAAGTATTGCCAGCCGGGTATTTGCCGGCTACATGCTGCTCTATGTCTTTTACCTGATCATAAAGGCGCTGGGTCTCAACCTGATGACGGCCATATTGCAATACTTCATGGGAGTAGGGGCAATAGCGCTGATCGTCATATTCCAGCAGGAAATAAGGCGCTTCCTGATCGTCCTGGGCCGTAATGCCACGATCACCAACAGCAAGTTCCTGTCCCGCTTTTTCGGCAATGCCGTCGGGAACATCGAGGCGGAGAACCTGGCGAAGGTAATCGACGCCGCCAGGACCATTGCTTCCGATTTTAACGGGGCTCTGATCGTCATCAGAAAGCAGGACGACCTGAGCCAGTATACCGAAACCGGCGTCCTGATGCAGGCATACATTTCCAAGCAGCTTTTACTCTCTATTTTCAGCCAGTACAGCGCGCTCAACGAAGGGGCGGTCATCATTGCCGACGGGAAGATCGTGGCGGCGCGCTGCGTACTCCCTGTCAATGAAGAAGTCGAGGTCCCTACCTCTATGGGCTTCAGGCACAGGGCTGCGCTGGGAATGAGCGAATCCACCGATGCGGCCGTGATCGTCATCTCCGAACAGACCGGGCGTATCTCCCTGGCTGTCCATTCCGAGCTCTTCAGCAACCTGTCCGTCAAAAGGCTCGGTGAAATGCTGAGCGCCTACCTGTACGAAAACGTAATCCCGGTAGCCGAGAAAATCGAAGGTGCTTAGCCTCGGGATTACCTGAAATGACGGGATTGCCTGACTGCATGAAATTTTGTGACTCTACAGTTGGTAAATTGCAGAAACACACCTACTTTTGCACCCACTTTCAGAAAATCGCATCCGGGAAACAGAGTTTCGGAATTCACGCAGACTGAGGTTCCGGTTTCCGTGCGCTTTTTTGTTTTTTTTAATCAATTATCATAATTAACTGTAACTGATCATGTCAAAACAGTATGAAACGGTGTTCATTTTAACTCCCGTCTTATCTGAAGTGCAGGTAAGGGACGCCGTTGATAAGTTCCGGACCGTCCTGACGGACAACGGGGCTTCTATCATTAACGAGGAAGATTGGGGGCTTCGCAAGCTCGCCTATCCGATCCAGAAAAAGAACACAGGGTTCTATCATTTGCTGGAGTACACCGCTCCCGGTACCGCTATCGAGGTGTTGAACACCGAATTCCGCAGGGATGAGAGAGTCATCCGCGACCTGACCATAGCGCTCGACAAACACGGAGTAGCCTATGCCGAAAAACGTCGCAAAGGTTCAGTTGGTAAGAAAAAGGAAAACTCCGAAGAAGCTAAAACCGAAGAATAGACTATGACACTCGTAAATGAACCGGTTGAAAAAAGCCGCAACCAGAAAAAATACTGCCGTTTTAAAAAGGCCGGCATCAAATATATCGACTATAAAGATGCCGATTTCCTCCTGAAGCTGGTAAACGAGCAAGGTAAAATCCTGCCGCGCAGACTTACAGGAACCAGCCTGAAATACCAGCGCAAGGTATCGCAGGCGGTTAAACGCGCCCGTCACCTGGCGTTGATGCCATTCGTAGGCGATCAGTTGAAGTAAAACAATTTTTAAGGTTTTAGTTAAGAACATGGAAATTATTCTGTTAACAGATATAGCCGGCGTAGGGTATAAAAACGACATCGTAACGGTTAAGGCCGGGTTTGGTCGTAACTACCTTATCCCGCAGGGTTTCGCTGTTTTGGCCTCCAAAACCAACCGGAAAGTAGTGGAGGAAAACATCAGGCAAGCCGCTCACAAAGCCGAAAAAATCAAAAAAGATGCAGAAGACCTGGCTGCAGCTATCGGCGAAACCGTATTGACCATCCCTGCAGCTGCAGGTGACAGCGGTCGTATTTTCGGTCGGATCACCAATACTCAGATTTCTGATGCGCTCAGGAGCAAAGGGTTTGAGATTGACCGCAAGAAAATCACGGTCGAAGAGATCAAAACGCTCGGTTCACACACAGCCCTGCTCGACCTTCATAAAGAGGTGAAGCATCGCGTGAGCCTGGACATCGTTGCGATCTGAGTCAGGATATCACTGAATTTGCGGCGTAAACACTTCAGGGTGTTTACGCCTCTTTTTTTCTTACGCAAAAGCCGGGGCTGCCATGCATCTTTATCTTCACATCCCCTTCTGCCGGAAAGCCTGCCATTACTGTGACTTTCACTTCAGCACCAACCTGTCGCAGAAGGAGCTCCTGGTAAAGGCAATGGTAGCGGAGCTGGAACGGCAGAAAGATTACCTGGCCGACAAGCACCTGTCTACCATCTACTTTGGAGGCGGCACTCCCTCGCTGCTTTCAGAAGAAGAGCTGGATACGCTGATGAACGCGATTTCCGCCCGCTTCTCCGTTTCCGGATCTGCGGAAATAACCCTCGAAGCCAACCCGGACGATCTAAGCCCGGCCGCTCTCTCCAACTTCAGCCGGACAGGCATCAACCGGCTCAGCATCGGCATACAGACATTCGACGACGAAATGCTCGGCTACCTGAACCGCACCCATACCGGTGAAGGGGCAATGGAAGCGGTTAAGCGGGCGCAGGACAGCGGCATCGGCAATATTTCCCTCGACCTGATCTACGCGCTTCCTGCCCCCGACCACGAGCGACTGAAGTCGGATATCGGTAAGATCATATCCCTGGATGCTGCTCACCTGTCGGCCTATTGCCTCACCATCGAGCCCGATACGGCGTTCGGCAGATGGGTACAAAGCCGGAAAATGCTCCCGGTTGACGAAGAATTTGCCGCTGCTCAGTTCGAAATCACCACTACTGAGCTCTCCGCAGCAGGCTATGAGCAGTATGAAATTTCAAACTTTGCCCGGGATGGCCATTACAGCCGCCATAACACCGCCTACTGGCAAAGAAAGCCGTACCTCGGGATAGGTCCCGGCGCGCATAGCTACAACGGCTCAAGCCGGCAGTTCAACGTAAGCAATAACAATAAGTACATCAAAGACCTCACGTCCGGCATATCGCCGGCTACTGTCGAGATCCTCACTTCCGACGACCAGGTAAACGAATACCTCCTCACGGGGCTTCGTACCAAATGGGGATGCAGCCTCGATATGCTCGACCAGCTTTCGGAAGGCGTTTTCAGGGAAACGCACCGGAGCACTGTCAAAGAGCTGGTGGCACGCGGCTGGCTCCAGATGATAGAAAACACCTTGCTGCTCACGCCGTCAGGAAAACTGTTTGCCGATCGTGTCGCTTCCGACCTCTTTATCGGCTGACATTTGCACTGCTGACCAATCTCAGTTTGAAAATTAACTTCCTGCGCAGTAAATTGCGGGCCGTTTAAGTAAGATAACCAGAAAACGACCCCATGGAATTTCCTCAGCAACTGAAGTACACGCAAGACCACGAGTGGGTGCTTGTAGACGGCGATATTGCGACCGTCGGTATTACTGACCACGCTCAGAATGAACTTAGTGATATTATCTATGTGGATGTGACCACCGTAGGCGAAACACTGGAGCAGGGAGCAGTTTTCGGAGCAATCGAAGCTGTCAAAACAGTTTCTGACCTTTTCCTGCCTGTAGGCGGCGAGATCATCGAGTTCAACTCCGAATTAGAAGGAACGCCCGAGCTTCTCAACTCCGACCCTTACGAGAAAGGCTGGATCGTAAAGATCCGGATCAGCAGTCCTGACGACCTGGATTCCCTGCTGACAGCCGACGCATACAAATCGCTGATAGGATTATGATTCCATAGCTCCTCCGAGGAGCTTTTTTTATATCCCCGGAATGAATTCCGGGGTTACAATATATGCCGATCCTACGGATCTGCGCCGGTAATCTTAATTGTCTCATCGCCTAATTGTCTAATTGCCTCATTAATTTTCTACATCAATGAAATTACTGTTTCGATCAGTTCATATTGTGGATAAGGATAGCGAGCACAACGCCCGTACTACCGACATCTTGATCGAAAATGGCATTATCACCGGTATCGGGGAAGGACTGGACCCGGCAGGCGCCGAGGTCTTCGAAGAAAACGGCCTGCATGTCTCGCCGGGCTGGACAGATATGCGGGTGGCCCTGAGAGACCCGGGGCGCGAGCAGGAGGAAGACCTTGCCAGCCTGAAGGAAGCTGCGGCGAGAGGCGGGTTTACGGGTATTGTCCTGATGCCCAATTCGCAGCCGGCGATAGATTCCAAAGGCGCGCTCAAATACATCCTGAAAGAAGGGCAATCCGGCATCGTAGATTTTTTCCCTACAGCTACCGTTACAAAAGGGGCCGAAGGAAAGGATTTTACAGAAATGATCGATCTTCGTCATGCCGGGGCTATCGCGTTTACCGACGGGGCCAATCCTATTCATAACGGCGACATTTTCCTGAAATCGCTGCTGTACCTGCATCCCCTCAATGTGCTGCTTATCAACAGACCGGAAGACCAGTATCTGTCCATGTACGGGCAAATGCATGAAGGTACTACGAGCACATCCCTGGGGCTGAAGGGGATCCCGCCCCTTTCGGAAGAAATAATGATCGTGCGCGATCTGCAATTGCTGGAATATGCGCTCGAAGAAACAGATAAAAGCAGGCTCCAATCACCTGTCCTGCACTTTTCCCTGCTGTCTGCCGCCAGGTCGGTAGCGCTCATCCGCGAAGCAAAGCAGAAAGGCCTGCCCGTTTCGTGCGATATCGCAGCCCATCAGCTTGCTTATGAAGACACTGCCCTGACCGGCTTCGACACGAACCTTAAAGTAAGTCCTCCTTTCAGGAGCACAGCCGACAAAGAGGCCCTGAGGGAAGGGCTGGCCGACGGGACCATCGATGCGATCGTATCCGATCATTCTCCCCAGGCGCCCCAGAATAAAGATACCGAGTTTGACCACGCCGAGTTCGGGATAACAGGCCTTGAAACCGCCTTTTCGCTCTCTCTTATGCACAGCGGACTCGCTACGGGCGAGGTCGTAGACCTCTTTACCCGGCAGCCCAGGCGGGTGCTCAGGCTTCATGAGGTCGCGATAAAAGAGGGAGAAAAAGCCAATCTCACTTTCTTTATTCCCGGAGAGGAATGGGTTTTCTCAAGCACACGATCCAAATCCCAAAACACACCTTTCCTGAACCAGAAGCTGAGGGGAAGCGTTAAAGGAATATTCAACCGCGGCCAGCTGAAATGGTTCTAAGCGGATCCTGTCGTTACTCATGCAAACACTTTTGGGATATTTCAATAAACCGCTGCTGAAAATACCGCTGTCGTTCGGTATCCTGACAGGCCTGCTGGCATTCGGCTATTTTCTTGCACTTTACCTGATGGGGGTCTCCCCGCTCGGGAATATTCGTACGCCCGATTTCGGCCTGCACGTGATAATGGCCTGCTATGCCTGCTGGTACTACCGTAAAAATTACGGCGGCGGCTGGTTGCACCTTTGGGAAGGCCTCACCATCGGGTACGTGATCAACATGACCGCGGCTTTCATTACCGGGTGGCTGATCTATTTCTTTGTCGTTTATTACGACCCCCAGGTGTTTGTCAACTACCTCAACGACATGCAAAGCCTTTTGACGGAACGCAAGGCCGAGCTGGTAGAACAAATCGGGGAAGAGGAATTCCAAGTGCTGCTTGCTAAAGTAAAGGAAAACGAACCTTCCACGCTGATCACCGACGAGATCAGCAAGAAGTTTATGCTGGGGATTATACCTATTCTCCTGGTCTCATTATTTTTCAGAAAGCAGAAACCGAACCTGCCCGCTTGAAAAAAGGTATCGCTCAGGACTCAGATTAAATCCCTTTATTCTCACTTTTGGCTATATTCGGGCTGACTTCGCTAAACTAACTTATTTCAATCATGCAAGAAGATCTGCCCATTACCCGAGTAGCGATAAGATACGGCCTGATTTTTGGCCTGATTTCCAGCATTTACGGCATTTTACTCTATGTGTTCCAGCTCGAGACCAATAAGTTCCTGCCGCAGCTGAACTGGATACTTTTTATATTTGCCATCGTTGTGGCCATCAAGGAGTACCGGAAACAAAACCAGGGCTTTGTCTCCTACGGCCAGGGACTTGGCATAGGCTCCCTTACAGCCACCATCATGGGACTGATCGGAGGGATGCTCAATACATTCTACCTGCAGGTTATTGACAACACGCCGCTGCAGCGCATAGCCGATATGACCCGGGAGGACCTCGAAAGAAGGGGCCTCGATGACCAGGCGATCGAAAATGCTTTGGAAATGAGCCAGAAATTCCAGTCACCCGGCATGTTTTTCGTATTTTCCGTGCTGGGCAGCGCATTTGTCGGCTTTATTCTTTCCCTCATCATAGCTGCCATCCTTCAGAAAAAGCGCCCGACTTTCGAGTAAGATCCTGTATGGCTGTAGCGTTATTCATACCCGTTCACTTTTATGCTCGCCATTTTCAGTAAGGAAATAAATGCCTTTTTCGGATCACTGATCGCATATGTGGTCATGACGGTATTCCTGGTAGCTGTAGGGCTGATCGTATGGGTATTTCCCGACTCCAACGTGCTGGATTACGGCTACGCAGACATGGGTGTTTTTTTTAACCTGACGCCTTTTGTCCTCCTGTTTCTCGTTCCGGCCGTGACGATGCGGAGCATTGCCGAAGAAACCAGGAATGGCACCCTGGAGCTGCTGCTGACCAAGCCGCTCAGCGATCTGCAGCTGGTACTCGGTAAGCTCCTGGCATGCTGGCTACTGGTGACCGCCACGCTATTGCCCACGCTTGTCTATTATTTCAGTCTTTACCAGCTCGGCAATCCTCCAGGGAACATCGACGCCGCTGCTGTAACCGGGTCATATATAGGTTTGTTTCTCCTGAGCGGCTCGCTGGTCGCCATGGGCATATGGGTTTCGTCGCTCAATGACAACCAGATCGTAGCCTTTGTGCTGACTGTTTTCGTCGGCTTCATCTGGTATATGGGATTCGGCGCGCTTTCCGACCTCCTGGTCTCCGGCCCGCTGGCCAATTTCTTCGGATGGCTCGCCCTCGACAGGCAATATATGGCATTGGGAAAAGGACTGGTCGATTCCCGGAACGTAGTATACCTGCTGACGCTTATCGGGTTCTTCATACTGCTCACCTACCAGCGACTGGGCAGCCTGCGCCGGTAAGCGGATCGCCGTATCTGCTGCTATTTCCCGTAACGGGCAAACTCGCCGTCTACCAGGAGCTGCAGCGCAACGGTTGCCCTCCCCGGGGCTCCGCTACCTATCAACTTATCCCCGACCTGCACAATAGGCATCACCCCTTTGGTAGAGCTGGTCGTAAAAACCTCATCGGCCGACAATAATTCGTCGAGCGACACGTCGCGTTCCTGTACTTCAAGCTTTCCGGCCGCCTTTTCCATCACGAGCTTCCTTGTGATCCCTCTCAGAGCATCCTTGCCCGGCGTAATCAGCGAGTCGCCCCTGACGATAAAGATATTGCTGCGGGTCAGCTCGCTCACCAGCCCGTCTTTGTGAAAGAGAAGGTCGGAAGCCATTTGGTTCCGGAGCTCTGCCGACATTTTCATCATATGCACATACCCGGTAGTCTTTACATAAGGCAGGTCGCGCACATACTCGTACGGGATCACTTTGATACCCGTTTTCCTACCCGCAGGATTATCTTTGGGCAACGGCTCCGAACGTATGATGAAGTTAGGCTGCGTAACGGTCAGGCCGTCTTCCGCATACCCCCCGGTCAGTAAAAGCCTGAAGGCCACATCGGCCTCTCCCGACAAGCGGTACAGCTCTCCGAGCAATTCGTAGACAGCCTCCTTATCCAGAGGAACCTCTATGCCGAGCGAAGCCGCCGAGCCGCTGAACCTGCTCCAGTATTCTGCAAAACGAAAAGGGACCCCGTTGTAAGTCCGCAGGTAGTCAAACAAGCCGAAGCCTCTTAAAAGGCCCAGGTCATTCGTCTTTAGCAAAGGCGTATCGAGCGGATGAAACTCGTTTTCGAAATAGCAGTGGTAAGACATTCTATAGCCGGGTTACATGGACAAACTGAAAACTTCCCGAAAGATAAAACATCTTAAGCTATTTCCTGACGGCCCGTATCACCTCTCTCTTGCGGCCGGGCCCCGGATGCTTCTCTACGGCAAAGCCGGCTTCCGCCAGAGCCCTTCTTACACTTCCTTTTGAGGAATAAGTGACCAGGTAAGCGCCCTCCGACATCATTTCTCCGAGCTTCCCGAAAATTTCAGACGTCCAGAGCTCAGGCTGGCTCCCGGGAGAAAAGGCGTCAAAATATACGACATCATACCGCTCTTCACCGGAATATTCCTGGAGGAACCCGTTTACTTTTTTAAAAGAAAAATATGGAGAGAAAGACTCCCGACATCCCCAGCCGGACCGGTGCAGCAGCTCCGGGGCTTCTGCCTGCATCAGGTTGCCGTAGTTCAGCAGCGCTGCCTGCTCCGCACCGACAGGATATGCTTCCAAGCCGGTATAGGCCACCGCACGTTTCAGCCGGTCGGCCGACCTCCATGTCAGAAGCGCGTTCAGACCGGTGCCAAAACCCATTTCGAATACCTTCAGCTCCCCTCCTTCTCCCGGCGATTCCAGTTTGGGCAGCAGCCCCAGGCCTATGTAGATATGCTCCGATTCCTGCAGCGATCCCTCCAGCGAATGGTAATGCTCTTTTAAAACAGGGTGATAGAGCGTATGTGAGCCATCGCCGGTCACAACCGGCTGAGCATACGCTTCTTTAGCGGTTTTCATGATGCAAATGTAGCCATGGACGGTCAGAAATCATCCATCAGATCATTCGCTTCAGCGTAATCTGCGTCAAAAACAGTTCCCCGTTTCTCTTTACCAGTAAATCGATCGACTTCCCGTGGCCCTTCTGGAGCAGTTTGTAGATCTCGCTCATATTCATCTCCCTTACAGGACGGTTATTCATGAATACCAGCTGGTCACCGGGAATCAGGCCCGCTATTTTGCCCGGCGACTTATCGAGCACATGAGTGACAAAGATATCTTTTAAGCCCAGCCCTCCGGCCTTGATCTCCAGCCCGCTCATGTCGTGCTCGAACTTCTCCCGCAGCTTTCTCCTGACAGGCTTCAATACCATGTACTGGTCATGGTAATTCATGGTAATTTTAAACCGGCGGAGAATTTCGCAGCCTATATTGCCCTGCCGTTCATCTCCTTTGGGCACCTTGACGCCGAAAGAAGTGCTGTCGGGAAATGAAGCCACCACGTTCCCGATTTCATGCCTGCCGACCCGGATCATCTCTATGCGCCCCAGGTTGCCGTTGATTACCCCATTCAATCCGCGCCCGAGCTGCGTATGAATCACCTTTTCGGGCAGCTGTATCCTGGAATCATTGCTGCGGTCGAGCAGCAGGGCATGCGCGGCGCCGGTATCGATGGCCAGCTTGACCGGCTGCTCACGACCATCGGCCAGGAGGGTAACGGCTTCTGTAAACGGCTTGGTGTCCTCTATCGTGATCGCATAGATATCCCCATGGCGCCTCCGGAACCGGTAAGTGCCCGGCTCTCTTAACGTAAGCTCCCGGTGCTGGAAGTCTATCGTTACTACAAAATTGTTGAATATCTCGTATCCGAATATACCGTGCACCGGCAAGCCTACGAATTCCGAAAGCTGGAGGACATCTTCCTCCAGCACTACGATATTCTGATGATTCGCCTTCATTCCGCACATATCGATCGTATTACCGATAGCGATATAGGCCTCCACTGCCTCTCCCTCGCCTGCCCCCGAAATACTTACCTTCCGGGTAAAACGCAAAGAATTGGGGATCAACGCCGCCGGGTCCGTAATAATGGTGGTGCTTACCCCCGTGTCCAGGATAAAGCGCAGCGTATCGCTGTCGTTGATCCGTACCGGTACAACAATCAGGTTGGAGTGCACTTCAAAAGGGATCCGGAGAACCTTTTTATTGTCTGTCAGAAAATAGCCGTAACGCTCTTTTTCATAATCAGCAAAACGTTTCTGGGCGGTTGTCGTTGCAGGTATGCCTGCAAAAGCTGCCAACCAGATGGCCAACAACCTGTATGTACCTTTCATGACTTTTCATTAGCTAATGAGATATGGTTTACGCTATAATTTATGAAGCGGGATTTCTTTAACAAAATAAAGAAATTTTCCAGGATATATCCAATAAGAGAAGGAAAAAATATTAAAAAAAGTAGCCTCGAAAGGTAAAATACAATTAATCCGGCCCTAATACCCCCGATGCCCCCTTATAGCCTATACGACAAGGGGCGGAAGTACAATTTCTCATTGCGGGACCGGCGCGGGTCAATCTTTCCTGATGTCAAAAAATTTCTTCTCGCAGCGCAGCTTTTCAAATATCTGCCGGGAGCGATCGGGTCGTGCATCCGAAATAAAAACCTGTCCGAAAAACCCTTTCTCGATCATGGAGAGCAGCTGCTCTATCCGCAGCTCATCGAGCTTGTCGAAAATATCGTCCAGCAGCAGGATTGGCTTTACCCCGCTGAACTTTTCAATCAGCTCGAATTGCGCAAGCCGCATCGCGAGCACGAACGATTTCAATTGTCCCTGCGACCCGAACTTCCTGAGCGGCATCCCGTCGAAGTTGAAAACAAATTCGTCCTTATGCAGGCCCTTCGTAGTCCGCTGGGCCTGTACGTCCGCCATGCGCTGCTGCCTGAAACGCTCGTCGAAACCGGGCTCGGTAAGCTCGCTGTTATAGATGATCTGCACGCTTTCCCGGCCCCGGGAGAGCTCGCGGTAATGCTTCCGGAACAATTCGCTGAACGACACCAGGAAGTCCTGCCTGATGCGGCTGAGCTTTGCGCACAGGTCCAGCAAAGGGACGTCGTAGGTATCCAGCATGACGTGATCGGTCTGCCCGCGCTCGGCAAAAATCTTCAGAAGCGCGTTCCTCTGGCCGAGATACCGGTTATAGGCGAGCAGGTCGTGGAGATATGCGTGGTCTACCTGCGACAGTACGCCGTCAAAAAACTTCCGGCGCACATCGCTTCCTTCCCTGATCAGGTCGGTGTCGCCGGGCTCGGCCAGCACCACAGGGAATTTCCCTATATGCTCGCTGAGCTTATCGTAGGGCTTCCCGTCGGCAAACAGCATCTTTCGCTGCGTACGGTGCACCGCGCATTTGATTTCGGTTTTGCGGTCGCCTTCTGCAAAAACTCCGTCGAGCATAAAATAGTCGGCGTGGTGCGCAATGCTCATGTGGTCCTGGCTGTGAAAGGCGCTTTTGGTCAGCGCCAGGAAATAAACGGCGTCGAGAAGATTGGTTTTGCCGCTGCCGTTCTCCCCCAACAGGCAGTTCAATTGACGACAGAACCCGAAGCTTGCCTCATCATAGTTCCTGAATTGTATCAGCAATAGTTTTTCAATCCTCACGGCTACTTTGTTGTTCGGGGGTTTATACTTATTTTCGCAGTTGATCCGGCGCCTCTTTTCGGGGCCATCTTCCGAGTCAACCGGAAAAGGACAGTAAAAACGGAGTGAAACTTTAGGGTACCCCTCATGTATCAGCTCTCAACAGTAATTTTCTTTATACAATAATGACAGGCAAAGTACTGTCTTTAACCTCTAGAAGCAAGTAAATGGCTACCGCAAAAGAGAAAAAGAAAACAACGGCAAAAAAACTCAGGCATTCCAAAGAACAGTACCTGTCCTGGTTTGAAAGTATGCTGCTTCAGCGCCGGTTTGAAGAAAAGGCAGGCCAGCTATATGGGCAGCAGAAAATAAGGGGGTTCTGCCATCTTTATATCGGCCAGGAAGCCTGCTCGTCAGGCTCCGTTTCTGCTCTCGAAGAAGGCGATAAATACATAACAGCATACCGGGATCACGGTTTTCCGCTTGTTCTCGGCACCGATCCCAACAAGATCATGGCCGAGCTTTACGGGAAAGAGACCGGCACCACGAAAGGGAAAGGCGGCTCGATGCATATTTTCGACAAAGAAAGAGGATTTGCGGGCGGGCATGGCATAGTAGGAGCCCAGATACCCCTGGGAGCCGGGATCGCCTTTGCGGAAAAATACCTTCATACCGGGAAAGTGTGCCTCTGTCTTTTCGGCGACGGGGCGATCCGCCAGGGCGCTTTCCATGAAACCGTAAACATGGCGGTGACCTGGAAGCTGCCGGTGATCTTTGTCGTTGAGAACAATGGCTATGCGATGGGAACCTCCGTAGCCCGTACGAGCAATGTTACCGAGCTTTATACCATCGGCGACGCCTATGATATTCCTTCCGAACCGGTAGACGGCATGAACGTCGAAGCGGTGCACGATGCCGTTGAACGCGCTGCCGCGCGGGCCCGCAAGGGAGAAGGTCCGACCTTCCTGGAATTCAGGACCTACCGCTACCGCGGCCATTCCATGTCCGATCCGCAGAAATACCGCAGCAAGGAAGAAGTGGAGTCTTACAAGCTGCTTGATCCGATCGAGCAGGTAAGGGCCACCATCCTTGAAAACAACCTGGCTACGGAAGACGACCTGGCAGCCATAGAAGCAAAAGTGAAGGAGGTCGTGGCCGAGGCCGTGAAATTCTCCGAGGAATCAGCATACCCCGACCCCAAAGAAGCGTACACAGACGTTTACGTGGAAGAAAACTACCCGTTTACCATCGACTGAGATAAAATGACCCGGAGTCTGCCGTAAACAGATTTACGGCAGACTCCTTATACCACACCTCCCCCCGGTTGCCTTTTTCAGTATATACTTTACCTGCCCGGACCGACAGGCCCTATGCGAATTTCCGAAACTTGTTATGAAACTTTCCATCATTGTTCCTGCTTACAACGAAGAGCGTACCATCAGGCAGGTGCTCGCGAGACTTGCAGAGGTCAGGCTGATTAACAATTTTGACAAGGAGATCATTGTGGTCAATGACGCGTCAAAAGATAATACCGAAGCGGTTCTGTTCGGGTTTATGGAAGAAAACCCGGGGCTGGACATCCGCTACGTCAAACATGAACACAACCAGGGAAAGGGAGCAGCCCTGCATTCCGGTATCAGGCAGGCCAGCGGCGATTATGTGATCGTCCAGGATGCCGATCTTGAGTATGATCCTCACGAATTCAATATCCTCCTCAAACCCGTTGCAGACGGTCATGCCGACGTTGTCTACGGCTCGAGATTTATCGGGGGGAAACCGCACCGCATTTTGTTTTTCTGGCATACCATAGGGAACAAGCTCGTGCTTACCTTCCTCAGCAATATGTTCAACAACCTTAACCTGACCGATATGGAAACCTGCTACAAGCTGTTCCGGGCCGACATTATCAAAGGGTTGACGCTGAAAGAAAAGCGTTTCGGGTTCGAGCCCGAAGTAACGGCCAAAATAGCCAAGATCCCCCGGATCCGTATAT
>MEDT01000074.1 GCA_001724175.1 Cytophagaceae bacterium SCN 52-12 | reverse complement strand
AAAACCAGATGGAGGCGTCCAGGCAATAACTTCAGACCCAGCACTTCTCTCAGCGCTTCTGCGCCAAAACAAACTGCTCGAAGGAATACTGGCCAAGCCTACGGGGATTAATTACCGTGTTTTCGAGGAATATGAAGAGCAAATTTTAACTATACGCTCGCGAGCGAGCGCATAGTTGTTTTTACGTATGTGTATTGAAAAAAGGGCAATCGTGCATACGGTTGTCCCTTTTTTATATTTTCGAACCCTGTGGCATTACAGAATTACAGAAAATCCATGGTTTAGCCCACTCCCATGTAGAAACTCGCCAGTCTTCCCAGCTCCTCCTCCTTATCGGCGTCAACTATATGCGCATATATCATGGTGGTGTTAATGTTGCTGTGGCCGAGTATCTGTTGCAGGTTGGTCAGCTTTCCTCCGGCACGCAGGTAGTTGGTTGCGAAAGTATGCCTACCTGTGTGGTAGTTGATGTCGCCCAGTATGCCCAGCTTTTGGGTCACCTTCCTGAGCGTTTTCCTGCTGTACGCTTCACTGATACGTTTGCCTTCGAGTCTGGCTTTACGGAGTAGTAGCATATAGTCTTCCAGGTAAAAAATGGCCATTTCTTCCAAGGGTAGATAAATCGTTTTCAGCTTCTTTGTTTTCATTTGTTTTTTTGGATGAAACGCCAGCCGCCTCGCTTTTTTCCATTCCTCAACGTTCTGCTCGCTGATTTTGAGAATGTCCGAAATCCGCAGGCCTAAAATACAAGCAATAAGAAACCTGACGATACTGATCTTGTCACCCACCGGCAGCTCCGTCACATAGTGGCCCATGATGAGCCTCACATCTTCCGGGTTCAGGTATTCAACCTCTGGTGTGTTTTGTGATGTTTTTACATCCGATGCGTGAAATGGGTTAATGATCGGGATTCTGTCTTTGTTGATCGCAATATTAATGTAAGCTTTAATATACTTCATCACATTGGCGATCGTGTTAGGATCCAGCCCTCTGCCGGTGCTATTTCGTCGATTTGCCTGCCTGGAAAGGTAGTACTCGAAGTTTTCGATGAATTTCGGAGTAAGCTCAGCAAAGCTTAGTTCGCTCTTATAGTTTTTTAGCCATATCAGACAGTTACGGTGACTTTTCCAGGTGCCCTCAGAAATTTTTTTCCGCCTATACCGGTCATTCATCTTCTTAGTCATGTACTCCAGGAAGCTTTTTCGCTTCTCGAATTCCTTGAAAAGCGAAAGAAACTTATCGATAGTCAACACTTCTCCGGAAAGGCGGTGCTCGACGAAGATTTGGTTTGCCTTTGATATCTCGTTTCTGACCAACAGGTTATAGTCAGCACACTCCTGATCGCCCCTTCGCCTTGGCTTCAGCTCGTTATCCTTCTCGTTAACGAGCTCCGCCGGCCAGTCGACCTTAAGGGGCAATTTGCAGCTCTGTCCGTTCACGACTACACGCAAATACAGCGCGCAGTAGCCGTTTTTCTTGGTGTAATCTGACTTACACCGAAGCCCAATCGCAGTTTTCATCTGGGAAGAAATTGGGAAAATATGTCCGGAAATTTGTGCTCCCAGGGGCTGGGAAGGAATTGGGAAGGCAAAAAACCGCTTCTGAAGCGTTAGAAGACGGTTTTTTGCCCTTTTTGTTGGCCGACAAGGACTCGAACCCTGAATAAAACAACCAAAATGTTCTGTGTTACCATTACACCATCGGCCAATCCTTTATTGTGGCTGCAAAATTAGCTGATACATTTATTGCAGTCAAGATATTCGATAAAATATTGTTAAAATTATTTCCCGGCTTCCAATACCTTCTCCGGCGCCGGGAAGGCTGCAAGAAGCCTCGACAGCCTGAGATACACCCCGTTGGTCCAGCCGAAGCCGTCCTGATTGGGGTATTCGCCTTCCTGGGCGTCTTCAAATCTGCTGATCATGTTGTATTTTTCAGTGAGCTTGCCGGTTTTCTGAAAAACGATGCGGTTTACTTTAAGCCACCTGCCGATACCGTCCTTCACCAGGTCCCGGTACCCGTAGTTTTCAAGACCTTTGAATACGATCCAGTGAAGGGGAGCCCACCCGTTGGGATAGTCCCATTGCTGCCCGCTTTCTGTCAGCGTGGTCACAAAGCCCCCGGTTTTGAGAAAGCGGCTTTCCAGCATCCCGGCAGTTTGAGCGGCCTGGAAGGGAGTTGCCCAGCCGAAGAACAGCGGGTAAACCCCGGCCAAGGAAAATACCGGCGTGCGACACGCCTCAACCCAATCGTAATCCATGAAGAAGTTGTTTGCGTCATCCCAGAAAAGCCGGTGCAGGGCGGCCTCCCGTGCAGCAGACCTCCGGGAGAGAAGCGCGGTAAAAGCAGCCTTTTCAGGATTGCCGGCGTATTGGGCCAGTAGGGTTTTCTCTATGTTCAGTACCAGGCAATTCAGATCTATGGGCAGGATGTCGGTCGTATGGATGTGTTCCATCCCGCAGCCATTCTTAAACCACCTGCTGCTGAAGTCCCAGCCCGATTCCGCGCCGGCCCTGATGTGGCGGAAAACTTCCCTGGCAGTTCTCCCGGAAATGCTCCCTACTTCCACATCTTCCTTGTAAGATTCAGGTCGGGGAGCATCGAAATGGTCCCAGTAGCGATTCATCAGGGTGCCGTCAGGCAGGCGTACCACACGTCGCACGGCAGGGTTGTCAGCCGTGACGATGTCGTGGCCGTTCATCCAGAAATCATACTCCTTTTCTAAAAACGGAAGATATTTTTCCCAGACTGCAGGACCCGAACGGCCGGCCAGTAGCTCGATCATGAGGGCAAACACCGGGGGTTGGGAACGGCCGAGGTAGTAGGTGCGGTTGGCGTTGGGAATAAAGCCGAACTGATCGATAAGGAAGACGAAGTTATCAAGCATGTTTTCGATCAGGTCGAATCTCCCGTTTTCTTCGAGCCCCAGCATGGTAAAGTACGTATCCCAGTAGTAGAAGCCCCGGAAACGTCCTCCCGGCACGATATAAGGATACGGAAGGGGGATCAGCGAACTGCCGCTTTCGATATAGTGCTCCCTGGTGAGGATCTGCCAGAGCGAATCTATATGCTCTTCAATGGTATGGTCGGGATTGGTCTCATAGTGCTGAGGCGTAAAATCCGGCAGCTCGAAATGATCCAGAAGAAAGTCCGCCAGGTCGAAGGCGGGCAGCTCCTTTTCCCTTTCATAATTCTCCAGGATCACCTCCGGGGGATATTTCGGGACGCAGTCGTTGAATGTGATGGAATCGGAAAAGATGCCGCTCATCTGGATCGCTTTGAAAAAAGGGCCAAACTCCAGGAGGAAATCTGTTTTATGAGAGATCGATAGTCCGAATTGCATAACGGATAATGATTTAGTAAAGCTCAGGCCAGCAGTTTCAGGAAAGGCAGCACTTCCTCCTGCGTAGGAAGATGGTTACGTGCGGCAGACAGGTCTTTTCCTACTTTTACCGTAAATGCCGATGCCGGCAGCAGCTCGAACATATCTTCATCGGTAGTGTCGTCGCCCATAGCGAGTATAAAGTCGTATGCGTCTTTTTCAAGAAAGCTTAACACGGCAGTTCCCTTGTTGTAGTGGGTCTTCTTCACTTCTAACACCTTATTGCCATTGATAATCTGAAGATTCAGCTCCGGCTGCAGAAGCCTTCGCAGCTGCCACGCCAGCTCGTTGGCCCGTCGCTGTGCATAATATTTATCGGCGGCAACCCGGAAATGCCAGGCGAGCGAGGTTTCTTTTTCTTCGACAAAGGCGCCTGGGCAACGCGCGACGAACAGGTCGAGTATAGGCCGGATAGCATCTTTCCATTCGTCCTGGTTGGGATGGCTGAGCGTCCATTCGCCGTTTGCCATGTCTTTTACAAGCGCGCCGTGCTCGGCGACTACATGTACCGGCAGGCCGCTGAGCTCCCTTTCCAGGAAAGCCCTGTTCCGGCCGCTCACGATCACGACCGTGTCCCGGGCAGCTATTTCCGAGAGTGTTTTCCTGACCTCGGCCGGCAGCCTGACCTCGGCCGGGTTTTTCTCCAGCGGAACGAGCGTGCCGTCGAAATCCAAAAAAATAATCCTGTTTTTAGCGGCTTTGTATTCTTCCTGTATATGCTGCATTGCTCTGCCTTTTAAATAAGTATGGCTCAGACGTTCCTGCTCTTGTCCGAGCACGTTGAGCTGTAAGAAAAAATCATTGGTCCATGCGTTGATGTCGTAGATCTTTAACCGGCGCCGCATTTCCTTCATCCTGGCGATCTGCTCAGCAGGATCCATTTCCAACGCTTTTCTTATCGCCGACGCAGTGTCGCTCCGGTCGGTCGGGTTGATCAGGACGGCCTCGGTGAGCTCCGACGCGGCTCCTGCCATTTCGCTCAGAATCAAAACCCCCAAATTGTCATGCCGGCTGGCTATGTACTCCTTGCAGACCAGGTTCATACCGTCGCGTATGGGGGTGATCAGCGCTACGTCGCTTACGGAATACATTGCGGCCAGGTCCTCAAAGGGGAGCGACCGGTACTGGTAGATAACCGGCTGCCAGGTGATTTCCCCGTAGCGCGCATTGATATGCCCGACCAGCTTGTCGATCTCCATTTTCATCTGCTGATACTGACCTATGGTGTCCCTGGAAGGAACCACCACCATGATAAAGGAAACCTTACCATGCCACGACGGATTGTTTTCCAGGAACGTCTCATAGCCGAGCAGCCGGTGCAGCAGGCCTTTGGAGTAATCCAGGCGATCGACCGAAAAGATGATCTTGTGCGGGATGTGCTGCTTGATCTCAGCGCGAAGCCTCGTTACTTTGGCGCTCTTACCGGCCTCATCGAATTTCTGAAAATCAATGCTGATAGGGAAAGAATCGACTTTAACCAGGCGATGCCCCAGGTTAAGATAGTGCAGGCGGAGGTCGTACCGTGGGTAGAGCCTCTGCACGGTATTTAAAAAATACTGGGCGTAATCGTCGGTATGAAAGCCGACCAGGTCGGCGCCGAGCATGCCGTCGATCAGGTATTTGCGCCATTTGACCGGCAGCAGGCGGAATATTTCGAACGAGGGAAACGGGATATGGAAAAAGAAAGCGATCGAAAGGTCAGGATGCCGCTCACGAAGAAGACCGGGCACACCCATCAGCTGATAATCGTGTATCCATACCGTATCTCCGGGCCGGATTATCTCCGAAATGGTGTCGGCAAACCGTTCGTTGGCCTCCAGGTAGGCCTCGAAATACCTTTCCTCAAACTTTGCTTCGGAAGGGAAATAGTGAAACAGGGGCCAGAGGAGATCATTGCAGAATCCTTCGTAGTAGAGGGAATTTACCTCTTCGGGGATTGAAACAGGGTGCGCGCGGATATTATCGGTTTCCGGCGGTAAAGCTGCGAATTCCTCAGGCGTATTTTCGGCATATCCCACCCACTGGATCTTGTCGCGGAACGTAGTATCGCTGTTTTCCGTCAATGACAACACGGCAGAAACCAGCCCTCCCGAATTCTGAAACAGTTTCGGGCGTTTGTTCCGGTAGGTAATTTTAAAAGGCAGCCGGTATGCTGCGATGATAAGTCTTCCTTGCTTTTCCTCCATAGCTGTTAAAACAACGTTTATAGCCCGATATTATTGGCACAGATGGCCGGGAATGGCGTTTTTGAACGGATCTTACTGTACATGTCCCCGGGATGCGGTGAGTTTAATTTCGATAATTTTGGGATTTATTGAAAAACCCGTGATCTTTAAATATCTGTTGCAGGGCGATTTAAAGAAACAAAAAATATGAAGCGCGTCTTATGGATTCTGGCCGTTTCGGCCCTATTGCTCGGCACTGTCTTTTACCTGGGGCCCAGAACGCCCGATGCGATGCTAGATCCGAAATTACCCCAAATCAACCCCGTCCTGACCGAGCTGGAGCAGGAAATTACCAGGGCCGAAAAGGCTGTACCCGACCTCAAACCGGACAATGAAGCCCGGATCGTCTGGGCTGATACCGGTAAAAAAGAGAAAACGCCCTATAGTATCGTATATATCCATGGTTTTGGTGCGAGCTGGGCAGAAGGAGAGCCGGTTCATACCACCCTGGCGAAACGCTATGGCGCCAACCTGTACCTGGCGCGCCTCTACGATGCCGGTATCAGCGATCCGGATGCCTACCGGGACCTGACGCCCGAGCTGTTCGTGGAGGGAGCGAAGAGGGCACTGGCGATAGGAAAGGTATTGGGGGACGAGGTGATATTGATCGGGAACTCCGCCGGGGGATTGTTGAGCGTTTTCCTGGCCGCTACCAACCCCGACCTGAAAGGGTTGATCTTATATTCACCCTGCCTCGATATCTATAACAGCACACTGAAAGTAGCAACGGGACCGTGGGGAGAAAAAGCGGTACAGGCGGTAATCGGCGACAGGATGCTCAACGAATACACGCCCGAGAGGCAGAAATACTGGTTGAACAGCTATAGCTCCAGGGGGCTGGTCACCCTGCAGCGTACGATGGACGCGATTGCCAGGCCGGAGGTATATAAGGAAATAAAGATGCCGGTGTTCGTAGGATATTACTACAAGGATGAGGAGCTTCAGGACAAAACAGTTTCGGTGAAGGCCATCCGGGAAATGTTCCCGCTGCTGGGAACGCCGGCCGGGCTGAAAAGAGAGGTCGTTTTTCCTGAAAGCGGCCATCACGTCATGACAAGCTATATGACCTCCGCCGATCTCGAAGGTGTATTGAGGGAAACGGAGAAATTTTTTGAGGAGATACTGAAAATAGAGCCTGTAGAAAAGTAGAAGAGTCCTAATTTTGCGGGTTGTAGTATAGAATTTTTGCAAAAGTATGTTTGAAGTCACATCCGATAACCGGTTAAGACGCCTTCTGGTAGTGGGCGACAGGGTACTGATAAAACCCAAAAGCCCGAACGACCGGACTAACAGCGGTCTCTATTTACCTCCTACTGTTACAGAAAAGGAGCAGGTGCAGTCAGGATATGTCATTAAAGTAGGTCCCGGGTATCCCATACCTTCCGCCATAGAGGATGAGATATGGAAAGAAACAGAGGAAAAGGTGAAATACATGCCTTTGCAGGCGCAGGAAGGAGACCTCGCCATCTATATACAGCGGAATGCGATAGATCTTGAATACAACGGTGAAAAGTACGTCATCGTTCCGCAGTCGGCCATCCTGCTGCTCGACAGGAGCGAAGATCTTTCCTGACAGCTTTTATTCCGATGGGGCTGGTCAGGCTAAATACGCATAAACCTCCTTTGTGGTTGCCCGGCGGTCACTTGCAGACAGTTTATCCGGCTCTTTTCAGGGAGGTCAGGGGTGTCGAGTACAGGCGCGAGCGTTTAAGCACCTCCGACGGTGATTTCCTGCTGCTGGACTGGCACATCGCTCCGGCAACGGAGGGGAACCGGCCGCTGCTCATCCTGTCTCACGGCTTTGAGGGAGACAGTCACCGGCCTTATATCAAGGGCATGGTGAAGGCGCTCAGCGGTGCGGGTGTCGACTGCCTGGCCTGGAATTTCCGGAGCTGTGGGGGAGAGCTGAATCATATGCCGCGTTTTTATCATAGCGGCGCCACAGACGACCTGGATGCTGTGGCCAGGCATGCAGTTCAAGTAGGCTACCGGCGCATATTCCTGGCGGGGTTCAGCCTCGGCGGAAACCTGACGCTCAAATACCTGGGCGAAAAAAGGGCCAGGCCTGCCGAAATAGAGCGTGCGTTGTGCTTCAGCGTGCCCATGGACCTGGAAGCATGCAGCCGGCACCTCGACCGCGCCGTGAACCACGTTTACCAGAGGCGATTTCTCAGCACCCTGAGGGTCAAAGTAAAAGAGAAAGGAAACAGGCACCCCGGTGCCGTAGACATCTCGTTATTGCCCGTGGTCAGGTCGGTATACGCGTTCGATGACGTTTTTACAGGGCCGCTGCACGGGTTCCGGGATGCGGCGGACTACTATACACAATGCAGCTCGAAGCATTATATCTCTTCGATCGGTGTCAGGACGCTGATCGTCAACGCGGCCAACGATCCGATGATCCCGGTCGGCTCTCTTCCGCTCGCCGAAGCCGGCAGCCTTACGGACGTAGATTTCTGGCTTACTTCGCAGGGCGGCCATTGCGGCTTCATGGAAAGGCGCGGGAGGTACTGGTCGGAGGAAATCGCGGTACAGTTCTTCAAAACGTAATCCCCAACGGGCTGCCGCCTGTTCCGAAATCCGGACGGAGGAATGAACATTCTCTCCCGCCCGGTTGTTGGTAGGATATAAGCTGCCCGTTAGAGGGCGCTTTTTCAATCATCTGTCTCTTTAGCTTCAATTGTAATGAAAACCAGAAAATTAGCCGGTTCGGACCTGAGCGTATCTCCTGTTGCCTTTGGCGGAAATGTCTTCGGATGGACGCTGGACGAAAAACAGTCATTCGGAATACTGGACGGTTTTGCTGAGGCCGGTTTTAATTTTATCGATACGGCCGACACCTATTCAACCTGGGTTCCGGGCAACAGGGGAGGCGAGTCGGAAACCATTATCGGCAAATGGATGAAAAGCAGGGGGAACAGGGAAAACCTTGTGCTGGCAACCAAGCTTGGAGGCGATATGGGAGGAGGAAAAAAAGGCCTGAAGGCAGATTACATGAAAAAGGCTGTAGAAGATTCGCTCAAACGCCTTCAAACCGGCTATATAGATCTTTATCAGGCCCACTATGACGACCCGGAAACACCGGTGGAGGAAACCATCACGGCTTTTAACGACCTGATAAAAGAAGGTAAAGTACGATATATCGGCGCTTCGAATCTCGACGCTTCCCGGATCAGGGCTTCCAACGAGTTTGCCAGAGCAAATGGCCTGGCCGGGTATATAGCCCTGCAGCCTCTTTACAACCTGTATGAACGCGAGACGTTCGAGACAGGATATCTGAAGCTGGCGGAGGAGGAAAACCTGGCGGTATTAAGCTATTTTGCCCTGGCCAGCGGTTTTCTGACAGGGAAGTACCGCAGCGAAGCCGATTTCGGCAAGAGCGCCAGAGGCGGCGGTATGAAGAGATACCTGGATGACCGCGGCCGTCGGATCCTGAGCGCGATGGACGATGTGGCAGCGGAAACCGGCACATCCCTGGCCCAGATCGCGCTGGCCTGGCAATTGCAAAAGCCGTTTATAACAGCGCCTATTGCCAGTGCGACCAACAGCAGTCAGCTGGCTGATCTCGCAGCGGCAACAAACCTTCAGCTGACGGAAGAACAGGTTGGCTCTCTCGACAAGGCAAGCGCTTACACCGGTAGTTAAACTAAAAAAACAAGAAATAGCCATGAGCTGTAAGGTTTTAGCGGTTCACAAACCCGGTATGAATAAAAGCGGTCTGCCGCCGCTAACACCTAACACCCAATAGCTAACACCTTTTATACACAAAGAAAATGAAAGTAGAGATCTGGTCGGACATCATGTGTCCGTTTTGTTACCTGGGAAAGCACCACTACGAAGCGGCCCTCAGCGAGTTTCCCGATCGGAGGTATGTGGAAACCGTCTGGAAAAGCTTCCAGCTCGACCCGGGTATACCCCGGCACGCACCTGCGACCGACACCTATACCTATCTTTCCGAACGTAAAGGTTTTTCTGTCGACCAAGCCAGGCAAATGACCGGGAACCTGGCGGAAACAGCAGGCCGGGAGGGGATTGTCATGAACTTCGATAAAACGGTGGTAGCCAACACATTCGACGCCCATCGCCTCATACACCTGGCCCAGTCGAAGGGACTGGGGAGCGAAGCAGAGGAAAGCCTCTTCAAGGCACATTTCGAAGAGGGAGAGGATGTGTCCGCGCCCGGCACGCTTGCCGGTCTGGGGGAATCTCTCGGACTAAAACGGGATGAGGTCTCTGAAGCGCTCGATAGCGGGCAGTATACCGAAGAGGTCAATTCTGATATCCGGGAGGCGGTACATTTGGGTGTCAGGGGCGTTCCTTTTTTTGTGTTCAACAGGAAATATGCTGTTTCCGGAGCCCAGCCAAAAGACGTTTTCCTGAAGACCCTCGAACGCGCTTTTTCGGAATGGAGGGCGGAGCAGCCGGAATCTGCCTTTCAGACCGTGGCGGAAGGCCCGGTCTGCGATCCTGAAACCGGTTGCGACTGAGACGCAGCGTATTGTCTCCGGCGACGTTGCCCGGCCTCCGGCAGGGCAGTAAATTGAGGTGAAATCCCGGATGTTGCTCTTTTTTTCGTAACTTTTGAAGAAGTATCAGAAAAGAAGCTACTACCATGCGTAAAATAAGAACTTCGACTACTGTTCAGCCTCAGTCTACTTCCAGGCAGCTTATGATAAGGCCTTCCGGCTTCAGCTTTAACCGGGAAACAGGGCCTACGAATGCTTTTCAGCGTTCAGCAGATCTCCAGGGAGATATTTCCCGGCTGGCCAGGGAAGAATTTGACCGTATGGCCGACCACCTCGCATCGTCGGGAGTGGAAATAATAGCATTTGAGGACATAGATGGGCCGGAAACACCCGATGCGCTGTTCCCCAACAACTGGATCTCCTTTCATCAGAGCGGGAAAATCGTGCTTTATCCTATGATGGCGCCGAGCAGGCGGAAGGAGAGACGCCCGGATATCATCGAAAGCCTTCGCGAGCGGTTTCATGTAGAAGAGATCATTGATCTGACCCATTTCGAAAACGAAGGAAAATACCTCGAAGGGACCGGGAGTATGGTGCTCGACCGCCGGTATAAAATTGCTTATGCCGCTCTTTCCCCCCGCACCCATCCCGGGCCGCTACAGGCTTTTTCCGACGCGCTGGGCTATGAAATTGTGCAGTTCCATGCTTCGGATAAGCATAATGTGCCGATCTATCATACCAATGTGATGATGTGTGTCGGCGACAGCTTTGCGGTGGTCTGCCTGGAAGCTTTGAAAAACGAGGATGAGCGGCATAACCTCCGCAGCATCCTGGAAGAAACGGAAAAATTTGTGATAGAAATCTCTCTCGACCAGGTAGCGGCGTTTGCCGGAAATATGCTGCTGGTCAGGAACGGCGCCGGGCAGAAAATGGTAGTCATGTCCACGACGGCATTCGAGGCGCTGGGCGGTCAGCAGAAAGCGATGCTGGAAGAGTTTACTTCAAGGCTGGTATATGTTGATATTCCGGTGATCGAAGCTGCCGGCGGCGGCTCGGCCAGGTGCATGCTGGCTGAAATTCATTTACCTCTGAAATAGAGGACGCATCAGTTATTCAGATGAGGAACACGCAGGAAATAACCGTCCGCAGAGCGTTACCGGAAGACGAGGAAGTATTTTACCGGCTTAACTGCGGCCTGTCGGAGAAGGAGCTGTCGCGGCATGGGTTTTCGGCTGCGTTCAGGGAAAATATCGCGCTTCCGAACGCATGCTACCTGGCAGCCGATAAAAACGGAGAGATCATAGGAATGGGCTCCTGCCATGTACAGCGGCATTTACATCATGCGGCCCCGGTTGCCGAGATCCTGGAGCTGTATGTTGTGCCCGGGCACCGTTCGACCGGCGCGGGGGCCGTTCTGCTCGAAAGCCTGACAGAATTTGCAAAGTCAAAAAATGCAGTCCAGCTGGAGCTGTCGACTCATAAAAGGCGTGTCGACGCACACCGGTTTTATGCCCGCGAAGGCTTTGAATACAGCCATTTCAAATGGGTAAAGGTTTTGGATACATCCGGATAAAAAAAAGCGGACCGCAATTTGCAGACCGCTTTTTGTAACACCTAAACCTTCAACTAACTATATCAGTATCTTTTGGCTCTCACCCATCCGCCTCTTTCGCCCTTGTCAAACCTGACTGTCGAATATAACTGCTGGACCAGGCCTTCTAAATCTGTTCTTATCTCGGCAAGCTTCCGTTCATTCAGCCTTTTCTTCCTGTACAGCCTGATCTCACGTGAAGCTATTTGCCTGTATCGCTTTAAAACCGTTCTGGCTTCTTTTCCCGTCAACCGGCGGTTTTGCCTGCCCGCCTGAACATTCTCCAGGATCTCCCGCTGCAATTCTTTGATCACTACCTGATCTGCCGCTTCACTGGTGTATGAGTGCCGCTCGCGGGAGAAACTTTGAGCATGTGCCGTCTCCGACACGATAAATATCAGGAAGGAGACGGCTAGGATTTTTTTCATGGCCAATAGTTCTAACGCTATTTGTACCATTAGAACGCAAGAATGCGTCAAAGATTAACACGAGACTTGTTAACGATTGTTAAACCCGCTGATTTATTCCGGAAAATAGAATTTTTCAGGGAATCCGGGCCGAAAAATTCGCTCACTAAACCCTGTCAAGCTCCGCCTGGATCGCATTCTGGGCCAGGTTGGTCACTTCCTCCGCCGTCCGGCCGGCGGGCTCGATCCCTTCCAGGGTCGTCCATGAGAGGCGGGAAAAGGAGACCAGCGGGAAAATACCCCGGGTAGGGTTAAGCGCGCCGGTACCCTGTATGGCCAGCGGCACCACCAACGCCCCGGGAGCACGTTTCAGCAGGGTGCTGATCCCGCCGACGGCAAAGGGCTTCATGATACCGGATTGCGTACGCGTCCCTTCGGGGAAAATGACGGCGGAATAATTATGCGCCTGTATATGCCTGGCGAGGCGGGCAATTTCTGTTACGGCCTGTTTCCCGTCTTTCCGGTTGATCAGCGCAGCCTCACTTTTTCTCAGGTTATAAGAAACACTCGGAATCCCTTTTGCCAGCTCTATTTTTGATACGTAAATGGGGGTATATTTCCTGAGAAACCAGCCGATGCCCGGGATGTCGTAGGTGCTCTGGTGATTGGCGACGAAAATAAGGGGGCGATCGGTAGGAATAGGGGCTCTCTGGAGGAATCTGATCGATGCGCCCGTCCAGAGCAAGCCGTAGGTAAGAGAGAAATTCAAATGGTCGGCGGCTATTTTCTGGGCCTTCCTGCCGAAAAGTGTAAAGGCTATTACCTGGTAAACATGGAAAAGAGCCAAAGTCGCTCCGAAATGAACCATGTAAATAATACTGAGGAGATAATCTAGGATACGCTTCATCTGTAAAACGGATAAACGAAAGTGCAAATAAGCATTTTTGGGACGAAAAAGGGTACTTTTTGTATTTGTTTATAACATTATCACGAACTTTACCAGAGGATACAGATTGACCAATGTCATTGTAATAATTTCGATAGAATTGTTATTTTGCGGTAGGGAGTATTCCCAACCATGAATTTACCAGCGCTAGCATTTAATTTTTAATATGGAATTGTCGCCGCACAGAATAGAGGTCATGAATTTCATCGGCCAGGGAATAGACGGAGTGATTACCGATTACCTGAGACCGGTGGAGGACTACTGGCAGCCGGCCGATTTTCTGCCGGATTTTTCAAAGGAGGATTATGTCAAGGAGGTAAAGCTGCTCCAGGAAAGCTGCAACGACCTGCCGTATGACTATATAGCGGTCCTGATCGGGGACACCATTACGGAGGAAGCGCTGCCTACCTACGAGTCGTGGCTGATGGACGTAGTGGGGATCAACCAGCAGGGAGAAGAGCCGAACAGCTGGTCAAAATGGGTAAGAGCGTGGACAGCCGAGGAAAACCGGCACGGCGATCTGCTGAACAAGTATTTGTACCTGTCGGGACGGGTCAATATGCATGCGATGGAGGTATCCACCCAATACCTTATCCAGGATGGCTTCGATATCGGGACGGGCCAGGATCCTTACCGTAATTTTATCTATACCTCTTTCCAGGAGCTTGCGACAAACGTGTCGCACCGGCGCACCGCTACCATCGCAAAGAAATACGGGAATCCGCACCTGTCCAAGATCTGCGGGGTGATCGCATCGGACGAAATGCGGCACGCCAAGGCGTATAAGACATTTGTTGCCAAAATCCTGGAGGTTGATCCAAGTGAAATGATGCTGGCGCTGGAAGACATGATGCGTAAAAAGATCGTAATGCCGGCTCATTTCCTCAGAGAAACGGGCGTCAGAATGGGCGAAACCTTCTCCCACTTTTCTGATGCGGCCCAGCGTTTGGGAGTCTATACTACCATGGACTATATCGAGATACTCGAAGGCCTTCTCGATGAGTGGAAGATCAGCCAGGTAGGCGGGCTTAACGATGCGGCCGAGAAAGGACGTGATTACCTGATGGCGCTTCCGGCGCGTCTTCGCCGGATTGCAGACCGTACAAGGATCCCCGAATTAAGCTACCAATTTAGTTGGATTAAATAGGGTTTTCTTTTGATTTTGAAAAATGGAGATAAATCTGGAGCCAATTCTTTATACAAGCCTGTGATTAGGAATGTGGCTTTAGCCCATTCCACTCATTCGCGATCTGAAATCATGCTGGGCTTTAGCCCAATTCTAATTTATTCTATCAAACCCTGTATAAGGTACCAGTACACCGGGAATGGTTACCGAGCCGTCGGCATTCTGGTTATTTTCCAGCAGGGCCGCTACGATCCGAGGAAGCGCGAGCGCAGAGCCGTTGAGGGTATGCAGCAGCTGCGTTTTCCCGTCGGTCCTGGACCGGAGCTTCAGCCGGTTGGACTGGTAAGTTTCAAAATTCGATACGGAGCTGCATTCGAGCCATCTTTCCTGGGCTGAGGACCACACTTCAAAGTCGTAGGTAATGGCCGATGTAAAGCCCATATCCCCGCCGCAGAGTCTCAGGATACGGTACGGCAGCCGCAGTTTTTCCAGCAGTTGCTTTACGTGCGCGATCATCTCGTCAAGGGCGCGGTAGGAGTTCTCCGGTTTTTGGACCTGCACGATCTCTACCTTGTCGAACTGGTGCAGCCGGTTGAGACCGCGTACGTGCGCGCCCCAGCTGCCCGCTTCCCGCCTGAAGCACGGCGTATGACCCACATTTTTTACAGGTAGCTGGTCTTCAGCCAGGATGACGTCACGGTAGAGGTTCGTGATCGGTACCTCCGCAGTGGGGATCAGGAACAGTGAATCGGCCGTCGCTTCGTACATCTGCCCTTCCTTATCAGGCAGCTGGCCGGTACCGAAGCCGGAATCTGCGTTGACCAGCAGCGGAGGCTGTATTTCGGAATATCCCGCCGCGATCGCTTCATCGAGAAAGAAGTTGATCATGGCGCGCTGGAGCCTGGCCCCCTTCTTTTTGTAAACGGGAAAGCCCGCGCCCGTGATCTTATTGCCAAGCTCGAAATCTATGATGTCGAGCTTTTTGATAAGCTCCCAGTGGGGAAGCGCGCCTTCCGGCAGAGCCGGCCTGTCGCCCCATTCGAACACAATTTCGTTATCATCGGCAGATTTGCCGGGAGGCACCGATTCATGGGGCACATTCGGGAGCTTCACAAGCTCCTCGAGCAGAATGGCTTCGGAAGACTTGAGCTGAACCTCCAGCTCCCTGATCCGGGATTTCAGATTTACGGTTTCCTGCTTCAGCGCTTCTGCTGCCTCCTTATCACCGGTTTTCATCATCTGGCCAATCTCCCTGGCTTTGGAATTGGCCGCTGCGAGCAGATTGTCAGACTCGGTCTGGAGCTCGCGCCGGCTCCTGTCAAGCTCGAGAACCCGGTCTATTGCCTGCCCGGGATCCGGGAAGTTCCTTTTCTTTAAGCCCTCAATTGCCCACTGAGGGTTTTCACGTATACTTCCGAGCTGTAGCATATTTCGGTTTTACGTTGATTTTGTTTTGGTTCGTTCCGGGTTCCTGAGCTGCTAGTTCCCCAGGGTGTTTTGAAAAAAAAGGCCTTCGTTCAAAGCATCCAGTGCCTCGGCTTTATAAGAGGTATGCACAAGCAGGGAGAGGTTATGCTCGGAAGCGCCGTACGAGATCATTCTTACCGGGATATGCCTGACCGTGTCGAGCACCTTCCATGCGATTCCCGCTTTGTCGGCGCTGAAGTTGCCCACGATACAGATAATAGTCTGATCCTTGTCGTTCTCTTCCAGGTCGGCAAATTCCCGCAGTTCCGCGGAGATGGCTTCAAGATGAGCCGGGTTGTCAATGGTTACGGAGACAGACACTTCCGAGGTCGTGATCATGTCTACCGGGGTTTTATATTTCTCAAAAATACTGAAAACCCTTCTCAGGAAGCCGTAGGCATTCAGCATCCTGGTAGAATGGATGTAAATGGCGGTGATGTTGTCTTTGGCGGCAATAGCCTTCACATCCTGCTCGCCGGAAGTGTGGTTGGAGATCAATGTGCCGGGCGCATCGGGCTGCATGGTATTTTTGAGCCTGACGGGCACATTGCGGATCTTGGCCGGTGTAATAGTGCTCGGATGCAGGATCTTTGCCCCGAAGTAAGCCAGCTCGGCAGCTTCTTCAAAGCTCAGCTCCCGTACCGGGAAGGTGCGTTTTACGATCCTGGGATCGTTATTGTGCATCCCGTCGATATCTGTCCAGATCTGGATTTCTTCGGCCCTGATCGCTCCGCCGATAAGAGAGGCGGTATAATCGGATCCTCCTCTTTTCAGGTTATCGATCTCGTTCCTGGGGTTGCGGCAGATAAAGCCCTGCGTAATGATGATTTTTTTGTCGGTATACTGATCCAGGATCGTCGTCAGTCTGTCTTCAATTATGCCGCTTTCCGGTTCGCCGTCGGCGTCTATCTGCATGAAATCCAGGGCGGGTATCAGGACCGAGCTTTCATTTTGCTCGGCCAGGTAGGCGGCAAACAGCTGCGTGCTGAGGAGCTCTCCCTCTGCGACCAGCTCTTTATCCTGTTTGGAAGTAAAAGGCCTGATGCCGGTCAACGACCTTATATGGGAAAACTCCGCTTCAATGATTTGCTGTCCCTGGAGCAGGCCGCCCTCCGTTTTATAAAGCTCGCTAACGAAAGCGTCATAGTGAGCCCTGAGGACAGCGATTTTTTCTTCGATAGCCGGGATATCATTTTGAGCGGCCGATTCGCCTAGGCTTATGAGCGAGTTGGTGGAACCTGAAAGCGCAGACAGCACGACAATTTTCCGGTGCGGATCGTTTGCCAGCAATTGTTGAATAGACTGCATACGCTCGGGCTTTCCTACTGAAGTACCGCCGAATTTCCAGACTTGCATACAATATAATTAGGATTCTTTTGAGATGTGTTGCTAAACTGAGACAGGTTGGGCCCGGAGACCGTTACCTGGAGAGACGTTGTTGAAGCGATACCATTTTAAGTACCGTGATAGCGGCTTCATCACCCTTGTTGCCATGTTTTCCGCCGGCACGGTCGACGGCCTGCTCCATGTTGTTGGGAGTGAGCACCCCGAACACAACCGGCTTGTCGTACTTGAGCGATACGTTGGTCAACCCCTGGGCTACCGCATGGTTAATATATTCATTGTGCAGGGTCTCACCCTTGATGACGGCGCCGATCGCGATCACGCCCGCAATATCTTCCCGTTGGGCAAACCACTGGGAAGCCAGGGTCAGCTCATAGCTGCCGGGTACGTTTCCACGTTCAATATTTTCTTTTCTGACGCCGCAGCTTACGAGGGTGTTAAAAGCGCCTTCGAAGAGGCGTTCCGTTACATCCGTATTCCATTCCGCTACCACGATGGCAAACCTGAGGTTGGAAATATCGCCGAGGCCGTCGGTGCTGAACGTGCTTAAATTCTTATCGGTACTGGACATGGCAGGTTTTTGCTGCTTTTTAGGCTGATTTTAATTTTACATTAAAAAGGGATAAAACCGAGTCGGCTTTATCCCTTTGGAATGGCTGTAAGTTTTTTCTACTCACCGACTTGGCCTTCGACAACCCCCAGGTATTTCTTGGCATTCATTACCTCGCTCGACATAGGGAAGTCGTCAATGATGCGCTTATAGGCGGAAGCCGCATCCTTCGGCTTATTATCTTTTTCATAAGCCAGGCCGAGCTTCAGCAGGTATCCGGGCGTAAAAAACTGGTTTGCTTTATAGTCGGCGGCACGTTTATAATAATCGATCGCCTGCCCGGCCTCGTTTTTCTCCATGTAAGCATCGCCGATCAGGGCATAGGCCCGCGCCTGCAGCAGAATGTCGGAAGAGCTGAAGGATTTAAGGCGCTGAATGGCCTCGTCCAGCTGGCCCTGCTTCAGCAGCGCAGTCCCGGCATAAAAGCTGGCCAGGTTGCCGGCGTCGGTACCTTTATAATTATCGGCGATACTCAGAAGCCCTTCGTTCCCGCCTTTTCCTTTAAGGGCCAGGTCGAGCGAATCGCTTTCGAAATCATAAACTGCCTTGTAAAGCGCTTTCTGTCCGTCTGCTTCCCGGCCGTCCTGGTAGTAACGATAACCCACCAATCCGAGTATACCGGCAAGGAGCGCACCGCCTATAATAAGGAGAAGCTTGTTGTTGCTCTGAAAAAAATTCTGAGCTTTGTCCAGTTGATTGGCCAGGCCCTCAGAGCTTTCCAAAAACTCTAGGTGGGTGTCTGCTGATTTTTTGGCACACATGTTATGCTACACTATCGTTCTGATTTCGGAGTGCAAATTTAGAAAAACTTCTTATATACAAGCGGGTTAGGGTCAAAAAGTTTGCTATGGCTTTTGCGGACCGGCGTAAAGACAGGGAAATCAGGGAGAGAATTTGTAATTTTAAGCAGCCGGCTGCGCACAAAGCATACGCGGCCGGCTGCCGGTGGACAGGCCGGACACACTGACGGGGTCGGCTAAACTACCGGCGACCTTTTATTCTTTCACATTAAGATAATCATAAAACGATGTGGTACGAAGAAGATAATCAACTGGTCAGGCATTTCAGCTTCCGGGATTTTAAGGAGGCGTTCCGGTTTATGACAAAGGTCGCGGAGCTGGCGGAAGAGCTGGACCATCATCCGTGGTGGTCGAATGTATACAGCGATCTGACCATTAAGCTTTCCACTCACAGCGCCGGGAACCGCGTGACCGATAAAGACCGGGATATGGCCGAAAAGATCGATCTGATCCTGGAGCAGTTCCGGGACCAGTAAGCTGTTTTGTCCCGGCAGGATCGGACGGCCTGATCCTCAGATGCTTCATTACGGATAAAGGAATCGGACTTTCGCGAGCCTGTGCAGGCCCGCCTGAACCGGGTATTGATATATTTATTTTCAAAAACGTCGGGAGAAATATTACTTTTGTACGCTATTTGAACTGGAAATATATTTTTAATGATTATACTTGGTATATCCGCGTTCTATCATGACTCTGCGGCTGCTATCGTAGAAGATGGTGTTATCGTCGCTGCCGCGCAGGAAGAAAGATTCACCCGAAAGAAACACGATCCCGGGTTCCCGTCAAATGCAGTAGCATTCTGCCTGGAATATGCAGGGGTGACACTTAACCAGCTGGATGCCATTGTCTTTTACGACAAGCCCCTTTTAAAGTTCGAGCGGCTTCTCGAAACTTATTATGCTTTTGCACCGAAAGGGCTGAGATCTTTCATAACCGCCATGCCCGTATGGATTAAGGAAAAAATGTTCCTTAAACGCATGATCAGGGAGGAGCTGGTCAAGCTGGGGTATGACAAAAAGAAGCCGGTGCAAATGCTCTTTCCCGAGCATCATTTATCCCATGCCGCCAGCGCCTATTACCCGTCTCCTTTTGAGAAAGCGGCGATCCTAACCGTAGACGGCGTAGGAGAGTGGGCAACTGCCTCTATCTGCCTCGGCGAAGGAAAAGACATCAGTATATTGAAGGAGCTGCGTTTTCCGCACTCGCTCGGGTTGCTGTACTCCGCGTTTACCTATTTCCTGGGCTTCAGGGTCAATTCAGGCGAATACAAGCTGATGGGGCTTGCGCCCTACGGCGACCCGCATTCGCCGGATGTAGAGCGGTATGTGGATATTATCAAGAAAGAGCTGATCGAGCTCAAAGACGACGGCTCAGTGTGGCTTAACCAGGAATATTTCGACTATGCCACCGGCTTGAAAATGGTCGATGAGCCCAGGTGGGAAGCATTGTTCGGGTTTAAAAAGCGCAACCCGGAAGACAGCCTGGACGCAGTACATTGCAACCTGGGGCTCGCCATCCAGCGGATCACGGAAGAGTCGATGATACTGATGGCAAAGGAGGCCCGCCGGCTTACCGGGGCGGAATATCTCTGCCTGGCGGGCGGCGTCGCGCTGAATTGCGTATCTAACGGGAAACTGCAGAAGGCCGGGATCTTCAAAGATATCTATATCCAGCCGGCTGCCGGCGATGCCGGCGGCGCGCTCGGAGCTGCCCTGGCTGCTTACCATATATATTTTGAAAAGGAGCGGATCATTAACTGGCAGCCGGATGCCATGAAAGGGTCATATCTGGGCCCGGTTTTCAGCGACCTGGATGTGGAGCTGACCGCAAAGAAGTATAGAGCCGCCTATACCCGCTACGACGATTTCGGCGAACTCTGCGGGGAGGTAGCCAGGATCCTCGCCGAGGGCAACGTTGTCGGCTGGGTACAAGGCAGGATGGAATTCGGCCCGCGCGCGCTGGGCGGCAGGAGTATCCTGGGAGATCCCCGGAACCCCGAGATGCAGAAGAAGCTAAATCTTAAAATCAAGTACAGGGAGTCTTTCAGGCCATTTGCCCCGTCGGTACTGGCCGAAGACGTGAGCACATATTTTGACTATGACGGTATTTCGCCTTACATGCTGCTGGTGCACCCGGTGGCCGAGAACCGGCGCAACCCGGTACCGGAAGGATACAATGCTGCAGACGTAAGGGAAAAGCTGTATTTCCTCAGATCGGATCTCCCGTCTATTACCCACATCGATTATTCGGCGAGGATCCAGACCGTTCATAGGGAAACCAACCCGAAATATCATCAGCTGATCAGCGCTTTTAAAGATCTGACAGGGTATGGGGTAATCGTCAATACGAGCTTCAATGTGAGGGGAGAGCCGATTGTGCATACTCCGAATGATGCCTACCGGTGTTTTATGAGAACGGAAATGGATTACCTGGTGGTGGGTAACTATGTATTCTGTAAAACAGATCAGCCGGAGTGGACGGAGAAAGACAACTGGAAGGAAGAATTTGTGCTTGATTAATGGGGATTTCTGTGAGCCCCGCAGACCTGAATCACTATGTTTTCAAAACTGGTAAGCAGTTTTATCCGGCTTTTTCTACTGGGGATCTTCTTTGTATTCCTTTTTTTTCCGGATAAGGCCGGCATTTCGTTTGTTTACCCGTTGGCCCCGTTGAGCGACAGCCTTTTTATCAGGGTATGCAAGCTTGCTTTCTGGACGCTCGTTTCGGTTGAGCTACTGCGGTGTTTCTATTACGGCGTAGTGAAGACCAAAAGCAGGGGATTTGTCGCTAACCTGCTGACAATCTTGTTCCCGGTCGCGCTGTTCCTGATTTTCCTGGAGGCTGTCTTTATGTTCGTGCCGCAAAGCCATGAAGGAGTGCTTTCGAAAGCGTCGCAGATCTGGTGGCAGAAATACTGGAAGCCGGTCAACAGCCTGGGCTACCGGGATGTGGAACCTGTCGCCGCCGCAGGGAAAAAGCAAGTATTGGTGATCGGTGATTCGTTTTCCGCCGGCCACGGGCTGAAACATACTTCAGAGCGCTTTTCGGATCTGCTGGGAGAAAAGCTTGGAAGCGGCTACGAGGTGCGTAATCTCGGCGTATCCGGTTCCGATACCGGCGACGAGGCAAGACGCCTGCTTGAATACCCGGTTAAGCCCGATGCGATTGTGCTCCAGTATTTTCCAAACGATATCGAAAGAGTGGCGCAGGCAAACGGGCTGAAGATTACAGGCGGACAGCCTTTCGACGATGTAGGACCGGTTGTCCACCAGGTGGTAAGCAGGCTGTACCTGCCGAATTTTATTTACTGGCAGCTCCCCCATGCGCAATTCAGCACGTTCGACGAATTTGTGAGCAGCGCCTATTCGGATTCGACGGTATTGCGGGATCATTTCGCCGATCTTTCGAAAATTATTTCCTATGGCGACAGCACAGGGGCCGAAGTATATGCCGTATTTGTACCCTTCCTGTTCCAGCTGGATAAAAGCGAAGGCTACACCCGGCCCGTAGCGGATTTCCTGCGGGAAAAAGGCGTCAGGGTGGTGAATGTAAACAAGGAAATAGCGACGATACCCGAAAAGGAAAGAATAGTCGGCCGGAACGACGGGCATGCCGGCGCTGCGGTAAATTCCGTTATAGCGGACAAGCTGTACGAGGCTTTCGGGAGCGGGCCGAAGTAGGATATTTTTCGCGTAGGCTAGTCATAAACAGCAAGATACAGCTGGAGGAGATCCAGATATTTAAATTTTATTCAGAGAGCTAATATTTAACCAAACAAAAGAGATGGATTTTTTTAATGATTTGCTTGCTTTCCTGAGAGAACGGAAGAAGTGGTGGCTGGCGCCTGTGATTCTGGTATTGCTATTAATCGGTATCCTGATCGTGATCGGGGGAGGCTCGGCGGTTGCTCCGTTTATCTATACGTTGTTTTAATGTTGTAGAGACGCGATACATCGCGTCTCTACCTAATATAATATAAAATGGCTTCAGAAGAAAAATCCAAAGCGCAGCTGGTCATCGTGACCGGCATGCTTGTGCTGTATTTTTTATTTAAAAAGGACTGGCTGCTGTATATCGGCCTCTTCGTAGGGCTGGCTGGTGTTTTTGTCCCTTTTGTAGGTGACCTGATTGTAAAAGGCTGGTTCAAGCTGGCAGAGCTCCTGGGATATATCAACAGCCGGATATTGCTTTCCCTGATTTTTTTCGTAGTGCTCTTCCCGGTAGCCGTTCTGGCGCGTATGGGAAGGGGCAAGAACATGCTTGGACTCAGGAAGGAGAACAGGGATTCGGCTTTTACGGAGAGAAATCACCGGTATGAGGCTAAAGATCTGAAGAATGTGTGGTAGGGCAGCGCGGCAAAAAAAGATTCCCAAATAAAATGCCCCGGTGCTGAACCGGGGCATTTTATTTGGGAATCAGAAACGAGAAATCCCTTATCAGAATTTAAAGGCGATACCCGCTTTCAGAGGTGAGGCGTTATACCCTACCTCGGCAAATACGCCAAGATTTTCTTTGAAATAATAACGGGCGCCTGCGAAACCTCCGAAATGAACACCGCTATCATATACGGTTCCAACCCAGCCTACATCAAAAGGATCGTTTGAAATTCTATAACCTAAAGCAAGACCACCATAAAGGTCAAGGTTGTCGATTGTGAGGAAGTGCTTCCCGAAGTGGTACGAACCACGGGCGCCAATTGTCAGGAAATTATATTTCCAGTAAGAGGTCCATTGAACCCAGTCTATCTGCCCCCCTACACTGATATAGTCGTGGATACCACCTTCAAAAGAAGCTCCAAGTCCAAACCCTCCTCCCCAGGGCCCTCCCAGGTTGATACCGGCATTCAGTAATTTATCGCCTTTTTCAAATTGAGCTTGGGCATTTGTGCCGACCATCACTGCGGCTGCCAGGACAAAAATTGTGAATAATTTTTTCATGTTTCGAAAGTTTAAACATACAATGTGCTTGCAAAGCAACAACATTAAAACAAATGTTTCAATTATTCGGGACTAAATTTTACCGAAGAGAGAAACGGGTTATTAAACGGTCTTATCCGGTATATGAACGGCTTGGGTCACTGTTTCTTTAATTTATCCCGGAATACCTTCCGGAACTTGTCCAGCTTGGGTGCGATTACGGCGGCGCAGTATCCCTGTTCCGGGTTGTTCGCATAATAGCTCTGATGATAGTCCTCGGCAGGATAGAAAGTTTCTTCGGCTACGACCTGGGTCACGATAGGAGCCGGGTAAGCTCCCGATGCATCCAGTTCCCTCAGGATTTCTTCCGCCAGCTTCTTCTGCTCCGCATCATGATAAAAGATAACGGAACGGTACTGCGTGCCTACATCCGCCCCCTGCCGGTTGAGCGTGGTGGGATCATGGCTCCTGAAAAAAGCCTGGAGAAGCTCGGCATAGCCTATTACCTTCGGGTCATAATAGATCCTTGTGCATTCGGCATGGCCTGTCCGGCCGGTGCATACTTCTTTATAGGTCGGATTTTTCACCGTTCCCCCGGAGTAACCGGATACAGCCCCATATACCCCTTCCAGTGTTTCAAAAACGGCTTCAGTACACCAGAAACAGCCATTGCCGAAAGTAGCTACCGCTACTCCGGGAATTGCAGCTAACTTATTAATTTCCATCTTTGTTTTTTTAGTGTCACTTTTGTCGGTCTGTGCGCATGAGACTATGACCCCGAGCCATAGTACCATCAGCGGAAGCAGGAAGCTCCGGTAAGACCTTTTGCGATTATGGTTATTTCGGATCATAGTCAACTATTTAACGGAAATCGGGGGCCGAAAGTTTGTAGTATTGCAAAATAAGCGCGTTCAGGCGAAAAGTTAAGAGATGTATCTTTACGTTAAGGCGATTCATATTATTTCGGTAGTAAGCTGGTTTGCGGGCTTGTTTTATCTTCCCCGGTTGCTGGTCTATCATACGGAGGCGCAACAGCAGCAGGGCGAGACCCTGAAGGTGATGAATGCTCATTTCGAGCGCTGGGAGCGGCTTCTCTTCAATGCCATCATGACACCCGCCATGTGGCTGACGCTGGCGTCGGGCGCTACGATGATCTATCTTGCTCCCGATTGGCTATCGCAGGGCTGGATGCACCTGAAGCTGGGATTTGTGCTGGTTTTGCTGCACTATCATTTCTACACCCGCAAACTGCTGAAAGAGATGCGGAAGGGCGTATTCCGGTGGTCATCCCTGAAGCTGAGGCTCTGGAATGAGCTGGCTACCATTTTGCTGGTTGCAATTGTATTCCTGGTTGTTCTGAAGAGTTCCGTCGACTGGATATGGGGCGTATTGGGGGTTATCCTGTTTGCGGTATCGATCATGATGGCCGTAAGGCTGGTGAACAGGAAGAAGTGACCACCCCGACCACCCCCGGCCCCTCCTTCGCAGGAGGGGAGTCGGCTCCGAAATGACATTTGGGTTAAGGAGTGGAGTCAGAAATCCAAATTGCAGTTGATCCACTCGTCGTCGAAGCTGGTGCCGTATTTGCGGTAGAAATTCACCGCCGAAGTGTTCCAGTCGAGCACCTGCCACATCATACCCGTGCATTGCATTTCTTTGGCGATAGCTACCGTGCCGTCGAACAGCTTTTTGCCTATCCCGTTTCCCCTGTGCGATTCGGTGACAATAATATCTTCCATGTAAAGGCGTTTCCCCTTCCATGTAGAATAGCGGAAATAGTAGAGGGATATGCCTACGATCAGGCCGTCAAGATCCGCGACTATAAAATCAAAGAGCTTGTTCTCCATGTCACGGGCCATGCGCTCAGGCGTATTGACCATGATCTCGAGCGCTCTTTCGTAAATGGCCAGCTCTTTAACCAGGTTAAATGCCGAGGGAATATCTTCTTTTGTTCCTCTTCTTATTGTTACATTCATAACAGCGATAGTCTAAAAAACCGGACCGGCTATAATTATTTCTCCACTTCGTGGTTGGGTCTGCCCTAGTTAATAAAGCGGTTTTTTGCAAAAGAATACTTAGTTATAGTTGAGGTAATTCTCCCATTTTTCTATTACCTGCGCGAGGTCGTCCGGGAGTTCAGTCTCAAATTGCATCCATTCGCCTGTCCTCGGGTGCTCCAGGCCGAGCGATCTGGCATGCAACGCCTGTCTCGGAAGAATTTTGAAGCAGTTTTCCACGAATGTCTTATAGCTCCCGCCCTGAAGGCCCCGGAGAATACGGTCCCCGCCGTAGGCCGCATCGTTGAACAGCGGGTGCCCGGTATACTGGAAGTGGGCCCTTATCTGGTGTGTCCGCCCGGTTTCAAGATTGCATTTAACCAATGACACATACCGGAGCGGCTTCAAAATCTCGTAATGGGTAACGGCATGCTTGCCCTGCTCGCCTTCGGGATATACCGCCATTACTTTCCGGTCTTTCATGCTGCGCCCGATGTGTCCCGTGATAGTGCCCTTCTCCTCCTTCATCTCTCCCCAGATAAGGGCTATGTAGGTGCGTTCGGTCGTATGGTGAAAGAATTGATTGGCGAGGTGCGTCATCGCATATTCGCTTTTAGCGATCACGAGCAGCCCCGATGTATCTTTGTCGATCCTGTGGACGAGCCCCGGCCGTATGCTGCCCCCGGATGAGCCCGGCAGGTTCTGAAAATGATAGAGGAGCCCATTGACGAGCGTTCCTTCCCAGTTGCCGTGGGCCGGGTGGACGACCATGCCGGCAGGCTTGTTCACAACCAGGAGGTCATCGTCCTCAAATACGATATCGAGAGGGATATTTTCAGGAATGATATCGGTATTGCGCGGCGGCTTCGGCAAGGACATGGTCACGATATCTCCCGGCTTCACCTTGTAGCTGGCTTTGGCGGGGAGATCGTTCACCCTGATCGCACCCGCATCGATACCGTTCTGTACTTTATTGCGCGAAGCGTTCTGAATATGCAGGCTGAGATATTTGTCGAGACGCATCATACCCTGGCCCTTGTCGGCCACGAGCCTGTAGTGCTCATAAAGCTCGTCCTCCTCCTCATCAAGTACCGGGTCTGTGTTCATTGCGGCTACCACGTACGGTTTTTCATGTATTCATCGAGCTCCGACCGTTTCATAGGGATCTGGTCCGGATTTTTGTCCAGCCAGTTGAGAAAGTCTTTTTTGAGCTGATCGGTCCATTGGCTGTCGATCTGGCCCGGCGTATATTTCCCTTCTCTCAGCATTTGTATGCCGAATTTGTCGCGGATGGAAATAAACTCGGCGGTCAGCACGACCTTTTCGGCTAGGTGGGCAGGTATGAAGATGACGCCTTCCCGTTTGGCAAGAACAAGGTCGCCGGGCAATACAATAGCCTGCCCGATCCGGATGGGCGTGTTAAGGCCGGTTAAAACGACGTCTTTGAGGTAGGAAGGATGCCAGTCGCGGACAAATGCATTGAAACCTTCTATTTCAGAAAGGCCCTGGAGATCTCGTGAAGAAGCGTCAAAAACAACTCCGTTCCCGGTTTTCGAGAAAATTGAATTCCCGAGGTTATCCCCGATCAGGGTTCCTTCTGCGATCTTGCCGAAGCCGTCGGCTACGTATACATCCCCTTTTGTAAGGGCATCTATCGGCCAGGAGTTTGTATTGCCGATACGGCCGTTTTTATGTCCCCGTTCCTTTATACTTTTTTCCACATCGGGGCGGGAAGGCATGAACTGGGCCGTCAGCGCGCGGCCGGCCACCGTCACGTCCTGGTGGATCATTTTCCAGCTCCCGTCGAACTGGCAGTTATAGCCCTCGTTTTTCAGCACTACCCATGCCTCTTCTATTGCAATTTTTTTGACCCTTTCGATCAGGTCGTCAGGAATTTTAGGCCGCCCGTCTGCAAATCTTTCACCTTTCCATTCCGAGGTGAGGAAGATAAGCTCCTCCCGGGAGATCGTCTGCGCATGGGTATAAAAAGGCAGGAAAGCGGCAAGCAGAAATGTGATGCGGGGGAAAAGCTTCCCCCGGATTTTGAATGTCATCTATCAGGCGTTTAAGTAAATCCTACTATACGTAAGCAATGCAGTCTATTTCAACCAGCGAATCTCCGGGAACCCCGCCGTAAACGGCAACGGTGGTCCGGACGGGGGGCTTGTTCCCGAACCGGCCGCGATAAGCCTCGTTCATGGCCTTATAGTCGTTGAGATCGTGGAGATAGACATTTACTTTCAGCACTTTTTCCATGGAGGAGCCCGCCTTTTGGAGCTCTTTTTCTACTTCATCGAGGACGTGTTTCGTATGCGCGGTGATGTCGCCTTCGAAATGTGCGCCTTTCCCGGCCACGAAGACAAGATTATTGAATTTCGTATGACCCGAGAACAGAGGCACGTCCTGGTGCATCACCACGTCTCCGACTTCTTTTTGCGGCGTAGCTTCCGGGGCCTTTGCGGCGTTGGCGGCTGTTCCTATTCCGGCAATACCTGCCACAGAGGCAACGAGTCTTTTGAGCAGCGATCTTCTTTTTTCAGTATTCATGGATTTGTGATTGATTAAAAGTATTACTAAATAAACCCTAATATAGTCCGTATAAAATCATCACGGGCACATTTTTTTGAAAACAGGCTTTAAGCCCGGGCCATAAAACCATTACTTGGAATAGATAGGGTTGGCAATTCCGTTCAGATCGTAGACGATTCTGCCGCCCTTGATGGTCATCTCACATTCCAGCTTCTCTTTCCCTTTCACCTTATAGCCTGTTTTGTCGTAGAACCCGAAATCTCCCTTACGCATGGAGAAAACGGCTACGTCGGCGATGGCCCCTTCCGAAAGGTGTCCCAGTATGTCGCGCTGAATGGTAAGGGCGGGCGTCCAGGTACTGGCTTTGACAACATCTTCCAGCTTCATTCCCATATTGTAAAATTTGGACATGATAGACAGCATATCCTTCATGGAGCCGTTCATGCTGCCGGTATGCAGGTCGGTGCTGATGGTCGTGGGCACGAATCCTTCCTTCATGGCAGGTATCGCCTGCGTATAGTTGAAGCTGGCGCCTCCGTATCCTACGTCGAAAACGATCCCCCGCTTCCTGGCTTCCCAGACAAACGGCTTGACCTTTCCGGCCGCTTCGTCTACGATCGTTTCCCTGACGTCGCCCGGCAGAAGCGTATAGGTATGTGTGAAAATATCTCCCGGTCTGAGGTGCTTCAGGAATAATTCTTCGAGCGAAAGCGCGGGCTGTGCGCCCCCGAAGTCGACGATGACAGGCATTTTTGCGATTTTGCCTGCCTCTACCGCATTGTCGACCGGTTTCCAGTCCCGGCCCTGGAAGTGAGCGACCTTAAACCCGACTATGTCATTACGGTTTTTGACCGCAATGGCAGCCGCCATGACGGGGTCCATGTCGGTGGTGTCCTGCTCCCATTGCCCGCCGCGCATTCCCTGGCCTACGATATTGAGGAATGAGAGCACCCTGGTCTGGGAGTTGAAAATAATATTCCGCTTGAAAACGTCGAA
>MEDT01000073.1 GCA_001724175.1 Cytophagaceae bacterium SCN 52-12 | reverse complement strand
TCGGCGAAAGGCTCCTGGGGCTTTTCGGGGTAGACATTTCCTCGTTTGCGGTGGCGGGCGGGCTCATCATCTTCCTGATCGGTATGGAAATGGTGCTCGGGCGCAATATTTTTAAACATGAAGAGATGCAGCCTTCGTCGGCTTCCATCGTGCCTATCGCATTCCCGCTTATTGCCGGCGCGGGGACCATGACGACCCTTATCTCGCTGAGAGCCGCCTACGCGCTTCCCAACATACTGGTAGGAGTGGTGGTCAACCTTGTCTTTATTTACATCGTACTGAAATCGTCCGGCTACATAGAAAAAAAGCTGGGCAACGGCGGGCTGGACGTGATGCGGAAGGTATTCGGGNNNATTCGGGATTATTTTGCTGGCTATTGCGATTAAATTGATAAAGGACAATTTCTTTCTGGTTCAGCAGCTGCCTTAACAGCGGGTGTTTTCTATATTTGCGCTTCGCCAAAAAAGATATCAAATGGAGCAACTAGACAGCCTGAACCAGGTAGCAGAATTTCACCGGACTTTTAAACACCCTATTGTCGACGAACCGGCGATCCCGTCCCGGGAGCGATGCCGTCTCAGGGTTTCGCTGCTGGCAGAAGAGCTGAAGGAGCTGGAAGAGGCCATCGAGGATCAAGACATTGTAGAAGTAGCGGATGCCCTGTGCGATCTTCAGTACGTACTGTCGGGTGCGGTTCTCGAATTCGGTTTGGGTGAGAAATTCCGGGCGCTTTTCGACGAAGTGCAGCGCTCCAATATGTCCAAAGCATGCAATTCGGTGGAAGAGGCGGAGGCTACCGTAAGGCATTACGAGGCCAAAGGGACCGAATGCTATTACAGGGAGGACAACGGGAAGTACCTGGTTTACAGGAAAGGAGACGATAAGACGCTTAAAAACGTGAATTATTCTCCCGCCGACCTGGAGTCTATCGTAAGAGGTTAAATACCTGATCAACCGCAGAACGGTATGTCGCAAGATACAGTGCTCGATCGCTTTATAAGGTACGTACAGGTCGACACACAGTCAGATCCATCGTCGGACACCTTTCCTTCGACCGAAAGACAAAAGGATCTCGGCCGGATGCTGGTGGCCGAGCTGATCGCGCTCGGTATTCCCGACGCGCATATGGATGAATACGGGTATGTATACGGCACAGTGCCGGCCAATACCTCGAAAAAGGAGGTCCCGGTGATATGCTTCTGCTCACATATGGATACGTCGCCCGATGTTTCCGGAGCTGGTGTAAAGCCGGTAGTGCACTATGGCTACGACGGCGGGGATATCGTTCTTCCCGATGATCCGCACCAGGTTATCCGCCTCCGGGATCATCCGGATCTGGCTTCCCAGATTGGAAATGACATCGTTACGGCAAGCGGGACCACGCTGCTCGGCGCGGACAATAAAGCCGGCGTAGCGGAGATCATGTCGGCAGTGGCTTTTTTCCAGAGCCGTCCCGAAGTAAAGCACGGTAAAATAAAAATACTTTTTACACCCGATGAAGAGGTAGGCAGAGGTACGGAGAAGCTGGATCTGAAGAAGCTGGGTGCTGATTTTGCCTATACGGTTGACGGCGAAACGCTCGGCAGCCTTGAAGACGAAACGTTTTCTGCCGACGGCGTGACGATCAGGATACAGGGCGTGAGCACGCACCCGGGCTTTGCGTTCGGCAAAATGGAGAATGCCATCAAAATAGCCTCTGATATAGTGAGCGCGCTGCCCAAAGACAGTCTCTCGCCGGAGACTACCCGCGACAGGGAGGGGTTTCTTCATCCCGTCCGCCTGGAGGCGCAGCAGGAAAGCGCCGTTATTGAGCTCATCGTCCGGGATTTTGAAGAAAAAGGGCTAAAGGAAAAAGAAGCGCTTTTGCTGTCGCTCACGGAGCAGGTGATTTCGCGGTATCCAGGCTCGACTTTTGAGTTTGAAGTAAAGGAGCAGTACAGGAATATGGGGGCCATACTGGCGAAGCACCCGGAAGTAGTGGATCGTGCTCTGAAAGCTATGGAGCTGACCGGGCTTACGCCTGTCCGGCAGTCCATCAGAGGCGGCACCGACGGCTCCAGGTTGTCATTTATGGGGTTGCCCTGTCCTAATATCTTTGCGGGTGAGCATGCCTTTCACAGCAAGCTGGAGTGGGTTTCGGTGCAGGATATGGAGAAAGCTGCCGAAGTGATCGTGAAAATAGCGGAAGTGTGGGAGGCGGAAGCGCACAGGTAATTCTGAAATCTGATCAATTCTAATTTAGCGAATGAACAGCTTAATAAAACCGGATTACTTCAAAACCTGGAGATCTATGCTGGACATAGATATTCAGAAGGAGTTTTCCGTTATTGAGCAAATAAAATTAGAGCCTCATAGCTTTACTTTTTACACTTCCGTTTCCGTCATGTCGTCGTCAAAAATTGAAGGCGAGGAAATGGAAGTAGACAGCTACGTTAAGCACAAAATACTGAATGTGGAATACTTACCGGAGCTTATCGAAAAACCGAATGATCTATACAATGCTTACCTGTTTGCACGGGAAAGCCCGCTGAACCCTGATAACTTTCTTCATGCGCACAGTTTGATCGCCGCCCACCTGTTGCCCGAAAATCAAAGAGGAGCTATCCGGAAAACGGAAATGCTGACAATGGAGCATAAAACGGGCCGAATACAATATGAGGCAGCCCCATTAAGCATGATAAAAGATAGCTATTCGGCAATGTGGCATGAAATAGAAATTTTATTAAAGCAGGAGCTCACCGTTGAAGAAATTCTATATTACGCATCGTTCATTCACCTGGTGTTTGTAAATATTCATCCGTTCAGCGATGGCAATGGCCGTATTTCGCGCTTGCTGGAGAAATGGTTTTTAGCAGAGAAACTGGGTGAAAGAGCCTACAATCGGAAAAATATTATTATAAGCATGTAAATGATTACTATAAAAATCTGGCAAGGCTGGGGCTTTATTATGAGGCGCTGGATTATGAAAAGTCGATTCCTTTCCTGCTCATGCTTCCCCACTCATTAATTTTTGAAAAGTAAATCTGCGATTCCCTTGCCCGGAAACCACTTTTTTAAATTCAAGAGCTTCACGGTTTACCAGGACCTCTGCGCGATGAAGGTCTGCACCGACGCCTGCCTGTTCGGGGCGTGGGCGGATGTAAGCGGTGCAAAGCGTATCCTGGATATTGGCAGCGGAACCGGGTTACTGTCTCTGATGGCAGCGCAGCGAAATCAGGAAGCGCTGATCGAAGCGGTAGAAGTGGAGGAGGGCGCTTTCCTCCAGACGGTACAAAACTTTGAAGACAGCCCGTTTGCCCCGAGGCTGACCGCCCGTCACACGTCCGTGCAGGAATTCTTCCCGGATCACCGGTTTGACGCTATCATCAGCAATCCGCCGTTTTTTCAAAGAGACCTTAAATCACCCGACCAGAAAACCAGTACTGCTCATCACGCCGGAACGCTTGATTTTGCAGCGCTGTCTTACGCTGCCGGCCGCCTTCTTGCGCCCGGAGGCAGGTTCAGCATACTGTTGCCGGTCGCGGAGAGCTACCGGTATGAGCGGCAGCAGGGAGACGGCTGGCAGCTCACAAGGGACCTGCTCCTGGCGCACCGCCCCGGGGCAAAGCCTTTCAGGCGCATGATGACGTTTACAAGAGCCGGCGAAGCGGGAGATATACGGGCGGGCAGCCCGCCGGGCAGCATCACCGGGGAGCTGTACATCTATGAAGAAAACGGTAAGAATTATAATTCTGGGTTTAAGGAATATCTTAAAGCATTTTATCTGGCGTTTTAAAGGTTTAAATTGCGACATTTGTCCCGAAATTGAAACCAGCCCTTATGGCCGAGCCCAGGATCCAGATATCAGTCATCGTACCGCTGCTCAATGAAGAAGAGTCGTTGGGAGAGCTTCATGACTGGATTGCCAGCGTGATGAAAGCCAACGGCTACAGCTATGAGCTGCTGCTGATCGATGACGGCAGCACGGACAATTCCTGGCAGGTAATAGCAGCACTTTCGTCGGCGGATCCGCATGTGAAAGGGATCAGGTTTGTCCGTAACTACGGAAAAACCGCCGCGCTGCAGACAGGGTTCGAGGCGTGCAGGGGCGAGGTCGTGATCACGATGGACGCCGACCTCCAGGACAGCCCCGATGAGATTCCCGCGCTTTATGAGATGATCAGCTCGGGCCGCTACGATCTTGTTTCGGGATGGAAGAAAAAGCGGTATGACCCTTTGTCGAAGACGATCCCGACAAAGCTGTACAATGGGGTTACCCGCGCTATTTCGGGTATAAAGCTGCACGATTTTAACTGCGGGCTGAAAGCCTACCGGCAGCGTGTAGTAAAAAATATCACTATTTACGGCGAGATGCACCGCTACATCCCGGTCATAGCGAAGTGGAACGGCTATGGCAGGATAGGGGAGAAGGTAGTGGAGCACAGGCCCCGCAAATACGGGCGCACGAAGTTTGGTCTCGAACGGTTCCTTTTCGGCTTCCTCGACCTGCTTTCCATCGCTTTTGTGAATAAATTCGGGCGCCGCCCCATGCATTTTTTCGGGGGAGTAGGGATGCTGATGTTTTTGCTGGGCAGCGTGCTGACGGCCTGGGTGATAGGCGAGAAGCTATACAATATTCATGCAGGACTGAAGTTCCGGAACGCTACCGACAATCCCATGTTCTTCCTGGCGTTGCTCTTTATCGTAGTAGGATCGCAATTGTTCCTGGCGGGTTTCCTGGGAGAATTGTTTGTAAAGCAGTCGGTTTCGAAAACCAGTGAATACAGCATTGCTGAAATAACGGGAGAAGCGTCTTACCAGGCAGACTCCCGGGGTGAAAGATAATAAGTTTTTACATTTTTAGAGTTATTACATGAACGCAAACGTGCATAAGGCTCATCCCTGGCATGGAGTCCCTATCGGAGAACAGGCTCCAAACATCGTAACGGCCTTTATTGAAATTGTTCCCACCGATACTGTTAAATACGAGATCGATAAGAATACGGGATACCTGAAAATCGACAGACCCCAGAAATATTCCAACATCGTACCGGCTTTGTACGGGTTTATACCCAAAACTTACTGCGCGGAAGGAATAGCCGCGCTGGCCCGGGAGAAATCCGGCAGGGATATTACGAGCGGTGACGGCGATCCGCTCGATATCCTGGTGCTATGCGAAAAAATTATCCCTCACGGCGATTTGCTCTGCGACGCCCGGCCTATCGGCGGTATCAGGCTGATCGACGGCGGCGAAGCGGACGATAAGATTATCGCCGTATTGAAAGGCGATGTCGTATTCGGCGTCTATACAGATCTCGAGGAAGTGCCGGGCGACGTGATCGAGCGCCTGAAGCACTATTTCCTTACCTATAAAAACCTGCCCGGCGAGGAAGCTAAAATCCAGATTACCAACGTGTACGGCCGCGACGAGGCGATCGACGTGATCCGGACAGCCGTGGAGGATTACAAGCAGAATTTCTACTGAGAATGCCCCGGGAAAGCAGCGCCGTCAGGCGCCGCCGCCCGGCAGTAAAATAAACCGGCCGTCCGCAGTACCCTGCGGGCGGCTTTGCAACCGCTCTTACTCAGACGGAAACTGTCTTGAGGCCTATTATAGAGCCGATCAGTGTAATAATAAAGAATACTCTCCAGAAGCTGACAGGATCGCGGAATACAAAAATGCCCATTAAAACAGTTCCTACAGCCCCGATACCGGTCCATACAGCATAGGCAGTACCTATAGGAAGGGTCTGCGTCGCTTTAATGAGCAGCAGCATGCTCACAGTGATGCATACCATAAATCCGCCGTACCACCACCAGGCTTCCGTTCCCGATGCTTCCTTGGCTTTTCCCAGGCAGGAAGCAAACCCGATCTCAAAGAGCCCTGCGATAATTAAGATGATCCAGTTCATGTAAAATGGAAGTAAGTTTTAAACTACGCAGTATTAATCACGGCACCTTTAATCATGTTACAGCTTCGTCGCTGGTGACAGTCCTGAGCACCTGAATAATTGCTACGCCGCAAAATTCGGAAATCACGCGGACTTGGAATTTTACAAATGATAAAAAGTCATCTTATTTCAGACCTGATCCTGCTGAGCGATACCTGTGTAATGCCGAGATAAGAGGCAATGTGGCCCAGCGGCACCCTGCGGAGCAGCTCGGGCTGCCGGGATAGTAATTCAAGGTAGCGTTCTTTTGCAGTACGGAATTCACGGGCTATAAGCCTCTCTTCCGTTTTAACGAGCTCTTTCTCTGCAAATTTCCTTCCCCAGTTGGCGATATGCAGATCCCGGGCGTAAAGAAGCTGAACCTGCCTGCTGTCGAGCTGGTACAGTATGCTGTCTTCCAGCAGCTCGATGTCTTCATATCCGCTCAGGTTTTCAATGTAGCTCTTCATAGAAATCACCGCATCTCCCTCTTTTCCCAGCCAGAACGTGATTTCGATGTCATTTACAATGGAAAAGGCCCGGGCGATTCCTTTTTTGATGAAGAAAAAATGATTTTCTACCCGGCCGGCCCTGAGCAGCCGGGCTCCTTTCGGGAGGGCTTTTTCCCGGCAGATGCCCATGAGGGCATGTTTCGACCCGTCAGGGAGCGGGTAGATGCGGTCGATAATCTGCTCGAAGATCATGGACGAATGGCTCGCTTATCCTTTAATTGATCTCCAATATCGTTCCTGCGATATGCCTGGTACCCTGGTTGATATTGTAATAATATGTTACCAGCACCCGGTTTTTATTGAGCTGAACAGCCCAGGGATACCCCAGGTCGCCGCTGCCGCCGTCTTCTCTGAGAACAATTTCCGGTGCGGTTTCAAAATCGGTGCATTCCGCATTCAGGATGCGGGCCCTGATCCCGTAAGGCTTATGGCGGTAACCGTATACAAGCAGCACCCGGTTGTCAGGAAGGCGCAAAGCCTGTAAAGGATGCCCTTTGAAGCCCATCGATTGCCATTTTGAGAATGTCCTGCCTCCGTCGGCAGAACGCGCGATGCAGGCGAAATCCTCGAAATCGGCGGTCCTGAGAAAAGAAATGATGTCGCCTTTCGGGGTTTCATAAACCGAAGCCTCGTTGAAGACTACTTTATCGTCGACGGCTACAGGGGCGGAATATGCCCATGTCAGGCCTTTATCCTTTGAAACCAGCAGGTGGTTCCCGATTTTGCTTTTTCCTTCGGAATTGGGAGCAGAAACGGCTACTGACCAGTAAATGTGCCCGTTTTTGCCTTCATACAGCGCGCCGCGGTTATAGGCCGGCAATGGCTTGCCCATGGGAGTTTCCCTTACGTCGCCTTCTACATGCGGCGGATAGAGCGGGCCCTGCCAGGTTTTTCCGTCGTCGGTCGAACGTACGAGGTAACCGCCGAGGAATGCCACGTTGCCGCCATGGGTAAATACTTTTTCAGACGATTTCGCTTCAGGTCGCAGGAAGGCCCACCCATAGCTGGCGCATAGCAGCGTACCGTCTTTCAGACGCAGCAGGCAGGGATCCTGCGAGCCGCCGAAAGCGTGGGCATACAGCAGCCCGGGCTCCTGCGTCCAGCTCTCGCCGTCTTTGGAAGTCATCGCTACCAGGTAGCTGTTCGGATCTACGTGGGTCGTACCCTTTTCCCCGAAAATAGCCCTGTTGGGGGCGCGACGAAAAGCAAGCAGGAATTCGCCGTCCTTCTTTTTAACTACCGAAGGAAAGGCAGAATAGTAAGCAGAGTCATTATATATGACAATATCCCTTATTTTTTTTACCCCGGGAGGATAGCTTCCCGTATGCTGAGAAAACAGGACGGGAGAAGAGAGCAGTAAAGCAGTGAGCAGCGCGGCGGAAAAGGTTCTTTTCATCAAAATAAGGTTATCGGTCCGATGATCATCTATACAATACGCCAAAACTACCAAAATTACCATACGAATCCGATCCTATTCCAGGACAACGGTATTCCCGCCGGTCTTCAGCGACAAATCGACCGGGGTATTCGTCTTCCAGTTTCCCCTGGTAAAATCGGGGACGTCCACCGAATTGGACCTGTCGGCTACCGACGCAATGCTGAGCGGGGTGACGGAGCTCCACAAGGCAGCATCATACACGTCCTGGTCCATCGCCAGGCCGTTTCTCAGGCAATCGATATTGCGCCAGTCCATCAGGAAGTCTATACCGCCGTGGCCGCCTACCTTCTGGGCTATTTCCCCGATTTTCCGGATAATCGGCGGGGTGAACTTTTCTTCCAGCTTTTTATATTCTTCTTCGTTCAGCCATTCGTGACCGTTCGCGATCCTGGCAGGGAGAGGATACTTGAGCGCCGCTCCTTTTGTACCACTCACCAGGTGAATGCGGGTATAGGGACGTACGGATGAAACATCATATTGCACGACAATGGTCTTTCCTTTTACCGTCCGTATGGTCGTGGTGTTCATATTGCCGTTGACAGGCTTGCCGACAAACTCCCGGAGGCTGCTGTCCTGCCCGACCTTGTCCCTGATCATTTGTGCCATTGTAAAGTCATTGGTAGATACCGACGTAAGGTACTCCATCTGGTCGCCGCGATTGATGTTCATCACCTGGCAGATCGGTCCCAAGCCGTGGGTAGGATAGAGGTTGCCCATTTTGCCGACAGCCTGCTTCAGCTCCCATTTCTGGTAAAAGCGGTCTCCGAGTATCAGCTCGGCCAGGTCGTGGATGTAAGCGCCCTCGCCATGTACGATTTCACCGAAATACCCTTGCTGGGCCATGTTCAGGACCAGCATTTCCGTGAAATCATAGCAACAGTTTTCTACCTGGATACAATGCTTTTTTGTTTTTTCAGATGTATTGACCAGCTCCCAGCACTCTTCGAGCGTCGTAGCGGCCGGCACTTCCACAAATACGTGCTTGTCGTGATTCATGGAAAATACGGCTATCGGAGTATGCAGATGCCAGGGCGTCAGGATATAGACCAGGTCGATGTCTTTCCGCTCACATAATTTTTTCCAGGCTTCCGGGTCGGTATGATAGCCGTCGGGTTTATGGCCGGCTTTTTTCGCCAGGCCGATCCCTTTTGCGATCTGGCTTTCGCGGAGGTCGCATAAAGCGATAATTTCCACTCCTTTTATTTTCAGCAAACGCTGGAGAGCGCCCGTTCCCCTGCCGCCCAGGCCTACTATCCCTACGCGGATATGCTCCAGCGGAGGGGCGGCATAACCGCTCATATTGAACAGGGGCTTGCCGTAAGCACTTTCTTTGTTTTTTCCGGCGATGCTTTGGGCTGCGAGGCCCGATACGGCGCCGATGGCCAGGGAAGCGGTTCCCAGGGACCTGATAAATTCTCTTCTTGGAGTATGGTCGGCTGAATTCATGGTAAACGGGTTTTGGTGACGGGAAATAGCGTTAAATAGGAAGCCGGCTACGGGAACCTGATGTAGAAGAAAAGCACAAGCGCGGTAATGAGCGCCCACCAGATGGCAGGATTCCGCCAGCCCCGCTGCATCTCCTTTTCATGAGGTTCAAGGGTGAGGCTTTCCCTGCTCCATATCAATCCTTTCAGCTCGGCTTCGGTTTTCGGTTTTGTCGCCAGGCTTACGACCGCACAGGCCAGCATGCATATCCAGAACACTATACCGGTCCTGTTGAAGAAAGGCATCGAAGGAAAGGAATATTCCAGCAGCAGCGACAAGGGAATGGTAAGCAGCCCGGCAGTCAGGGCTCCGGCTTCTGTGGTCCGCTTCCACAGGATCCCCAGCAAAAACATAGTGGCTATCCCGGGCGTAAACAGGCCATAGGCATTCATCAGGTAAATGAAGATAGGCTTGTCGGAGTAGCTCATCAGCAGGATGGTGCACAGGATGCCCAGGACGATGATGATCGTACCGGCCAGCCGTCCGAACCTGACAGCCTCGGATTCGGATGCGTCTTTTTTGAAGAATGCGAGGTAGACATCCACGGTGAGGATTGTGGTACAGGAGTTGATGGCTCCCGAAAGGTGGGACATGACCGCGGCGATCAGCCCGGCCATCACCAGTCCTACAAGCCCCGACGGAAGCAGCATTTTCACCAGCATCGGAAACAGCAGGTCGGGCTTTTCGAGGTCTGGAACGATCTTATAGGCAACAAGGGCGGGAAGCGTTATGATGAGCGGCACCAGGAATTTGAGGTAGTCGCCGAATATAACACCCATCCGCGCATGCCATTCGTTTTTGGCGGCCAATACGCGCTGCACAATGAACTGGTTGGTGGCGCAATAGAAAGTGCTGATGCATAAAACGCCCCCCAGGTACATCGTCCAGGGAAAATCCGGGTCGTCGGCGGGGAGAAAAAGGTGCCAGTCCTGCATCGTCGCCGTGAGCGCGTCGATGCCTCCTGCCGCATTCATGGTAGCGACCGTCAGGATGGCGCCGCCTATGACAAGAATGCCGAGCTGCATCATTTCCGTCCATATAACGGCCCGTAATCCGCCCAATATGGTATAGATCCCGGTCAGGGCAGCCAGCACGAGCACGCTTGTGAAAACCGGGATGCCGAGCAAGGCGTGCAGCGCCAGCGCACCCAGGTAGAGTACGGCGCTGATCTCTACAAAAACATAGGTGAGCAGGATGAGGAACGCGTATACGGACCTTGCTGCGGCGCCGAAACGGCGTTGAAGGAACTCGGGTACGGTATAGAACCCGTTGCGTATGTAAAAAGGCAGGAAAATCCATAGCAGGGCATTGAAACCCACCAGGATGGCTCCCCATTCCATCGCGATCACCACAAACCCGCGGTCGTATGCCGCTCCCATAGCTCCCACAAGGTGATGGCTGCTGATGTTGGCGGCGATAATGCTGCCCCCGATCATCCACCAGGGAAGCTTGTCGCCCGCCAGGAAGTAATCGCGTTTGGTTTGCTTCCCTTTGCGCGATGCGTACAGTCCCAGCAGCAGGACCCCCAGGATGTAGATGCCGAAGATGGCCAGGTCGAGGGTAGAAAGATTGATGTCCATCAGGGAGCGGAAATAAGGTTTCTGACGATATCGGCGGTGGTTTGCTTCAGGAGATCGAATGATCCGGCGGCGAAGGGCGTCTGCCAGACTGCATAGGCGTTGAGCTCATAGAGAGGTCGCGGCGGCAGGTAGCCCACCGAGCCGTTGGTAAGGTTCATGACGGCTATCGCATGATCGGGGTATTGATCCCGCAATCCGGTCTGGAATTCGGTATACGCTTCGTTGGGCTGCCCGACGAGTATCGAACGACCCAGCTTCCAGACCCACAAAGGGATCTGGGCACGCTCACCGTCGCCGATCGCCCTGCGGATGCATATTTTTCTCCAGAGGCGTTCCCTCAACACATGGTCGGCACAGGCAGACCATTCGGCTTCCAGCTCTGCGAGCGCGGGGAAATCTTTAAGCGGGTATTCTACATGCGTCATAACGGCCTTCAGCGCTCCGGAAGTACCGGCGGGTCCGGGCTCCCACATGGCCAGGGAGGCGCCTGACTCTACGACACCTTTATAGACCAGCCGCGTCGCCGGAGCTTCCATGGATTCGAGAACTGACAGTACCGAATACCCGAGCTGGCGTCCGTAGCGGTCGGCAAGCGCCGTATCGCCGGTAAATTGCTGAGGCGGGGAAACTTCTCCCGAAGCCCCCTGAAGGAAGAGGCAGGGCGCTCCCGTGCTTGCTTCGGCAACGGCTCTCATAGCCCCGATGTAGTCGGGCGAAATGAGCTTGTTCTGCCAGGCCAGCGTGGTAGGATGGCAGGCGTAGTTGACCAGCATGCCGGTGATCCTGCCGTCTGGGTCGGTGATCCGCCCGACCAGGAGGGTATTGTCCGCGGGCGCCCCGGGATTGTAGCCCGTCAGTATTCTTTCGCCGTCGGGGTCTGGAAAATCCCTGTTGACCGCGAGATTGCATTCGCCGTATTTCCAGGTAAGAATAGCCGGGCGGCCGGCATCAAGCGCTTCCCGGATGGCTTCGACCGACGTTTTGATCAGGTGATCGAAATAGGGCCTGATCAGGTGCCCGCCCGGTTTGCGCTCGTCGTCCAGGCAGATACCCGGCCCGGCGTGCGTATGAGAAAGGCAAAACATGAGATCGGACGCCGGCAATGAAACGGCTTCCAGTATCGACTCGCGTAATACGCGCTCATGGGCAGCGTTTTTCCACCATCCGAGATCGGCCCCGATCAGCACGAGAGGAGGGGCAGCCTGCTCCTGCCGGAAAGTGACGCAGGTCAGGGTCATGGGACGATGAATGCCTTCGGCCACATCGTGGGTAGCAGCGCCCCAGTTACGGGCATAGATACCGACGGGCGGCGTGATGTCTTTTCGGCTTACCCCGATGTACCCCTGGAATTCCGGGGCGGGCGGGGCTGCCCGGAGCATATTTGTCAAAGTGTTTTTCGGGTTAAAGGTGATTGGCTTTTTTAGGCTATCAGCTGTCAGAAATCGGCTGTCGGGCTTGTTTGAATAGTTGCCTCATTATTACACCGATAAAAGAGACAACCCTCCGTCCATCAGCAGCGTGCCGCCCGTCATATGCCGGTTGGAATTGTCGCATACATGAAGCACCTGCGCTGCTACTTCGTCGGCGCCGATCAGCCTTTTCAAAGGTACCTTGCCTTCTGATTGCTCTTTGAGCGAAGGATTTGTTTTCCAGATCTGCGCGGTAAGGCCGGCCTCCACGTAGCCCGGCGCGATCTCGTTTACCAGGATGCCATGCGGGGCGAGCTCCAGCGCAAGACACTTTCCCAGCATGCGTAATCCCGCTTTGGAAACGCTGTAGGCAGGTATATGCGCGTGCACCACATGAGCAGCCCAGCTGCCGATCAGCGCGATATGTCCGGGTATTTTGGCCGTGACCATCTTTTCACTGGCATATTTGGACAGGAAGAACGGGCCATAAAGGTTAACGCGCAGCTCGCGGTCCCACTGCTCGGGTGTGATTTCATGGACGGTCGCCAGCGTAACGGTAGCGGCATTAGCGATGACGATATCGGGAATACCCAGCGCCTTTTCGCATTCGTCGACCCAGTTTTTTACCTGGACGGCGTCCGACACGTCGAGCTCCGTATAAAGAGCCCTTATCCCAAGGCTTTGGAGTTCGTCAAGGAACGCTGCAGCACGTTCTGACGGCTGCAGGTCGCCGAGCGCTACATTCGCGCCCTTTTCAGCGAGCGCGCGGGCGATGCTCCGGCCGATGTCGCCCAGGCCGCCGCTGATGATGGCCGTACGGCCGCTGAATGGAAGCTTACTCATGGTTATTATGGGGTTAAACCCCCGGGGCTTCGCTGCGCTTACCCGGGGTAATGCACGTATCGCCCCTGCGGGGCTAAGGTATGGTGCCCTTTCAGGGCCGGAAATTACCAGTCGCCGACGCTGCCGTCCCTGTAGAACGAACGCTGAAGTACTTCCTGCTGGAAAGGATGTTTACGGACTTCCTCTTCGTTGATCTCGATACCGAGCCCCGGACGGGTGTTCGGCCTGACGATCCGGCCTTCCTTTTCTACCGAAAATCCTTCCTGCACCACATCCTGACGCCAGGGCACATCGCTGTGCACGCTTTCGCAAATGATGTAGGAAGGCGCCGAGAAGCCGAACTCGATAGAGGCCGCAGTGCTGACCGGCCCCTGCGGGTTATGAGGGGCTACCGAAACCCTGTACGCTTCCGCCATTGACGCGATGCGCCTTACCTCGGTAAGACCTCCGCAATGAGTAATGTCCGGCTGGATAACGCTTGCAGCCCTCTTTTCAAAGAGCTCGCGGAAGGCATGGATGCTGATCAGCCGCTCACCGGTAGCGATCGGGGTACTGACTGCCCTCTGGATCAAAGCGATGTCTTCCATCGTTTCGGGCCAGCACGGTTCTTCGAAGAAATATAATCCGTAGGGTTCCAGCGCCCTGGCGAACATCATACCCATTCGCGGCGAGGGACGGGCATGGCAGTCGACCATGATGTCGATATCGTCGCCTACCGCCTCGCGCATGGCCGCTACGCAGGCTTCGGCATAGCGGATAGGGCGAAGCCCTTCGAGCGACATGGTTTCGGGTACCGCCATTGACTTGAAAGCGGTAAATCCCTCCTCTACGGCCTGCTGCGCCAGCTCGCCGAACCGTTTGGCGTCATTGCGGCCTGTTTCGTAAAAATCTTCCATCTTGCCGCCGCCGAGGTGACAATAGAGCCGGATGTAGTCCCTGACCTTCCCGCCCCATAATTCATGACAGGGCACACCGTGGATCTTCCCGGCGATATCCCAGAGCGCAATATCGATCCCGCTGATGGCCGTACCTCTTACAATACCGTTGCCGTGCCAGAAATGCTGGCGGTACATCATCTGCCAGAGATGCTCGATGCGTCGCGGATCCTCGCCGATCAGGAGCGTCGAGATGTCTTCGATAGCGCCTGCCACGGCACGCGTATGCCATTCGAGCGTCGCTTCACCCCAGCCCCATAGTCCGGGCTGGTCGGTATTTACCTTCACAAAAATCCAGTTACGCATGCGTGCGTGGCAGATCTTTGTTTCTATGGAGGTGATCTTCATAAACTATGCGCTTGCAACGGTTTTACCCTCCAGCAGGTATCCTGCCACTTCTTTTGTTTTATCGAGCGTTTCCTCGATGTCGGCTTTGGAATGGGCAAAAGAGACGCTGCCCTGCTTGATCGGCAGCGGGAAATTGAAAATCCCTTTCCCGATCAGCTCCAGCCGGTATTTCCTGTCAAAATCGAAGTCGTGATTTTTAAGGACGTCGTGGTAATCCACCGGGGCGTGGTCCATGAAGTAGGTGCAGAAAGCGGAACCTTCGCGTGCCACATGGAAAGGAATATCGAAGGAAGAAAAAATATCGTTCAACCCGTCTTCCATCATTTGCCCCAGCTCATAGACGTGCCGGTAGACCCCGTGCTCCGGCGAAGCCAGCTTTTCGATAGTGGCGATGGCCGCGGCAGTTGTAAGCGGGAAAGCATTGAAGGTGCCTGCGATCAGCACCCTTTTCGATTTTTCCGGATGAATAAAGTAGTCCATGTATTTTTTCTTCCCTGCAATTACACCCAGCGGATACCCGTTTGCTACAGCTTTGCCGAAAGTGCTCAGGTCGGGCGTCACGCCGCAAATGCTCTGGTACCCGCCCAAAGCGTGCCGGAAGCCGGTTTTGACCTCGTCGAAAACAAGCAGGAAGCCATTTTCGTCGGCCAGCTTCCGGAGCGATTCCAGATAGCCGGGCAGCGGCTTCACGATGCCGATGTTCTGAAGGATCGGCTCGGTGATGATACAGGCCACAGGATAGCGTTTAATGACGTACTCTACCGATTCGAGGTCGTTAAAGTTGATCACATGCACCAGCGACTTATGTACTGCCGGGATCCCTGCTGAACCGGCGTCGAAGGGGTATTCCCCGGGACTTACCCGCTCCCCGACATCCTGAAGCGCGCTGATGACATTACAGGAGACGTCATTATGCCAGCCGTTATAGCCGCCCTGCATCACGATGATATGATCGCGGCCGGTAATCGCCCTCGCCAGGCGGATCGCATGGTAGGTGGCCTCTGACCCGGTCGTCGTGATCTGGATGCTTTCGGCGGTCGGTACCGACTGGCAGAAGAGCTCTGCGAAGCGTCCTTCGATGTCGGTCGGGCCGGCCCCCATCAGGATGCTGCCCGATGTCAGCGTTTCCTTTACGGCATTGTTCACATCCGGATCGTTATGGCCGAGAAAGGAGGCGGCGAAGCCGGCCTGGTAGTCGATGTAACGGTTGCCTTCCAGGTCCCAGGCGTGACTTCCCTGTCCTTTTGCAAAGCAGATATTGGGATCGGACTTGCGGTTGAGAGAGACAACCCCGCCCGGGATCCATTTTTCATTTTGTTTTAACAGCTGGGAAGATTGCGGCCATGTTTTGTTCATGATACTGTGTAAGTTGATAATTGAAAGCGGATACTTTTCGGATCGATTCAGGAATAGCTGCTGCTTACTTGTCAAAGTTGGGTATTCTCAGGTATTCCCCGTCGTTCAGCGCCGACTGGTGAGCGATAATGCCGGGAGCGGTGTATGCCAGGGCTTCGTAGATATTGACCTCCGGTACGCGGTTGCTGATGATCGAATCTATCCATTCGTGCGTGATGAACGTATGGCTCCCCCCGTGGCCGCTGTTGTGGCGCATGGGAGCAGGCAGGGCATCGGTCTGCCACCACAATGTCTGCTTGTAAGGCGTCATTTCCGGCTCGGCGATCTTGAACCCGCCGTCGTCGGTCCCTTCTTTCTCGGTGGCATGCACCTGGTGGACATCGACTCCTTTATAGCCTGCATAGAAGCTCATTTTGTCGCCGTGCCACTCGCCGCGCTCGCAACCTACCAGCGCGCCTTTCCAGCATACCTCACCGGTAAAGGCATGCCCGAGATTGGTTTTGAAAAAGGCGGTCTCGTTCCAGAAGGGATTTTTGTACGGGTTGCCTTTCAATACGGGACTGTCATCGCCCCAGCCCTGGCATGTTACGTGTGTAAGCCTTTCTCCCGTTACGGCTACCAGGAAGGCGGTAGTATGGGTAGGGTAGAGCATCGGCGGAAGCCCGTGCCGCCAGGTGGGCTTGCCGTTTTTTTCAAAATACAACACTTCAAGACCGGGATGATAGTACTGGGCCGCGCTGCTGAAAATGGTGCCGAATTTCCCCTCCTTAAACATTTTTTTGGCCGAGATGGTATCCTGCCGGTAAACCGACGTTTCCGCCATCATATAGGTAAGGCCTGTGCGCTGTACCGCTTCGAGCACTTCGTAGCATTCCCGGATGCTCATTGCGGCAGGCACTGCGCAAAGCACGTGCTTGCCTGCATTGAGCGATTGAATGACGTGCCGGGCATGATCGGGAGCTGGCGTGAACAGGGCCACGGCCTCTATTTTCGGATCTTTCAGCAGCTTTTCCAGCGATTCGTAGGACTTCTCGCACTTGTAGGTTTTCATAAGCGCCTGCCTGCGCTCAGGCAGGAGGTCGCTGACGGCTTCTACCGTACAATTCGGATGCTCGTTGAAAAAAAAGCCGAGACCGAACCGTCCCCCTATCACGCCGATCCTGAGCTTGCGGTCGGAGGTGAAAGGAGCGGCAAATGCAAACCTTGGTGAGATGATAGCGGCCGAGGCGGCTCCGGTCAAAGCCAGGAATTTACGTCGGTTAATTGAATGATCCATATCTGAATAATCGATCCCTGTTACAGGGTATACTGGGGTATTTTTAATAATTCACCGTTCTTTAACGCCGACTGGTGGGCGACGATCCCGGCGACGGTCATATTGAGCGCGAGCGCCACGTTGACAAGGGGTGTCCTGTCCTGCAGAATGGCCGAGATAAACTCGTCTGTCAGCCTGCCGTGAGAACCTCCATGACCTCCTGCTTCCATGCCCGGGGGCAGCGGCGGACGCTCGGTATCGGGGAGATTAGTATCGATGCCTTCGAATTTCCCGTAAAACGAACCTTTATCTCCCCTTACACGTCCCCTTTCGCCATGATCGCCCGGGGTGTCCCAACTGACGGCCATCCTGGACATACCGCCGTCATGAGAGCGGAAAAGCGCAACTTCGGTGCCGAAAGGATTTTTGTACCGGTTGTTGGCCGGTTTCAGGTGGTCGACGACGCTTGGGATACCCATGCATGACACCTCGATGAACGATCCGTCGTTGATGCCCAGGTGGTAGGCGTTGGAATGGGTCGGGTAAAACTGCGGCGGAAGGCCGATCCGCCACCCCTTGTAGGAGTCGATCGGTACGTCCATGTAGTGATAGTACTCGCCTTCTGAGTAGACTACCCTGCCCAGGTGGCCCGATTTATACAGCTGGCGCATGGCATACAGGTCGTCATGGAACATAGACGTTTCATACATCATGTATTTCAGGCCGCTTTTCTTCACTGCTTCATAAAGCTGGTCGGCTTCCTCGAGAGAGCCGAATGCGGCCGGGACGGCAGAAGCGACATGCTTGCCGTGCGCGAGCGCGAGCATGGCATGCTTTGCGTGGCTGGGCGCATCGGTAGCGATGAATACCGCCTCAACATTGTCGTCTTTAACCAGCTCTTCGAGCGAAGGATAGGTCTTGTCGCATTTGACCACCTTTGCCAGCTCCTTGCAGCGTTCGGGATCCAGGTCGCTTACCGCCACGACTTGCACGTTGGGATGGTCCTGGAATCCGAAGGCCGCAGCAAACTTGCATACGCCGTAGCCGATCAGTCCTACTTTGACCTTCCGGTCGGAAACGGGCGTCCAGATTTTCGTGCTTTTATTCTCGGCGGTTTTTTCAAATCCCTGTATCACTTCCTGCTTCTGCTCCGATTTGGGCTTTTCGGTACAGCCCGTGGTAAGCAGGGTGACAGCGGCGCTGCCCAGGCCGAGGGACTGGAGGAAGGAGCGGCGATCCAGATTGTTGGTTTGCATTTTATAATGGGGTTAGGTTAAGACCTGAATACTGTGTTTGTCAAACTACAATGAATATACTGAAAATAGCAGCTGCCGGGTATTAATTGTAGTTTGGATTTTGCCTGAGCGTTTTTTCTCCATTGCTCACGCTCAGATCGATCTGTTCCAGCGGGATCGGGTATAATTCGTTTTTGTCCTGTGTAAACTTGGCTCCTACCATATAGTAGTGGTTGAAGTTAGGCACATTTACCTCGTGCTGAATGTAGCTGTTCAGGGTTTTAGCCATGTAACCTTTTTCTGCCAGATCATATCGCTGGAGGTCGAAAAAGCGGTGGTGCTCCATGCCCAGCTCCAGTTTTCTTTCGAACCTGACCGCCTCCCTGGCGAAGCTTTTACCCTTGGCCTGGAATTCCCCGTTGTAAAGACCAACCTTGTAGTTAGCAGCCGGTTCGTCTGTAACCCCCTTCAGCGGATCGCTGTTGTCGATGTATTTTTTGACCCACGTTGCCGGGTTGGCCGCGCGCGCCCTGACCTTGTTTACGTAAGTCTCCGCCTGCTGAAGCGAGCCTACTTCCACCTCGACTTCGGCGGCCCAGAGCAGCACGTCTGCAAACCTGATGAGATTATAGGTGTTGGCGGTACTCTGTACTTCGCGTCCGCCCGGTTCCGACTGCGGGTTTGCAAATTTAATGTGCAGGTAAGGGCCGCCTACGCTCTGCTGGCGTACCCAGGCCAGTCCCGGGTTGATCCCCCAGTCTAGATATGGAATGCCTCTCCTGCCTACGGTCCAGTCCAGCCTTGAATCCAGCGTGCCGGTATAGGGCTCAAAAGGCTGCGACGAGAGGATCCCCAGGTCGTGTTTGATGTCAGATGCATTAAAGGTGTCGATGAGCGGAAGGCCCGTTGCCGGGTCGGTTTTATAGGAATTGACAAGCGTGAACGACGGCTGATAAAAGCCGTAGGTCGGGAACGGTCCGCCGTAGGGGCCCGCGTTGGCGTCGCCGCTGGGGTTGGTCCCGCGCTGTCCGCCCGCCCCGTCATTGACGGAGTGCATCACCGCAAATACCTGCTCCGGCCCGTGTTTGGTAGAAGGGCGGAAGTTGTCAAAATAGTGCTCATTCAGGTTGTATTTAAGCCCGTTGCTGGTTACTCCGTTGGCAATAATGTCATCGAGCAGAGGCTTGGCCTCGGCATGCTTGTTCTGGAACATATAACATTTTACAAGGAAGCATTTGGCTGCCCAGCTATTGGCGCGTCCTACCTCCGACTTGGTAGCGGTCAGGTTGTCGGCCGCGAAGCTGAAGTCGGCCTCGATGGACGGCCAGGGAGATTGTTCATTCGAGACGAAATAGTTACCAGCCGCGGCGCTGATAGTTTCATCCACATAGGGGATATTACGCCACATCAGCGCGGCATTCAGGTGGTAGATTCCCCTGAGGAACCGGGCTTCCGCTTCGATCTGCCTGGCGGCGGCTTCGCTGACGGACTTGTTTTCGATCACCGTCGGCAGTAGCCGCAGCACATCGTTGGCTCTTTGGACACCCGCAAAGAGTACTTTCCAGCGGTCGTTGAGCCCGCGGGTCGCCGAGGTATGGATATAGGCTTCAAATTCGGGAACCGGCTGCAGGGCACCTGCTTCCGTACCCGTATGCGCATCGTCGGAAGCAACTCCTCCGAAGATCCAGAGTCCCGAATGCCAGCCGCTGCCGTCTGTTCCTCCGTGGTTGAGGAGAGAATAGGCGCCGATAAGCAGCCCGTTTACGCCTGCTTCATTGGCCAGGCTGCCCGAAAAAAGCGCCCCCTTGGGATCCCTGTTCAGGAAATCGTCGCTACATGAGGTCGAGAACATGAGTGCTGCCAGGACAGCCAGGGTTTTGATGGAAAATATGCTGAGTTTCATGTTGGTCAGTGCTGGGTTTATCAGAAGGAAACGTTGACGCCGATTAAGTAAACCGGTTCGTTGTTAGGGTAGTTGGACCAGTCGATCCCGAAGCTTGAGCTGCTCCCCTCGATTTCAGGATCCAATCCCGTGTATTTGGTAAGGGTAAACAGGTTCATGGCCTGCAGGTAAAGGCGCGCCTTTTTGATGCGGATCTTTTCGAGCAAGGATGTATTGTCGAGCGAATATCCGAGCATCAGCGTTCTTAGCTTCAGGAAAGAAGCGTCTTCCATAAAGTAGGAGTTGAAAACACCTGCTGTGCTGAAGCTGTTCTGGCTTTCGATTTTCGGGATATCGGAGTTCGGGTTTTCGGGCGACCAGGCATTGAGGAGCAAATTGCTTTTGGCGCCGACATAGGTACCGAAAAAGTTGGTCTGTACTTTGATGGCATTGATGGCCTGGTTGCCCTGCGATCCGTACAGGATGCCCGACAGGTCAAAGCGCCGGTATTTGGCCGAAAGATTGATGCCATAAGTGAAATCCGGGTTCGGGCTACCCAGGAAAGTCCTGTCGGCAGCTGTAATTTTGTCGTCATTGTTGGTGTCCTGGTACCTGAACCTTCCCGGGGCAGCGCCGTCCTGCGCGGGGGCTTCGGCCACTTCCTGGTCGCTCCTGAACAGGCCGACGACTTTATAACCGAAAAATGCGCTGACTTCCTGTCCGACCTGGTTTCTGACCATAGGCCCGAGCTGCTGGTGAGAGGCTGCGTCAAAGTATCCCGGCGCCGGAACAGATACCACTTTGTTTTTATATGTAGTGATATTGGCGCCGATGGAATAGCTGAAAGCATTGGGGTCTCCGCCGTGGTAGGTAGCCGAAAGGTCGAGTCCCGAATTCTGAATGTCGCCGATGTTGATCGTGGCAGGCGTTACCCCTCCGGCTATGCCGGGGAGGGTCTGGCCGAAAAGGAGGCCGTTGATAGATTTTTTATAATATTCAAGAGATACATCCAGCCTGTAGTTGAGGAGGGTTGCGTCCAGTCCGGCATTGGAAACAATGTTTCGTTCCCATCCGGTGCGGGGGTTGCCGGCCCTGGTCTGTATAAATCCCTGTACTAGGCTGTTGCTTGTGCCCCTGATGTCGTAGTAAGCGTTGGCGAGTGTCCCGCCGTAGAGATCGAACTGGTTTTCGGCATTCACGTTGTTCTGGGAACCAAGCACGCCGTGGCTGCCCCTTAGCTTCAGGTCATTGATCCAGTTGATGTCTTTCAGGAATGATTCTTCCGAAATCCTCCAGCCGGCCGAAACCGAAGGGAATATCCCGTACCTGTTTTCCGGTCCGAACCTGGAGGAGCCGTCGCGGCGGATGGTTCCGCTCAACAGGTATTTGTTATTAAAAGAATAGTCGACACGGCTAAACATAGACCATAGCGCGTCTTCGGCGGCGGAACTGGCGTTGGCAATGTTTGAAGTACCTGTGGTAAGCGTCAGATAATTGGGATCTGTGGAGAAATAGCGTTGTCTTGATCCCGACAGTGAGCGGGAAAGGTTCTCGATGGCTTCAGTTCCGACTAAAACGCCTACGGTATGTTTCCCGATGGATTTGTTGTAGTTCAGCGTGTTGGTCCAGACGAGCCTTTTAGAGAAAGAAGCGCTTTCGGCATAGGAGTTAGGATTGAGGAACCCTTCTGCGCGCTCGTGCGGGGTGAAGCTGAAGGAGTATCCATAAGCATTGGTCAATGCGCCGCCGATGCTTGTTTTAGCGGTAAAATCTTTCAGGAATGCAATTTCCAGGTAGACGTTACCGACGGTGTTCCAGGTATTGCTCAGGTTTTGCGCGGAACGCTCCTGGTTGGCAATCGGGTTGGTGTTGGTTCCTACATTGGTCCCCATTCTCGTTCCCCCGTAGTTGCCCATGATGTCATGGACCGGGATAATGGGCATCATACGGGCCAGCTCTCCTATGTTTCCAAACTGATTGTCGGTAGTAAACCCGGGGCTGACACGGTAGTAAAAGTTGAGGTTCTGGCCCAATGTAATGCCCCGCCCTATTTTAAAAGAGGTATTTACCCTCCCGGAGTAGCGTTTTACGTAGGTTTCAGGTGCTGTTCCCTGCTGATTGAGGTAGCCCAGCGAGACAAAATAATTTGCTTTTTCCGTTGCGCCCTGTACCGACAGGTTGTGGTCGGTCCGCATGGCGGGCTTGAAGAACTCGTGGAACCAGTCGGTTCCGGCCTTGTTCACTTTCTGGATCAGGTAATTATTGGCCGGATTTGTCGGGTCGAACCGGTAAAGGGCCGGGTCAACAGCAGGATCCCCTTCGAATCCTATCCCTCCGCCCTGCGGACCGGCGTAAAGATAATCCGGTATCCCCCTGGAGAACAGGGGATTATTGGGATTGGCAATCAGAGACAGCCGTGCGAATTCCTGTGTATCGAGAATGGTATTGAACGGGTTGCCTCTCAGCGGGGTCTGTACGCCGGCATAGGCGCTGTATTCGACCGTAGGAGTACCCAGCTTGCCTTTTTTTGTGGTTACAACAATAACCCCGTTCGAACCTCTTACACCGTAAATAGATGCTGCGCCTGCGTCTTTGAGGATTTGAATAGATTCTACATCGCTGGCGTTCAGGTTGTTAAGGCTGCTCTCTACGCCGTCTATCAGTATCAGCGGGGCTGAGTTACCGAAAGAGGAAATCCCTCTTATAAAGATATTCCCTTCTCTGCCGGGTACGCCTGATGCGATCACATTCACCCCTGAGGCCTGCCCCTGCAATGCCTGAGTGGTGGAACCTACAGGTATTTTTCCTACCGCGTTCATATCTACCACCGAAACCGAACCGATTATATCCTGCTTCCGCTGAGCAGAATATCCCGTTACCACGATTTCGCTCAGCGCATGCGTATCGGTAACGAGCCTGACGGTGAGCGTGCTCTGGGAGCCGACCGGGATCTCCTGGGTTACGTAGCCGATGAAAGAAAACGTCAGTGACGCTCCGGACGGAACGTTAATGGAAAACTCTCCATTCGTATCGGTTGTGGTGCCCTGCTGGGAACCTTTCACTACGATGTTGACACCCGGCAGCGGGCTCTCGTTGCCCGCGTCATAAACGGTCCCCCTGACAAGAGTCGGATTCTGACCGAAGGTTGCTGTGCAGAAGCAGAAGAGTAGCACGCAGAAAGCTGCACCTACCCGGTAAGGTATAGGGATTTTCATGTAAGAAGGTGTTAAGGTTGAATATTTTGTTTACAATATTAACTATATAATTGTAAACAAAAAATATTAACCTTCTGTTTCTTTGAAAAATATAAGATCGGCTCGCCTGGGGCGGTATAACGGGCAGGTAAAAATCCAGAAACGTCACCTTGCTCGAAGAGAGCGGAGAAAGGAAGGAGGTGACCGGGCGGAAGCGGAGGGGTATGATTAAAGAAATGAATGGCTGACGAGGTCCAGCGTAGTGACCTCTCCCCGTACAAGGTGGGTGGTAAGCGTATTTTCGGCTAGCTCCAGATCTTTCATCCGCAATGCTTTCACGATTTCCCTGTGCTCGGCATCGGTCAGCTCGTAGTCGTCCATATGGGTTTGGGTCAGCCCGAGTTTCTGATGAAAAAGCGGTATGTTACTGGCAAAATAGGCGTTGATGAGCTTCTGATTGCCGGTATATTCGATGAGTGTCTCGTGGAATTTTACGTCGGCCTCGCAGGCGCCGTTGAAGTAGCCTCTTTCGTACATGGAGGTGAAATCGTCGCATATCCGTTCCAGCTCTGTCAGCTGGTCCCCGGTGATTTTTTCGATCAGGAGGCGGATGGCGCCCGTTTCCAGTATTTCCCTGAGCTCGCGTATATCCCTTATGTCCTCGCCTGAAAATGTTTTGACGAAAAAGCCGCCTTTCTCTCCTTTTGTGAGAAGCTGCTCTCCCTGTAGCCTTGTAAGCGCTTCTCTCAGCGCCATCCTGTTGACATCGAGCTTCTTCGACCATTCGTCTTCTTTTAATCTGCTGCCGGCAAGCAGCTGATTCGAGAGTATTTTTTTTCTCAGCTCGTTGTATGCCCGGTCGGCCAGGGAGTCTTCTTTCATTTTTGTTTACAAAATTCTGTATTTTTTGACTGTCTGTTGGATCGGTCAGATAGCCCTTTTCACAAAAGTAAAAAAAATGTCAGAGAAAGGTGGCCTGTTGAGTTGTTTTGGTAGGTAGAGGGGATTATAGTGTCACCCCGGCTTCCTGCTCCTGAATCTGGCACGTTAGGAGACGGAAACCGGGGTGTTATGAATCAAAAATATGCCGCAAGAGAGAATGCAGCTCCTAATTTTCAGAGATGATCTTTTTAATGAATTCGGTTTCTGAAGCCTTGTAGGGAGTGCCGTCCTTGCGGAATATGTCATGGAACCAGAGCCTGGGCTCCGCTGTATACTTCTTTTTCCAGCTGTCCCATGGGTAAATGGTTTGGGACTTCCCGTCGACCAGTCCCCAGTTATAGGCTGCTACCCTGTATTTTCTGGCAATGGGAAGCGTGCTTTCGAAGGTGCTCTTGTTTCCCCTGGCCATGTATTCCGTACAGATCAGGGGGCGTCCCAGGGGCTTCAGCCAGTTTACCCTTTTTTCAAACTCTTCCGGGGCGTCATAGGAGTGGAAAGAAACGACGTCGGATTCATCGAGCATCAGCTTATTGACAGGCGTCAGCTTGCTTTCTTCCGACCAGTCATCACGCCAGACACCGGCCGTAAGAGGCTGGGAAGGGTTGACGGAGCGGGCAGCATTAAAAGCGTCCTTCAGGAGCGGGAGTACGACCTGTTCTTTTTCCGGTATCTCGACATCGCCGTAAGCGCTTTTATTGGGGTTCTCAGGTTCATTCCAGACATCCCACGCCAATATCCTGCTGTCGGTGGCAAAGCGGCCTACTACGCCGCGTACGTAGTTCTGCAGCCTCGGGTGCTGTGCGGCGTCGAGCAGTGCTTCCTTACCCGGACTTTGTACCCAGCCGGCGTTGTGGACATGGGGAGTGGGCGTACGCTGTGTGCCCAACTTCGGGAACGGGTCCCAAACGGAGTCGAAAAGTACAAACAGGGGTTTTATGTTGTGTGAAGCGGCGATATCGAGAAACGTTTCCATACGCCCGTAGAACCCGGTCGAATCCTGCTCATAAAGCAGGTCGTGCAGGTATACCCGCACGGTATTCATTCCCAGGCCGGCTGCCCAGCCCAGCTCCCTTTTAATGGTAGCGGTATCGAAAGTTTCTGCCTGCCACATTTCGAGCTGGTTGCTCGCAGTGCTCGGGAGGAAATTGCAGCCAACCAGCCAGGGCTGCGCATCATACCATTCGTTAGCCTTTTCGGCTGTCCATTTCTCTCTAACCGCAACAGCCGGAGCTTCCTGCGAAGCTTCTTCTTTCTTCGTTTCAGTCGAGCAGCCGAGAAAAAGCCAGCTCAGTAAAGCCAGACTAAGGATTTTTGTTGTTTTCATTTGTATAAGATTGATGTGATGTGATCGCCCGGATTGTCCGTGGCTATTTTATTGGGGTGAATACCGGTTTTGCCTGCGGATCGGTATCCACGGCGCCGCCGGCTATTTCGGGCCATCCGTCCTTCCAGGTGATGCTATCCAGCATCAGTACCCGGCGGTTGGCCCCGCTCGGGACTTTCGGGTTCGATTTAAGGATCGCATGGTACAATGTCCAGTCGGCGCCGTTGGCGTCGGTGACCAGCCGGGAATTATGCCCCGGCCCTGTATAGGTATCGTTTCCATTGAGTATGACGGTCCCCGTGCCTCTGTCTGTCAGCGGCCGTCCGTCTTTGTCTAGATAAGGGCCCAGCAGGCTTTCCGAACGCCCTACCCTCAGGTGATACTTGCTGTCGGCGCCGTTGCAACAGTTCTCCTTTGATCCGATGAAATAATAATATTTTCCCCGTTTGTGAATGACTACCGCTTCAAAATCGCCGGCAGCGATCTTATGTTTGCGGGCTGGTTCCGGGACGGACTTGCCGTCGGCAGACAACCCGACGGCAAAAGTGCCTTGTGTGGGCTCTTTGCTATAGCTTCCCCAGAAGAGGTATTTTTTGCCCTTTTCTTCGTAAAAGAACGGATCAATAGAATTCGGGACGCCTATTTCTGAGCTGAGGAAAAGCTTACCCTGGTCGGTAAAAGGGCCTTCCGGCTTATCGGCTATAGCCAGCCCGATGCCGGGATCTGCGTCCCCCCAGGTCGAAAAAGCATAATACATATGATACCGGCCGTTGACTTTTACAACGTCCGGAGCCCAGATGCCTCCTTTGGATTTCCAGGTGGGTTTGCTGTCGAATGCATTCCGTACGTACGTCCAGCCGGTAAGATCCCGGGACTTTACCACCGGTATGAGGCGGCTGCCCTGGCCGTCTCCCCAATCGTCCTGGGTGCCGTAGGCATAAAACCAGCCGTCATCGCCTTTTACGACAGTAGGATCTGCGAGGACGGGCTCAAACACCGGGTTGATAAATTTGTCATTCGAAACCGGGCTCTGGGCTTTCAGCTCCTTCAGCGGTGCCAGCATCAGGATGAATGCTATTTTAGATAAATTCATCAGGATCCGGGATTTCTATATGGCAGGATAAACATGGTTTGTAAACATCATTTGCTGAAATCGGGAATGGTAATCCTGACTCCTCCTTTCATAGCAGATTCATGCGCGCAGATACCGGCGCAGGTGTAATTGGCCGCCAGCGCAGCGTCGACAGCAGAATCACGGCCTTCGGCAATAGCCGCGACAAACTCCTGGACCAGGTGCGGGTGAGAGCCGCCGTGGCCGGCTCCCTGCAGGAACGAAACGTGGTTCGGATCGTCGATCTTCTCTCTCTTTGTAAAATGCTTGATCGGGTCAATCAGTAGCTCGTCCGTATCCGGGACATCGATACGGAGCGCATTTTCACCGCCATCGAAGATAACATGCTGCTCGTCCTGCAATTGCTCCCATTCGAAAGACATTTTCGTGCCGTATACATCGTAGCTTTCCCGGTACTGCCGCACCACATCGAAGAGCGACCTGGTGGCTTCTGCTATCACGTCGGAATCTTTCAGGGTGAAGGTGGCCGTTTCCACAGCGAAGGGCGAGCCGTACCGGCTGGCCAGGTCTTCAGAAAGCCGCCCGGAACCGTGGCATACTACGGCCTCTGCTATTGTATTGTTGATACGGAGAAGCGGGGAGATGGCGTGGGTGCCGTTCAGCATAGGCGGGTAACCCTTCCAGTATTCGGCCCAGCCCTCCATGCTCATGTCCTGGATATGTGAGCCGCGGACAAACTGTATTTTTCCCAGCTGCCCGGTTTCGGCCAGGTTGAGCCCGTAGAGGAACTCGCGGGTATAGAGCGCCGTTTCCATCATCATATATACCTTTCCCGACCGGCGTTTGGCTTCCACGATAGCCTTGCAGTCCTCCACGGTCATAGCCATTGGGATCGTACAGGCGGTATGCTTCCCGGCATTAAGAGAAGCCAGCGTCATTTTTGCGTGCTCCGGCACCGGGGTTACGATGTGGATGGCATCTACGTCGTCGCGCCCGGGGATGTCGTCAAAGTGCTCGAACACCAGGTTGGGGTCGAGGTTATACCTGGATGCCAGTTCGTCCCTGGTTTGCCTGTTCCTGGTACAGATGCCGACAGCTTTGATATTGGGGTGGCTCTGGTAGATCGGGATGAATTCTTTGCCGAAGCCCATGCCGACTATGACTACGGTGATTTTTTTTTGGCTCATTTTTTATTTAGTTAAGGTGGGTCCCCGGGGCTGCGCCGGGGTTTATGTATGCAGCGCCGCTTGCGGGGCTGGGGAATTACCTGGCGGCTGCCCATTTTACGGCGTTTCTCAACAAGGTTTTGTAGGCCGGGAGCTCGTGCGAAGCTGCATCGTGGCCGAGCGCTATTGCCGCGATTTTTCCTTTTCTATGTTCTACGGTAAATATATTTGGATACGATTCGTCCTTACCCGGCATTTGCGCAATTGCCAATACATTTACTTTAGCGCCGTCCGGGTCAATTTTATGATGGTAAAGCTCGTCCGACAAAGTAAACCTGCCGGGGACTCCCTTCGTGACCGGATGCTTTTTGCCGATGATCTTTACCTCGAAAGGGCCGTATTTGTCGTGCCCGCCCGAACCGCCGCCCACGATAGTACGATTATATTCCGGCCAGTCTTTCCAGTTATACCATACGGCAGCGTGAAGCAGCACCAGCCCCTTTCCCCGGTCAAGAAAATCGAAAATGGCTTTCCTGGTCTCGGCATCGGGAATCGGCTGGTTATTGCTTAGGATCAGCACGTCGATACCGGGGAGATGCTTCAGGATATCAGAAGGCTGATCGGTATAGACGACCTGCGCAAACCCATCCGCCTCCAGCGTTCTGACGTCCTCCCCCTTGTACCACCTGTCGAAATCATGGGAAGCTCCGCCGCCTACCATGAGCGCACGGATGTTTTTTTTCTTCCCGGGAATGCCATGGGCCGTTGCCGGAAACGCCGTCGCAACCAGTAGTAGCACGAAGCAGCAGGACAGGTATTTGAAAGTTGATTTTAGCATGGGTTTTATTGGGTTGTTGTTACGCGAAGGATACCGTTCATTCCCCGCCAGTGACCGGGGAAGGTGCACACATAAGGATAATCGCCCGGTACGGAGGGAGCGGTAAACTCCAGTGTCGTGCTTTCGCCCGTATTCAGCAGCTTTGTGGAATAAAGTACTTCCGGTATTGCCGGGATATAATATTTTTCGGCAGCTTTCGGATCCCGCAGCATGTTGTCGGCGGCATTTCCTACTTTTTCCAGGGTTCCTGGCTTGATAACCAGCAAATTATGCGGCATGCCGTCAGGGTTATCGAAAAACAGCGTTACTTTTTCGCCTGCTTTTACGGCGACCAGCCTTTTGTCGTATTGCATCATGTCGGGGATAACGGAGATCCTGACCGCATTGCCCGATGCGGAAACGGCTTCTGCGCCGGTTATAACCGTACTTTCTCCCGCAGAGGGGCTGCTCAGCGACACTTTTGTATTCTGAACATTTCCTTTGAAAGTGAACTTTCCGCTATAGGAGCCGATCTTGTCGGCATCATCGTAGTCTTCTCCCGATCGAAGGCCGGGTTCAAGCGGATGGCTGAAAAGGGAGTGTACTTTTCCTTTTCCCGCTGCCTGGCCGTTGATGAAAAGCCCGGTTTCTCCCCCTCCCTTCAGGTAGGCCGTAACGCTGGCCGGATTGGGCAGCGGCCCGGAAGACCGGATCTTCGCCGTATGACCGTGCCGGTTGACGACCCAGTTGACTTTCCCGTCTTCAATAAACAGGGCATAGCCGTCGGAGGCACCGCCCTGCCCGAGGACGAAACCTTCCAGCTCCCCTTTATCGGACGGCCTCAGGGTGGTGCTGATCATCATCTCCTTACCGGTAATATCGGGTGAAAAGGGTAAATTCACCCGGCGGCCCACGGCATAAGACTCCTGGTCTAGCATTGCCAGTATTTCTTTTGTAAAATGGCCATCGTGACCGGCAGCAGCCTCCCTGAATCCTTTTTCATGACGGATAGCCGCAATTCCAAGCGATTTGGACAGCCATTTGTCCTGCTCGTTCTCAGGATTTCGTGCTGCTTCAAAAACTGCCCTGCCGATCTGGCGGTCCGGTTCAAATACGGCCAATGCATTGAAGGCTGCCAGACGGGTGTTGAGATCGGGATCGTTGAGCAGGCCGGCTTTGGATATGTTGTCGAAGCTGGCCCGGACGGGTGGGAGCGCCATAGCCGCTGCCTTCCTGACCCCCGGAGCAGGGTGGGAGAGCGCCCGGTAAACTGCTTCCGTCGCCTCATGATCACTGCCGTCAAGCAGGCCCAGCCCGCGGAGCGTCCAGACGGCGTGCACCGCCGGGCTGTTCAGGCCGGCTTCGTCTACCGACTTATCGTCGAGGATCTCGAAAAGTCCCCGGGCGGCGCTTTTGTTTTTGCTTTCCACAAGGAGTCTCTGGGCAGTCATGCGCCAGAACATATTCGTATGCCGGAGCGCTTTAACGAGCCCGCCGATGTCGTTTTTATCAAGCACGGGGGCTGGAGTGCCTTTGGTATTTTTGGGGGTGATCCTGTAGATACGGCCATGGTTGGTATCCCTGAGCGGACTGGTAAAGGCGTTTCCCTGCCCATGCGGCTGTTCGATAAAAGGCAGTACAAACTCGGAGGGGGCCTGCCGGGGTACGAACACGTTGTGCTGGATGATAAAATTATACCAGTCGGCTACCCAAAGGGCGCCGTCGGGCCCGACAGTTGCCTGGACAGGCCCAAACCATTCGTCTGAGCTGGCAGCCATGTTCCAGCCGTCGGCTTCCCTGAAGCCAGCCCCGTCTTTTTCGATAACGGCATTGTGGATAAGCCTTATAGTAGGCTCACAGACAAAGGCGACCCGGTTCCAGTATTCCTTCGGGAAATCACGGGCAGTATACAAATGGTGACCGGCTGCCGAAGTAAATCCGCCGACTACGTCAACCTGCCGGAAGTTGGGCGTGAGCGGGTGGGCGTCGTAGTGCCCGTCTATTTTCTGAACGGGTAAAACACCCGGTTTGTCGCTTACAGGGATTCTCTGGGCGTATTTTGCCGGCATGGAATAGTAGGCGCTGTGCGTGTTATTGGCGGTAGAGATGAAGACATTGTTATCTTCCGAAAATCCGAGTCCCCAGGTATTGTTGCTCGTATTGGCGAGGAACCCGAAATCGCTGCCGTCGGGATTGAAATGGTAGATGCCCTGTGGAAAATGGGTTTTCCTCCCGTTGATCTTACCCTGGAAGCCGGAGTAACCCGTTACGCCCCATATTTTATTATCAAACCCGTATTGCAGGTTAGAAGGCCCGGCGTGGGTATCGAACTTGCTCCATCCTGTCATGATAGTCCGGCGGATGTCGGCAACATCGTCACCGTCGGTATCTTTCAGGAAAAGGAAATCAGGGGCCATCGAAACAATGACGCCACCATTGGAAAACGCGATGCTGGTAGGGATATTCAGGCGGTCGGCAAATATGGTAAACTTGTCGGCCCGACCGTCCTGGTCTGTATCTTCACAGATTTTGATCCTGTCGTTAGAGGCGCCGTCGGTTTCTTTGAAGGTGTTGGGGTAATCCACCGATTCGACGATCCAAAGCCGGCCGCGCTCGTCCCAAGCCATGGCGATCGGGTTGGTTATGTCGGGTTCGGAAGCGAAAAGCTGTATCTCGAAGCCAACCGGTATCTGCGTCAGCTTCATCGATTCGCGGGGCGGCAAAGCCTCTTGTATTTTGGGCACCAGGTGCCGGCTGGTATAAGAGGCAATCGTATCGGCGTCGTAAATATCTACATCCGGCAGGTTGAGCGCTCTGATCTGCTGCTGTACCCGGTCGCCAAGCGCCCACAGAATACCGTTCCGTACCAGGTTCAGAAAGCCGATGTTCGTCCAGGTTTTATCCTCATGACCGTAGGCGGTATAGAATACTCTCGATTTCCCTTCGGTACGTACCCACGTATAAGGTTCCCGGTGATCTCCGTCGATACGTTCGCCGAGCACGACGATATCGGGATTGAGATTCTTATGCACGTAGGTTTCATCCCAGGTTTCGAATTCATTGATCCCGGCCATTACCGGGTGGGAGCGATTGGTAATTGTATTTTTGAAGGTCCCCGTTTTATGCGACTCAAAAGCGCCTCCTATCGTCCGGATGTACCACTCCGAATCGCGGAAGCAGCCGCTCGCAGAGTGCAGCGGAATCAGACCTTTCCCCTCTGCTACGAAGCGCTGCAGTACGGCTTCCTTGTCTTTCGGGAGCTTGTTATAGTTGGCATAGATAATGAGCCCGTCGTACCTGGCCAGGTTCTCGTCGGTAATGGCGCCCAGATCGCTGGCATAGGTCATATTGACACCGCTTCTGAACAATTTGATGGAAAGCCACGGTGCATATCTGTATGAATCGTGATGCTTGCTGTTGTGCCCGAGAAACAGCACTTCCGCCCTTCGCGCTTCGACCGGTGAGGCCTGCGGGGCTGCTCTCCGGCCTGTGCTGCATCCCGGGAGCCATAGCGTTGTGATAATCAGGAAAACAAGGGGAGTAGGTTTATACATGGGGAATTATGAAGAACGGGTTCGGGTCTAGTTTTCTGAATTTTCACTTTTGATCGTGTTTTTAACCTCCTGCCACATTTTCCTGCTCTGCCTCATGACCGGGAGATCGCGGCCTGTATCTTCGGCGATCAGGTTTACATAGTTCCTGGCCAGGTCCAGCGTGGATGCCTGACCGGGGTATTTTTCCAGGTATTTTTCCCACCTCCCGGAGTGGTCGGGAGTAGGGCGCCTTACCCACGTAATGAAGTCTTCATCCCGGATAAGATCAGTAAGAGAATAGATGCCGGATTTCATATAGCGCTGTCACCTCCTTTCTCTAACAGAGCGACAGATAATGAGTTTGACTCCTCCCGGATCGATTTATTTTTGCAGGGATCAGTAAGCGAGGTCTGCGACCAGCAGTGCAGAAAAAACAAGCCAGTGGCGGTTTGCCCGTAATGTGACAAGGGCTTTATAGAGAAAGTTCCGGACGGATTTTTCGTTGACTTCCATAATCCGCGCGATTTCTTCTGTGCTGAAGTTTTCGAAATATTTCAGCGTAAGGGCTTCAAGCTGTCTTTCAGGGAGGCGATGAATGAGTTCTCCCAGGCGTTCTTTCTGCAGGTGCAGGGTTTCTTCCCGGATCAGCATGAATTCGTGACTGGTCTGAGTAAAAGGTGTTTTGTCGAAATCGGCGTCGGGCAGATCTGAAAACGGTTCCTTTTTTAAAGCCTGATGAATTTTTCTCCGGAGCGACCTGTAAAGGTAGAATTTTACAGATTCTACTTCTTCCGTCAGACTGCCTCTGAGGCGCCAGAGATCGATAAAAAGATCCTGTATGGCATCCTCGACAAGGTACGGTTTTCCGGGAGAAAGCTTGATCCCGTAGTTGTAAAGCGTAGTATGATATTTGTCGAAAAGAAGCGCAAAAGCATCCTCATCCCCCTGTTTCAGAAGCAACCACAGCCGGAGATCGTCATTTTGCATTTTCGTCATGATCAGGTAATGAAAGCACCTTTTACAGAAATTCGCCTGAATATAGTCAGGCAGATTGGAAAAGTTGTAGAAAATGTCGGTTTGTTTACAACTTTAACCCGTAGTATGAGGTCTTTTCCAGGAAACACAATGCATCGATGAGAAAATATTACTTGGTAGTCCTTTTGTTACCCTTCATTTTTTCTTCATGTAAGAAGGGGACATCCAGCCCGGCAATTTCAGCCTGCGGGGTCAAAGACCCTGTCAATAACCTGTCCTGGCTGAAAGAAATAATCGATGAAGCGAAGCGTGACGGAACAGCAAGTATTACGACCATTAAAAAGTTTGAATACGAGGGGGACACTTATTTTACCTACTACCAGGCATATCAGTCCTGCATGAACTGTATCATTTTTGATTGCAGCGGGGCACGGGTAATCCCCGGAGCGCATTTTGCGGCTGAAGAATACCAGGAGCTGGCAGGTGAATCCTACGGACCTTCCGCCGTCCTGTTATGGCCCGGGATGTTACCAAGAGAATAGTTATTTTTGTGATAAATCCGTTCGAAAATGAAAAAGTTACTCTACCTGTTTGTGATTTCGTCCTTAGCGGCTTTTTCTTCATGCAAAAAAAATGAGCCGATCAAAGATCCGTTGCTACGTAATCCGGAAGCCTCCGCCTGCGGCATAAAAGACCCCGTTAATAACCTCGGTTGGTTGAAGAAGATTGTTCAGGAGGCTAAAAAAAGCGAGACGGATAAATATTTGACTATTAGAATGGCTGAATATAACGGTGACACTTATTTTGAAAGCTGGCTTAGCTATTCGTCCTGTATGGGATGTATTATTTATGATTGTGGAGGAAGCGTGATAAAGTCTCAAAATTTCACAACCCAGCAAAGGCAGGAGCTGCTCCAGGCTATGAGAGGGGAAAGTGCTGTAACTCTTTGGGGAATGCTATATTAAGGATATTCATTCACTTCAGATACTCTGAAACATTGTCCTTCGTTACCAGCTTAAAAGGAATTAAAACCGTACGCTCCACCGGCTCCTTATTGATCAGCTTCAGTGCCGTTTCAAGCGATTGTCCGCCCTGCTCTACCGCATTCTGGAAGACGGTAGCATCGAGATTCCCCTTATTGACCGCCTGGAGTGCGTCGGGGATGGCGTCGATACTGACTACGATTACTTTGTCTTTCAAACCGGCCTCGGAAAGGGCTTTTACCGCTCCCATTCCCATTTCGTCGTTCTGGGCAAAAATGGCGCTGATCTGATTCCCGTACGATTGTATCCAGTTTTCGGTAAGGGACATGGCTTTGGAGCGGTCCCACTGTGCGGTCTGCTCGGCCAGGAGCTTCAGCCCGGGGTTAGCGGCCAGTATTTCCTTGGCGCCTTTGTCCCTTTGTATCTGGGCTGCCTGTCCCATATAACCGTGCATAATGAGCACGTTGCCGTTTCCGTCGAGCTTTTCAGCGATATACCGCATGGCAATTCTGCCCGACTCCACATCGTCGGAGCCTACGAATGCCGATGGGGATGCGTTGGTTGCCGAATTGACGTTTACGATCGGGATCCCTGCTGCCTTTGCTTTCTCCACCGCCGGAGAGCTTGCCTCCACTTCACAGGGGTTCAGTATGATGGCGTCTACTTTTTGTGCTATGAAGCTCTCTACCTGCTCTACCTGCTTCAGGGCCGACCGTTCGGCGTCTACCATGATCAGCTTCACGCCGTGTTCTCCGGCTTTCTTTTCAATTTCATCCGCTACGTTTACCACGAATTCATTCTGAAGGCTCAGCATGGAAACGCCGATTACCGGGCCGTTTGCGGTTTCCGAGCCGGCGCAGCTCCATAACGCCGCAGTCAGAAATAAAGAAGATATTGCTTTTCGGACCATATAGAAGATACCTTTCATTTTGGTTTGATCAGGATTTGGAAATGAATTTAGAGTTTGATACTTAATTGTAATTGACCACCTAAACCTATCTCTACGATTTTTTGAAGAGTTGAAAGCCTGACTTCCTTAATGTTGTTTTCGATTTTTGAAATGTAAGACTTAGTTGTGCCTATCTTTCCGGCAAGTTCTTCCTGGGTTAGCCCTTTCTCAAGCCTGGCTTCATGAATCAGAGCGCCCACTTTGAAGTTTGGATATCCTTTTTCGAGTTGTTCCCGTTTTACTGTACCCCGTTTGCCGTAATTTTTATCTTTAAATTGTTCAAGAGTAAGCCTGTCATTATTTTTCTCCTTCATCATATTCCAGTTTAATTTTAAGTGCCTTTTTTATCTCATTTTTCGGTGTTTTCTTTGTCTTTTTTTGAAATCCACTGGTAATTACTACCAGATCCTGCTGATCAAAAAAACAGAAAATTCTAAAAATGTCATTTCCCTGCTGAACACGAATCTCATAAAGGCCCTCTGTATTTTCGATATGCTTTAAATAAGTAGCCGGAATCCTGGGAAGTTCCTCAATTAATTCCAGTGTCCAGATAATTTTGTCTTTTACTTTATCTTGCTGCTTTTCAAAAAAGGTTTGAAAGTAGTCTTTATAGAAAATGATTGTTCGTAGGCTATTCTTTTCTGCCATAATGTAAAAGTATAATATGTTTCACTAAAGTACAACATTCGGTAGGTCGAAAAATCAATGCCCAACCTAATAAGAGCGGAATGGTCACCTGACCTTGCTTACGCTATCCAGCACCACCGCTCCGACTATAATCAACCCTTTGATCACCAGCTGGTAGTACGACGAAACATTCATCAGGTCGAGTCCGTTGCTGATCACCCCTATTAAAAGAGCGCCAAGCAACGTTCCTACCATATTGCCGGTACCGCCCGAAGTGCTGGTTCCGCCGATGATGGCTGCGGCTATGGCATCGAGCTCAAAGCCCATCCCGGCGTTGGGCTGGCCTGTAGTGATCCTCGATGTGAGCAGCACGCCTGCAATACCTGCCAGACCGCCGCAAAGCGTATAGACCATCATTTTTACTTTGTTCACGTTGATCCCCGATGCCCTGGCTGCCAGCTCATTTCCGCCTACGGCGTACATATAGCGGCCCCAGGTCGTTCTGCCAAGCAGCAAAGCGCAGACGATGAAAGTAAATACCAGGATAACGATGGGGAAGGGAATTCCCCGGATTGTACCGCCGCCAATGAAGTTAAAGGCGTCCGAAAGATTGGAAACCGGCCGCCCGTTGCTGAAAATAAGCGCAAGTCCCCGGGCAATGGTCATGGTTCCCAGCGTGACTATAAAGGGCGGGACCTTACTTTTTGTAATGACGAAGCCATTGAAGGCTCCGAAGAGGATCCCGGTTCCGATCCCGGCGGCCAGCGGGACTACCAGCGGGTATGAATCGGGATGGGCAAAAATGGCGGCGGCGATGCCTGCAACGGCAAGCACTGATCCCAGCGAGAGGTCGATCCCGCCGGTAATGATGACAAATGTGACTCCGAATGCCAGCAGCGCATTGATAGAAACCTGCGTGAGGATCACTCTCAGGTTTGAAAGCGTCAGGAAAGCGGGATGAAGGATTGAAAGCAGCACGCATATCAGCACAAAGGCGATGGCGATGCCATATTGTCCGATATGATCGAGTGAAATTTTTTTCATGAACGCGGGGTTAACGGTTATCGGGGCATGGAGTGATACATGATTTTTTCCTGGGTCGCCTCGCTTTTATTGAGCAGCGCGGCCTGTTTTCCCTGCGAGAGAACCAGTACCCGGTCACAAAGCCCTATGATTTCAGGCATTTCGGAAGAGATCAGGATGATGCCCAGCCCCTCCGAAGCCAGCTGCCGGACAAGATGGTAGATCTCCGCTTTTGCTCCTATGTCTATGCCCCTGGTAGGTTCGTCCAGGATAATTATTTTAGGTTTGGAGAGCAGGGCTTTGGCTATAGCGACCTTCTGCTGGTTTCCACCGCTCAATGTTTCGACGCGCTGGTGAAGCGAGCTGCATTTGATGCGCAGGTGCCGGGCAAGCTTTCCTGCTGCGTTTTGTTCGTCTTTCTTCCTGATATAGCTATAGGTAGCATACTGGTTAAGACTGGCCAGCGAGATGTTCTCCAGCACCGACATTTTCGTGATCAGACCCACCAGTTTCCTGTCTTCGCTGACGTATGCGATCCCTTTCCTGATGGCGGTCCGGGGAGAGTCGGGCAGCATGGGCTCGCCATGGAGCAGGGCCTGCCCGTCGTCGGCGCGATCGAGCCCGTAGAGCACGCGGGCCAGCTCGGTGCGCCCGGCTCCGACGAGCCCGGAGATACCGAGAATTTCGCCGGCATGAAGCTCGAACGATATGTCGTGAAAACAGTTTTGTCGCGACAGGTGGCGTACTGTATAGATCGGGGCGCCTTTTTCAGAGGTATTTTCCGGGAAGAACCCGGTCAGCTTCCTGCCGACCATCAGCGAGATAAGCGCCGGCTGGTCCAGTTCCGCAGCCGGGCGGGTATCGATAAACCGGCCGTCCCTGAAAACCGTAACCGTGTCGGAAATCCTGAAGATCTCATCCATTTTGTGAGAAATGTAGATAATCCCTACACCTTTGCTTTTCAGGTCTTCTATAATGGCGAACAATCTTTCTGCTTCCCGGTCGGAGAGGGCGGAGGTAGGCTCATCCATGATCAGTATCCTGGCGTCGTTGGAGAGGGCTTTGGCTATTTCTACCATCTGCATCTCCGCGACGCTCAGCGATTTCATCTTCGTTTCGGGAGGAATCGATATCCCCAGTTTTTTCAGCCGGTCCGCCGCCATTTCATTGATCGCGCGGTTATCTATCCACTTTCCCCAGAACCCGGTTATCTCTTTTCCAAGGAAAAGATTCTCTGCTACCGACAGCTCGGGCACGGCGAGCAGCTCCTGGTGGATCATAGAGATCCCCTTTTGCAATGCATCGTAGGCGCCCCTGGGTTTGTAAGAAGCTCCTTCCAGTAAAATTTCGCCGGAATCGAGCTTTTCCAATCCGGCAAGAATCTTCATGAAGGTCGATTTCCCCGCGCCGTTTTCACCCATAAGCGCATGGACCTCACCTTTCCGCAATTCGAAAAAAATACCGTCCAGGGCCTTTATGCCCCCGTAGGTTTTTTTTAAGCCCCGAACCTGTAAGATGTAATCTGATGATAATTTCTGATCCATGAATTACATGGAAAAACGTCAGGGATTTAAAAGAATAAGGGTATCCAAAGAAATAATTCAATGGATACCCTCACATATTAGCAGCATTTGCTGAAAATCCTCATCAATCCGGAGAGATTACTTCAGCCAGCCTTCAACTCCGGTATCCTTCCATTGCCTGTCTTGACCGGATTCGATGACTGCCTCGCATACTTTCTGAGTTTCAAGCGAATCCCTGAAAGTCGGATGGCATTCTTCACCGGTTTCAACAGCTTTCAGGAAATCGGCAACCTGGTGCACGAAGCTGTGCTCGTACCCGATCGAAAGGCCGGGCACCCACCATTTGCCCATGAAAGGCTGATCGCCGTCAGTCACATGGATCGAGCGCCACCCGCGTACGATGCCCTCGTCGGAGTGATCGAAATATTCCAGGCGGTTCAGATCGTGGAGATCCCACCTGAGGGAGGCATTGCGCCCGTTGATCTCGAAAGTATAGAGCGCTTTATGACCGCGCGCGTAACGCGAAGACTCAAAGAGCCCGAGGGAACCATTTTCAAAATGGCAGTGGAAGATACAGGCATCGTCGATCCCCACTTTTTCCAGCTTGCCGGTCTTCTCATGCACACGTTCCTTTACAAATGTTTCCGTTACTGCCGATACGTCTTTAATAGCGCCGTTCAGCCACATGGCGGTATCGATACAGTGAGCGAGCAGGTCGCCGGTTACCCCTGAGCCTGCGGCTTCTACATCCATACGCCAGTTGCCGCCGCCCTGCGTAAGGTTTTCGTTGATGGTCCAGTCCTGGAGAAAGTTTGCGCGGTAGTGATAGATTTTGCCCAGCTTCCCGGAATCGATGATCTGCTTGGCCAGCAGCACGGCGGGTAAACGGCGGTAGTTGTACCACACCGTGTTTTTTACACCGGCCTTTTCGATCGCTTCCACCATTTTCTGTCCCTCGGCTACGGTCCGGGCCAGCGGTTTTTCACAGAGCACCATTTTACCGGCTTCAGCCGCGGCGATCGCAATCTCGGAGTGCATATCGTTGGGCGTACAGATATCGACTGCGTCGACGTCGTCGCGTTCCAGCACTTTCCGCCAGTCGGTTTCATAGGAAGCATAACCCCATTGTTGGGCAAATGCCTTTACTTTTTCCTCGTTTCGCGAGCAGACTACCTGGAGCACCGGCTCATAGGCCAGCTCAGGGAAAAAATTGGGTACTCTTCTGTATCCGTTGGAGTGGGTACGGCCCATAAAGCCGGTACCTATTAGGGCAATCCGCAGTTGTTTTTTATCTGACATTTCGGTTAATCTTTTGGGTTTGTAATTCACTGAAGCTATGCCTCGTACCAGCCGTGCGCTTTCCGCACCTTGATCATTGCAGCCAGGATATTATTCCAGGTTTCCTGCTTGTACATCACTTCGTTGGGGAACATACAGCCGTCCCAGCAGATATGACGGAATCGTTTGGTAAGCTCGCCGTTTTCATCGCGGAGCCAGAAGCCGGCGTGATGAACGATATCGAGCTTGCCGTTAGGATCGGTAGCCAGGCAATGCCTGCCTGTCTTGTCGTGGGACCCCGTACCATGAACGGTACCGTCGTTCTGGGCAACGTGGAAATCGATCGTCCAGGGGCGCAGCGCGGCGGTAAGCTTTTTAAAGCCTTCGTCCAGCGCAGCTTTGTCGTTCCAGTCAAAATCCTGCGGAAGAATCCGGTCTTCAGGCCTGTTGTAACCCAGGAGATACAAAAATGAATGTGCCATATCGGCCTGGAAGCCTACATTTTCTCGGTCGACCTGCTCGAGAAGATCCAGCATGGTTTTCCAGCTATGCATACCGCCCCAGCATATTTCGCCTTCAGCTGCCAGGCTTTCGCCGTATTCAGCTGCGGCATCGGCCGCTTCACGGAATGTCTGGGCTATGAGTCTGGTGCTTTCTACCGGGTTCTGTACCCATGCTTCTACGCCGGTAGCCGAATCGATACGGACGACTCCTGAAGGACGAATTCCAAGATCGCGTAGTTTCTGACCAATCCTGGCTGCTTTTCTTACCTGCTCTACGAATTGTTTACGCTCTTCCGGAGAGCCGGCGGCGGAACCTCCTTCCGGCGGCCATATAGGAGCTACCAGCGAACCTATGCTGAGGTTATAACCCGCAACCTGGTCAGCAAGCCTTTTGATGTCGTCGTCAGAGCTGTTGATACTGAAATGAGCATCGAACAGATCGATGTCCACACCATCAAATTTTACACCGTCGACTTCAGCAGCGGCAGTTTTTTCCAAAAGTGTTTCGAAAGGAATGATGGGCTCGGAATCGGAGCCTTTTCCAACAATTCCCGGCCAGGTGGCATTGTGTAGCTTAGGGAAATTATTTTCAGGCATAATCTTGATAGTTATAGTTTATGAGTTTATAAAATAGCTATGAGCTTCCGGCGCCCGGCTGTCGGCCCATAAGCCTGTTAAGATTCGGCAATAACGCTGCCCGGCGGCCTACAAACCAAGATCGGGGTTGTTGGGCCCGAAGTGCTTGAGTATCACGATCGGGTCGTTGGCCGACGGGTTGGAAATGGTGATGCCTTCCTGCGCAGCTTTTTCGGTTACGAAAAATTCGTCGCTTGTATGCTGGCCGTAGCGGATGAGCGCAGGCGTTTCTATATCCCACACCCCGAGTTTTCCGTGTCCCTGCATCACGATGAGACCATAGGCCGCACCGTCCTTGATTGTAACGGTTTTACCGGGCAATACGGTAAGCTCTTTCGCGCTGAACGCTTCCGAGCGGTAGCAGACCCATTTTTCTATATAGCCTTCCGGCTCGGTTTCTTCGACAGGTCTTACCGGCTTCGGAGCCATAAACCTGTTTTCTATGATGTTGGGGTCTACGTTAAGATCCCAGTCTATAACCTCCATGAGCTGGTCGTAATCTCCCTTGCGATCTTCAGGAGTGCCGTTCCAGAGCAGCTCTTCCGGGATGATCGCTTCATTGACAAGCGACTGGTACATGGCAAATACATCCGACGCTTTCTGCGGCTCGTAAGTACACATACTGCCGGGCGCATGGAGCATGCCCGGGGGAACGTCCCAGCCTGTGCCCGGCTCCAGCCTGAAAGCCTGCGAGAAATTCGTGATCTTATTATCGCCTTTTGTGAAGTTGACCAGGCATTCGCGTATCTGCTCCCTGGTAGTGCCCGGAGCTATTCCAAAAAACGTATAAGGAAAGTCGCCGCCGTGGTTATTGAGCTGCGGCGGGAAATAATAGGCTTCGGGTTTTCCTTTCTGACCGATCAGGGCGGCATGCTCATCATTATGATGGATATGATGCGGGAGCGGCCCCATATTGTCAAAAAATTTGGAATACATCGGCCAGCTCTGGTACTCGTTCCAAAGGCGGTCTCCGATGATCTGACCTTTCAGCTCGTCTATGGCATCCTTCAGCAGGAATTTGTGCTGCTCCCCGCCTTCTTCGTAAATAACAAAGCTCAAACCTTCGTGCTCTCCCGTAAGCGGGCCGTTTTTGGCAGGCGTGGTTGAAGACAGCCAGCGCTCGTCAATGCCTCCTCTCTCTCCTCCCAGAACGTAGTAATCGTCAGGATGCAGCTTGATTCTTCTTCCCGGTACACAGAAAGAACGGGGTACCCATGTCGGTGTAAGCCTTAACACCCCTTTGCCTTGCTCCAATGCCCTTTCGGCAATACTTTTCTCTGCCATTGCTGATATTAATCTTGATAAATTACAAAAAGATGCTGATTATTAAATAAAATATGTTCATATTCTGCTGTAATGCCCCCCAACCGGAATGTTCAGTGGTTGATCTCAAGAATCACTTCATAGCTTTTGCTTTCTCCGGGCTCGATCCGGATCAGGGATCCGTTTTCCCTGGCTTTTGCCTGTCCGATCGGCGGATGGGTGCCGGGCTCGAGGCCGGTTACATATTCGTTGCGCCCCCAATGCTGCCAGTTGGTAAGCCAGGGAAGCTCCGACTTGTTGAACCTTAGCGATACGCCGAGATCGAGGTTCGGGTTATAAAGCCCGCATTCGCTTATCCCGTTTTGATCCGCCACATCTATAAAGGCAACCTCTTCCCCGCTGCCGAGGTGAGAGGGAAGCGGCGGAGGGCAGACTTTAAAATTGTTCCCTTCTTTAAACAGGATGCCGTTTTTGTCCCCCTGCCTGGTAGTCCAGTCGCCTTCCCACCTGATCTGCGTACCTTCGTCGAGAAGCGGCCAGCCGAAATTAAAATGATAGAGCAGCATATGCGGCGCGGGGGTATTGCCCCGGTTCGTCACGCGGTCATGGATCCTGAGGAATGCTTCCCCAAGCGTGCCCGAAATGGTCCTTGTCAGTTCGAGGCTTGGGCCGAAAGGTTTGGTTTCCCGCATAATACCGGTCATGCTGAAGTCGAGCAAGCCCGCTGCGGGATCCGGCTGTATAATCGAAATAAGCTCGGCGGGAAGGTTGCTGATGTGCCCGTGCAGGCCTCTTTCCCCGTGCTCATCCGATTCGGGCCCGCCGACGTGCGACAACCCGCAGGTAGTAAGCAGACCGCCGGTGAAGGTCCTGAGCCAGTCTATGCCTTTGTCTGAGAACGGCTGGGGGGCCGTGATGCCCAGGTGGCTGATCCACGCCAGGTTGTACTCGTTATAAAAGGCATCTGCGATATCCATTCCCCTGTCGATCACCACCTTGTAACGGAACCCTGTTCCGGTATTGATCCAGGCGATGCGGGTCCCCCGGCCCGCCCCGTTGTCTATGACGGAAGTTTCGATACCTCCGAGCTGCTGACGGTTTGAAATCTTATCTCTCCAGTTAAGTCCGGTAAGGCTCTGTTTTGGCATGATGAACGCTGGGAATCCGGTAATGTCTTAGATCAGTCCTGCCTGATAGCGATATCTTTGTACTCCACTTTCATAGGCGGCCCCGTATGGATCTGAAGCCCCAGGAGTCCCTTGCCGCTGCGGTTGGCATCATCATCGTCATTTACTTCGCTCATCAGAGTGCCGTTGATATAATGCTGGAGCTTGTTGCCTTTTGCCACGATGCGTATCTCGTTCCAGTCGCCGGTATGGATCTTGCCCTTTAGTTCATCGGATGTTCCGAGCGAACCTGTTACTTCCCTGCTTTGCCAGGCATTTTTCTGAACATTTGCGCGCAGGGAAGCCGGATCTGAGGCATTGGGCTGTGTCCGGATGGTGGCGATCTCTCCGCGGTAAGCCAGCGTGGTGCGCTTCCTCTCTTCGTAGTTCTGACCGGTATAATTGTTCTTGCCGTCTATATCCGCCTGGTAGCCTTTTAAAGCAAAAGGTACATCTTCCACACGTTCGCTGCGGTAGTTAACGCCGGAATTCCCCGATTCCGAAATCCTGAAGCTTGCCTTGAATTCAAAATCGGCAGGCTGTCCGTCTTTCCAGATCAGGAAGCTGTTTTTCTCCAGGGGTTTGTCGGCGGTGATTTCGCCTGTCAGGATGCCGTTTTCTACCTTCCAGTAGTCCGTGTCACCTTCCCATCCTTTAAGGGTCTTCCCGTCGAAAATGCTTACGAAACGCGCTGCATCCGTTTCGGCGGCTTGCTGCTGATCGTCGTTATTCTGTTGTTGCGTACAGGAAAGGCTCAGCATCACTGCAGTGGAGAGCAAGAGGGTCCGGCTTCTTTGTCCGGCGGGTAACAAGGTTTTCATTTGGGAGTAAATAATGCTTTGCTTTAAATTAATAAGAGTTATGCTGATCAGGATTGATGCGCTTCCAGCTTAGATCTGATAAATGCGTATCCCTTTTCGGCAATATCCCAGGGCTTCGAAAATTCACGCCAGACGCCTATGGCGTTGGCAAAGTCGGGGTCGTTTCTCGAGAAGGCCTCGATGGTAAGCCAGCCCTGGTAGCCGATGCGGGACAGCGCAGAGAAAACGTCATCGAAATCGATGTGTCCCTCGCCGGGCGTCCCGCGGTCGTTTTCGCTGATGTGTACATGCGTGAGCACGGGCGCGATCGTTTCAATAGCGGCTGAGAAGCTTTTTTCCTCTACGTTGGCGTGGTGCGTGTCGAACATTCCCCTTACATTGGGATGATCGGTCATGCGTACCAGCTTAAGAAGCTGCTCCATGGTATTGACCAGGTAGCATTCGAAGCGATTGAGTGCTTCCGGGCAAAGGATGATGCCTGCCTGGGCAGCATATTCGCCTGCCTGATGGAGCACTTCGGCGGCGAGCAGGTATTCATCTTCCTGCGGGGCATGGTTGGCGAAAACAGTATGGGCCGAATGAAACGGCCCCACGATGAGCGGAGCATTCAGCGCATGCGCCCGGTCTATTTTAGCCTTGATGGCGTCGAGCGCCCTGTTGCGGACAGACTGCGACGGGTCTATCGGGTTTTCGTCCCTGCCCAGCACAAAGACAGAGGTGACTTCGAGGCCGGTCTGGCGGATGAAATCCCCGGCTCTCTGAAAGGTCGGGAGGTCATAAGGACCAATAAAGAGCTCAACTCCGTCATAACCTATGGTTTTGAGCCTTTCGAAGATCGGGTTGAGATCTTCGGAGACGCCGGCGGTCCAGGCGAGCACATTGAAACCGATTTTATTCATATTGTCACTGGGAAACCCGTTCACGCATTGGACAAAACCATCTTTGTGACGAGCTGTTTTATTTGCTTATATCTATAAAAAACCACTACAAAAAGGATTCAAGCTAGTATGTTAAATACGAAAAGTACAAAAAGGTCAAGTAGCCGCAAGTGCTTGTTTTCTTGTATTTAACTGAGTTGGTGAACTTGGAAAATCCCTATTTTTTTATTCAAAAATTCATAGTTATTAGATTTTTACTGTCCTGTACATTCCTGTTGCAGGGCTCCCGGAGGGCTTTTCATTTTTTCTTCCCTTTCCATTTTTTCAGCACCATATCGGCGATGATCCTGTAGCCTTCATCGGAGGGATGTAAGCCGTCATAGGTCATAAAGACAGCCTCGGGAGGGTAGGGGTATCCGTCTTTTTCGGGATTAAAGGCTATGGAAGTGTATTCCGGGTAAGGGTAGTCGCGGTAGTTTTCTCCGCCCGGTTCCCGCAGGCGTTTGAAACGGACCATGTTTTCGGGAGTTATGCCGCTTTTATAATAGAGATCTGCAACGGGGAGTTTTTCGTGCCGGCCGATCCTGGCGATGAGGTCGGCGATGTCGGACAGCTTCCGGCCGTTTTTGTCGCGGTAGGAGCCGTAGGCGTTGTTTTTCATGTCGGCGATATACACAAAATCGCCGCGCTGCAGGGGAGTGATCAGTATGATCCTGGCTTTGGGATTCAGGGTACGCAGCTTGTCGATGATGACCCTGAACGCCCCGTTGATCGTATTCGGACCCGTATTGTCGAGATAGTCCTCAAAGGTGCCGAGAGGCTGGCCCTGCCACCAGTCGTTGGTGCCCAGGAAGATCGTATAGACATCCGACTTCTCCAGGCCCAGGTTGTCTATCTGCTGCGCGATGCGGACTGCGCTCCATCCGTTATATCCTTTGTTGATGTACGTGACGGCCGGATATTTTTCGGAGATGAGGGTCAGGTATCCCTTGGTGATGCGGTTCCCGGTTTGCTCCGGATGGTCGTTGAGATAGGTGATGGAATCGCCGATAGCGGTCCATACAACCGGCTTCGGCTTTGCAGCAAAAAGGAGGCATACCAGCGTTAAAATGAGCAATACCGGCTGTTTAAATCCAGCGCGAAAGGGATTAGGTCTCATCATTTCGTTCTCCCCGGGTTTTCCTCTACAAACGCGGCCCATCCCCCTTTTTTGATCTTGCCTTTCGGGGCTGCTGCAGCAGGAGAGTTGGCATGAAAGTGATGGCAGACGGCGATAGCAATTCCGTCGGTGGCATCCATGAATTCCTGGTTAAGATCCTGCTTCAGTATTTTTTCCAGGATAAACGCTACCTGTTCCTTGCCTGCATTCCCGTTCCCGGTCACGGATTGTTTAACTTTTTTGGGTGAATATTCGACGATGGGGATATCCCGCGAAAGGGCGGCAGCCATGGTGACGCCCTGCGCGCGGCCAAGCTTCAGCATAGACTGCGGGTTTTTGCCGTAAAATGCATCTTCAATGGCGATCTCATCGGGTGTATATTCTTCTATAAGCTGGATAATCCGTTCGAATATTTTCTTCAATTTGAGCTCGTGCGTACTATATTTGCCCAACTTAATAACACCGTATTGGAGCAAAGTTATTTCCTGCTTTTTTACAGATATGACGCCGTAGCCCATTACCTGGGTTCCGGGATCGACGCCCATGATGATTTTTTCAGAATGCCCTTGTTGAATGCTCATGGCGCAATTTAGAAAACTCTTTGCGGAGAAAGAGCAGCGACAGGGATTTCAATGGAAATTACTGCTGAGAACGGCGCTGACGCTTATTTTTCTTTTTGTGCTATGGAGAATTCTAAGACGGGAAGACCAGAACCTGGCCGATGTCCGGAGCGCTGTTCTGCATCATTTGCGGGAGGGAGAAGGCATCTGGTTGTTTTTATTGCTGATACTCGTCCCGGTCAACTGGGCGCTCGAGGCATTAAAATGGCAGCTTCTTGTCGCGAAGGTCCAGGCGATCTCTTTCTCCGAAGCCGTGGGAAGCACACTGGCAGGCTTATTGTCCGGACTGGCGCTGCCCGCACAGGTAGGAGATGTTGTGGGCCGGATAGCCGCCCTCCGGGTGACCGAGCGTACAAAAACCGTTGGCGCAGCGCTTGTTTCAGGAGGTATCCAGTTTTATGCGGCGATCTTCGCCGGCATTTGGGGGATCTGCCGTTTGGGAGAAAAGCTTAAGGTAACGGGTTTTTCAGAGGGTATTTTCAAGGCCGGGCTCTGGCTGCTTGTCCTGGCCGGGCTCCTGGCGTTTGTTTTCAGAACATCGCTGGTGTCAAAAATACCCCCGCGCGGCCTATGGAAAAGAATAAGGTCGATGCTGGAGGTGATCAGCCGCTATGGCAATAAAGAGCTGCTCACTGCTTTTGGTATCGGATTTTTCAGGTATCTTACTTATATGGCGCAGTTTGTGGCGGGGCTGTTGTTGTTCGACTTCCCGATGGGCATCTATGATATGGTCGCCTGCGTTTCGGTAGTGCTGCTGGTAAAGACGGTCATGCCGGCGTTTAATCTTTTGGGTGACCTGGGGTTGCGAGGTATATCAGCCGTGTTTGTTTTCGGCTGGTTTGGAATTCCCCCGGACCAGGTGCTGGCGGTAACGCTCCTGATCTGGTTTACCAATATTTTGTTACCGGCGCTGACCGGCCTGGTATGGATATGGAAACGAATTTAGCATACGGTTTATGTGGTTTGAGAATATCTTATGGCTGCTGGGTGTGAGCTATGCCCTTTTTACCCTTGGGCTATGGAGAACGTGGAAGGGAATGCGTGATTTCCGGCCTGCATCGGGGGAAGGCCCGGGTATTGCGGGCGAATTGATGATCTCGGTCGTTATCCCGGTCAGGAACGAAGCAGGAAATATCACCGCTCTCCTGGAAGACCTGGATCGCCAGTCACTGCATAAAAGCCTGTTTGAAGTATGGGTCGCCGACGATAATTCCACCGATGAAACAAAGGCGATCGTAAAGGATTTTGCGGCACGCTCGGATTTAAACCTGCGCCTGCTGGAGCTGAGCGACGACCGCGCAGCTTCTCCCAAAAAAAGAGCTATTAACGCAGCCGTACAAAGAGCCGGCGGGCTGCTGATCGTCACGACCGACGGCGATTGCAGGGCGGGGGAGGAATGGCTGTCGGTGATAGCTTCGTTCTATCGCGCGACCGGGGCTAAATGCATCAGCGGGCCTGTGACCTTTACAGAGGAGGAAACCCTGACCGACTACCTGCAAACCGTAGAGTTTTCCAGCCTCGTGGGCAGCGGCGCATGCGCGATCGCTGCAATGCGCCCGACGATGTGCAACGGAGCTAATTTTGCCTACGAAAGAGCTGTCTTTTTTGAGGTGGGCGGATTTGAAGGCGTTGACCAGATCGCATCGGGGGACGATGAGCTGCTGATGCAGAAAATAGCAAAGAAATACCCGGATGGTATTTACTTCCTGAAATCGCAGGCGGCGGTGGTCCGGACGGCGCCTCATAAGACCTGGGAGGGCTTCAAAAGCCAGCGACAGCGCTGGGCCAGCAAATGGAAGCACTATGAAAGCTCGTGGCCGAAGGTGTTGGCGGTATTTGTCTTCCTGAGCAGCCTTTCCGTCCTGTCTGCCGTGGTCGCTTATGCGACGGGAGCTTTGTCGGGCTACACCGCGCTCGCGCTTATATTGCTCAGGATCCTGCCGGAATGGCTTTTTATAGGATCTGTGCTGCGCTTCCTGGAAAAGGAGCAGGCGCTTCCGTATATCCCGCTTGTCCAGGTGATTTACCCGTTTTATGTGTTGTTTTTCGGCCTGGCCGGCCAGAAAGGTGTGTATAGATGGAAAGGGCGGAGGCTGAGATGAGATATCTGCAGATCTCCGATTGGTTCCTGTTTATTTCTGATTGCTCTGATAATGACACTTATATTTTCATCATTTATATGAATATTTGAGTATAGAAATACTCTCATTTGAGCCTAGGAAGTATTGATACATTTTATAGCTATCGTTCAATTTTGCGATACCGTATCTTTGCAAAAAAATCAGCCCTTTCCAAAACAAATGGCATTTTTATACAAGAAAAAAATTGAAATCTGAAAGCTATGCGCTTCCCAATCCGACGAGTTCATCCGAAGAAGTATTGACGGTTTATTTCGGCCTTAAAGAACCATCCGATATTTTACTGAAAATTTATGATCAACAGGGGCGGCTTTTGGAGCAGGCGAGTAAAGAAAAAATGCCGGCCGGCGGTCATGAGATTAAGCTCCCGGTCAGCAGTCTTAAGCACGCAGGCGAAATGGTTACTGGGGAGCACAATGAAACCAAAAAGGTATTGTTGGTTAAATAAATCCGATAGAATCGCTCTAAGACGAGTGGCGCCCTCAGCGGCAATAATGCTTGGGCGCAACTTTTCTGAAATATCCTAATCTTCGTTTTTAAGCCTCATATAATTATGTCAGAGTGTTTAACTCGTTATTGGTGATAATTCGCAAGTTGACTAGTCGAAAAAAAGTTTTTACTTTGTAAAAGTTGATAAAGTAGATGATCGGAATTTTACGTCCTAAAATTGATCTGCAAATGGTAAAGCAATTATTTATACACGCCCTTGTTTTAATGTGCTTTTTATGGGGATGTAAGACTACAGATCCACAAATATATCCTGATGATCAGGTAGTTGATATTCCTGACCCGGTATTTGAAAGAGCCCTGGCAGTCTATGATTCAGATAAGACTATTAATGGACGGGTTTTATATCGTGATATCAAAAATATCGAAACTCTGTTTATACGTTCTACGAAAAACAATCCTTTCGGCGGAAACAGGGACACCACGATGTCAGCAAGCGACCTGACCGGAATTGAGTTTTTTACCAATCTCAAATCGCTGACAGTTGATACCTCCAAAATGCCTGTGCTCGATCTGACTCAAAACAAAAAGCTCGAATTTCTGGACTGCAGTGGGTACTACAAATCAGAAGTTTACTACAGGGGCCTGAAGGAGCTTAAGCTTTCTCCCAACGATAAACTGAAAACGTTGATTTGTGACTACACCTGGCTTGAAGAACTGCCGGTTGGAGGATTGCCCAACCTGGAGCATTTATCCTTTATGACCTCGGAAAAGCTGATGGATGTGAAAGTTGACAAAAATCCAAACCTCATAATCCTTGTGGGTAACGGACAGGCCTTTTCAATGGATCTGAGCCATAATTCAAAGCTTAAGTATTTATCGGGCGTGATTATCAACCAACAGGCGCTTATGGATAAGCCGGAGTTACTGGAGGTATATGTCATTACACCTGACGGCGTTGAGGAACTGGATTTTTGCGACAACCCTAAAGTTACGGCTGTATTGGTAACCGGTAACACCCTGGAACTGGTGACAGTGCCCGCTGGGATTAAAAACGAGAACGTTAGAGTGCAGACCCTGGCTGCTGGGACAGTAAAAAGGTGCGAGTAGACTTGAGAGGGTCTCCTCGAGCCAGCTGTCTACATCTTCGATTCCAGATAGGGTTTTAAACATTTTTAGAGTTGTTGTAAAATTATCTTTCGAAAATCAGGATATTGTGTTGCCCATCTGCCAGGATGGGCATTTTATTGTGATCCTCCCTTTCTCCTCGCTTGCCAAATTACTCCGGTTTTCAAGGGGTAGCCAGAAAGTGACTTCAGCATATTAAGCCTTCGCGAACCAATTTCGCCCCTACCTATCCAACTACAGATGCCGCGGCAATAGCTTCGTTGAGGTCTGATGCCATACGCCAAGCTATTTTCTAGCACCAGAGCAATGATATATTGCACGCTCAAATGAGCCACTGAATTTACTCAAATGAGAAAAAGATACCCTCATTTAAGCCTAGGATGTATTGATATCTTTTTATAGATTCCGTGCAAATTCACAACACATTACCACCTATGAAAAGTTCGATCCTTACTGATTAAATGGTTTTTTGAAATTGGAAAAAATTCAGACCTAAACCGTAAATCTACGCATAGCGGCGACAGATTGAAATAATACCAGAACCGATTAATTATAGTACATACATATTGTATGGATAAGCCGTAAGTACTAGTTAAAGAACGCGAAACACGGCAGAGATCCATTAGGTTTCTCGTAGGAATACAGATTGTAAAATTATATAATGGCAGCGTAAATCCGGCAGTATTTTAAATAAATCTACACTTCACATATCTACTTAAATTATGAGAAACCATTATCGGATTTGCACGCTACGATCGCTGGTTTTCGGGAGCGGCCTGTTGGCGTTTGCCACATCGCAAGCCCAGCCGGCCGAGCCCAAGACCGGGGTCACCTACATCGCCATCGGCAGCTCCCTGTCGGCCGGCGTGCAGGACGGAGGGATCTCCCAAAGCTCCCAGCTCACCTCCTTTCCCAACCTGCTGGCCAGGCAAATGGGAGCCGCTGAATTCAGACAGCCCCTGTTCGAGGGGGAGTATCAAAATGGGAGCGGAACTTATACAGCACGCAATAAGAAAGGCATCCTGGACTTTGCAGAAGCAAAGAAACCAGCCTTCGGTGCCCGAGACCAGTTGCCCAAAGTTGCCGGCACGGTCCACAATTTCGCACTTCCTTATCTTAAGGCCCGCGAGATCATGATCACCGAAGACCAACCCGGCGCATTCCTGCCCACCTTTGAGAAGGCGTCCTATCAGCACCTGAACCGCTTTGCCCGGGCAGACCAGGAGGGCAGGCTCTCCTACCTGGCCATGCTGCAGGACAAAGAAGTCAAGCCGGATTTCTTTACGTTTGAGCTGGGCATGGATGATTTTGTGGATTATTGCCGTAAAGGCGCTTACGGGGAGGTCCTGGCCGGCGTGCCGGGAGAGAGAGTGGGGTATCATCCGGAAAACAATTTGATCAGGCTGCTGCAAAAAGAAGGGGCCAAGGGCGTGATGGCCAATGTTCCCGACGTGTTGTCCCTGCCCTTTTTCAACTTCTACAAATACGAGGATGTCGTGGCCTCTGCAGGGGAAGGGGTGTTCATCCAGTGGCTCTGGAAAAATGACCTGCGTTTAATCGACCCCCGTGATAAATTCATCCCCTCTCAGGACCTGGCAGAGCTGGTCCAAAGGTCGGGAAAAGGGCTTAGGGCCGACAATCCGTTGCTAGATGAAAACGTGCTGAGCTACGATGAAGCGGTTGGTGTGGAGCGTTACAATTCAGTTGTTGACCAGATCGCTGCTTTGAATAAGCTGCCGGTGGTGGACCTGTACTCGCTATATAAAGCAATACAGGCCGGTGAATATGTGACTGATGACGGCTTAAAAATAGATCCCTCCTATCCGGGGGGCAATTTCTTCTCGGCGGATGGGATTTTTCCAACTGCTGTAGGGCAGGCTGTAATCGCTAATGAATTTATTAAAACTTTTAACAAGCATTATGGTACGACCATCGAGCTGATCCGTGTAAGCGAAATCCGGTAAACCTCTTACAGCTTGTGCATGGACATATTATTTAAATCTTAAGAAAATACGACTATGAAGAATTTTGTCAGATATACGATATTTTTTGTGTGCCTTCTCATGATGACTGAGAGTGAAGGTCAGTTGCCACCACCCGAGGTGCCGGCTTATTTGCAACCAGGAGGGCCTTATGACCCTCCTACAAAACCTACGATTACCTGGCCACGAACGTTTTCAGTGGTTCAGCGCAGTAATGGTCGCGGAGGCGCTACTACAGTGACTTTTGCAGGGCAAGTGATCAACAGGACAGGAGCTCAATACCGGATTGAAAAGCTGGACCGTTTTGGCAACTATCACAGCGACCACACTTCATTTCAATCCCTTCCCTCTGGAAGTATGACTCAGCTAGGCACCTCTACTTCAGGTTATTACTTTTTTACTGTCTTTATATCGGCCGGGTGGTACCGATTTACGATTAAGGATGGCACTTCTGATATTCGTCAAGTCAAATTTGGAGTAGGGGAGGTGTTTTTCGTAGCCGGCCAATCCAATGCGCAAGGCGAAGGGGCGACTCACTTTATACCAGGAGTTACCGAGCTAGACTGCGTAGTTTCCGGTAAAATCCGCTCTTTGGAATGCAAT
>MEDT01000072.1 GCA_001724175.1 Cytophagaceae bacterium SCN 52-12 | reverse complement strand
TCCAGCTCTGCGGCTACCAGGTCGCTGCCGAGGGACTCGCCGAACCACGCGAGCGATTTGGCAATGAGCAGCTTCCCGTCGCCGGCAGCGCTTGTGAAGGCTGTTTTAAGCACCGGAACCGCCTTTTGCTTCGGCAGCTTGATGACTTCGTACAGGTATTCGCGTTTTCCGGCGCCAAGCTCTTCAACCCGGCGGCTGATCTCTTCCTTGTCGTTCAGGTTATTCCCGGCCTTCCGGGAGAAAAAGCCTTCGGGATAGTACCCGAGACCATCCCATTCTTTCTGAATGGCAGTGACATCATACTCCCTTGCTTTCGCGCCTTTCCAGGCAATATCGGCGCCGATCTGGCCGGTAAGGTAGCCTAAAACAATCAGGTCGGCGGTCATACGGGTAAACTGGAGCGCGTTATGGGTCTGGCTGAAGCCTCTTCCCGAAATCAGCAACCCGTCGATCTTTTCGGGAACGATCGAGCGGTAGGGAATTTCGAGCACGATGTCGTTGGAATGGGGCAGCAGGAATCCGCACCGCGTAAGCTCGGTAATAGCGGTATAGTGCGGATCAAAATCGCTGCTGGCCAGCACAAGCGCATCGGCGAAGTGCGTGCCTTCTACGGCATCGAGCACGTCGAGCTCGTAAACACCTTTGATGCGCCTGGACTCGCGTACCGCGAGCATAGGGTGAAAATCATAGAAGTGGGCTTCGTAGTGCGACAGGAAAAGTCCGCGCTGAAGCTCGCCGATCCGGGTCGTATTGAGGATGTCGTAGTCCCTGTTGGTATTAGAAGGAGGCGTGCCTGCGCCTTTAATGTCCCACTGACTGTAATTTTGTGTTTTATGCGCCCTTGAATCGCCGATTTCAAATTCAGCGCCTGCAAAATCGGCCAGGTCGCCGTCGCCGGTAGCATCGATAAGAATATCTCCGGCAATGACTTTCAGCTGACCGTCATGACAAACCAGCGCGCCTTTGAGGGTATTCCCCTCTTTGACGGCCCCGCAGAGAATGGCGCGGCCCATGAAAGTCCCGTTGCGATCGAGCGTCTGCATCCGCAGGTATTGCATACGGCCCAGCTTCTTGGGCATATTGGCTACAGTTGCCAGCTGGTTGGCCTCTGCATCCTGCCGCTTGAAGTATTTCTGGTCTTTGTAACCATGATAGTATCCCATCACGCCGCACATGGTCTTGGTACCTCCCAGCTCGTTAAAATAGTCGACGACTATCGTTTTCGCACCTTTTTCAAGCGCTCCGAGCGCTGCCATGCTCCCGGCCGTACCACCGCCGGCCACTACCACCTGGTAGGCTGCTTTTGACGGCACCAGGGCGTTCCAGTTGAAGGTGCAGTGCTCCAGCGGGATCTGAAGACCCGGTTCATCCGGCTTGCCGAAAGAGATGTCCTTCGCGGCGATGGTAGCCCCGGGAAGGTGCAGCTGTCCCAGTGAAGGGCTTTTCCTGCTGACCGGCACGGCCCTGGCTGCTTTTTCTGCCGCGGCTTTTACGGCCAGCACATCGCTGCAACTGCGGACAGGGAGCTCCTGCAGGAGATAGTGGGATTTCAGCCTGGTAGCCGGCAGCCGGTTGTCGGAAAGCGTATAGCTGCATTCCCAGGCAAGCTGCTGGATCGTCGCCTTGCCCAGCGTCGCGTCGAGCGAATGCAATGAACTACCCAGTTGTCCGGCGATTTTTCTTGCCTTATGCTCGGTATCGTCGATCGACAGCCCTTTGGCATCAAAAGAAAATTCAAGGAAAACCTGGTGATCGGCGTGTTTCCCCGGGTGGAGGGAAATGGATTGCGCTTCGATGCCGCCGGGTACTTTGATCTCTTTTTTTTCCGGGTTGGCGGCATTCCAGACTTCAAGGACAAACGATGCCGAAGCAGGTGCGGCAGCGGCGCCGGCCAGGTTACGGCTGAACAGGCTCAGTTCGCTGGCATCCAGGAATGCAGAGCATTTAACTGCATAGGTCCCCTGCTTGGTGGCGAGCATCGCGCCCGATACTTTCCCGTTGTCGGAGAAAAGTCCGCAGACATCTGTCATGAGCAGCACGTCGACCTTGCTGACCAGAAGGTTCCGCAGGAGGCCTTTTTTCAGGCTGCCCGCCATCAACCCGACCTCATCGCCCACTATCCCGTCGGAGGTAGCCCGGGGGTTATGAAGCTCCGGCTTTTCGCCTTCCGGCAAAAAGAGCTGTTTCAGCTCGGGAGTGAATTTGTCGAAACCATTTTTATGAAGAAACAGCCGGCTTTTTGCAGTGAGCTCATAACCCAGGCCGCTGCGCCGCTCCGCTAAAAGCACTTTTTTGCCCGATCGCGCTGCTTCTATTGCTGCAAAATACCCGGCGAGCCCGCCTCCGTTGATCAGGAGGTCGTAGGCATCGAACTCCGGGGCGCCGCTGAACTGCCGGTTGATTTCCGCCCTGGCGCTTGCGCCCAGCAATCCCGGGGCCAGCATGATAGCCCCCGTGGCAGGCAGGCTGAGGCTTAAAAAATCCCGTCTTTTCATATCTTAAACTTTTATTTGGTTTGGGTAAAGTGTTGTAAGTCTGCAATGTAAACTCCACGGCTTGCATCATCGTAGCCGTTAAAAATAACAAATCTTCCGGTACGGTCCCAGGTAGGATGGGGGTCCAGGCGGAAAGAATTATCCGATACGTCGGGTATTCTCACTTTTGCGATCAGTATTTCTTTGCCTGTTGCCGTGTTCAGCAGCCGTACGGGGACATAGCCATCGTTTGATGTAACGCTGGTTTCGTGGCGGTAAGCATCTGTCACTATCAGCGGCAAGCCTTTCGGATGGAAGCTGGGGTGGCCCGAGCCGGGATTAAAAACTTCTTTCAGGTTGCTGCCGTCGTACCTGACGGTAACCAGTTCCAGTCCCGGTCTGGCATCGTTCATTTCTAGGTTCATCGAGAAATGATCTCCGTCGGGCATCCACGCCATATGATGTCCTCCCTTTGCGTATTGATCCGTCGTAATGGCAGTGCGGATATCCGTGCCGTCCGGCTTGAGGGTAATCACTGCAACTTTCCTCCTCCCGCCGCCTTTGGGATAAAACAGCATACAGGTCATGATCCGGGTTCCCTGCGGGTTCCACATCGCCTTGAAGCCGTAGACCTGATAATGCTCAGGGTCAGGTATTCCTACGGCAGGCGTCGCCTTTTCAAACATTTTTTTCAGGCTGACGATCATCCGGCTTTTCCCGCTTTTGACGTCCGCTACAAAAATGCCGTCGCTATCGGTCAGTCCGTGATGCCTGGTCCTGTACTTCTCGGGTACGATTACGCCGTACCCGGATTGCGCATATATCGAATTGATCAGGTTGTGGCTCACCAGCTTTTTACCATCGGCCGACGCCATGAACATCCATCCGTCTATGCGCCTCGACCGCCTGGTCAGCGGGTTGTAAAGAACCGTAAAAGCTTCCCATCTGACTGTATCCACCTGGTTGTAAAACAGTTCTTCGTCGGAGCCGCCCCACTGTACGTTGGCGCCCACCTGCATTTCCCATCCAAACGATTTCGCGACTATTTCTTCCTTCCCGGAAGCCAGATCGACCAGCACGACCTCCCCGAAATCGCCCGCCACCGGGTAGTGATCTTCAAACGGGATCCGGAATAACGCGATGTATTTTCCCGAAGGACTAATGGGAGAGGTGTCATGGAAGCGGTGTATAATATGACCCGAAACTACCTTTTTTATCTTTATACCCGGATCGGGCGCAACTTCCGGAGTCAAAAGCCCTTGTCCGTGCGCAACAGAAAGAAGCCCCGTCAGAAGCAATGCCAGACCGGCTCTCTTTGAGAAAAAGAAACCTTCAGGTAATCGCGGTCTACAAAACAAACCTGCTATTTTCATCGCGTATCCCTAGTAGAGTGGATTTTGAGTAAGATTCGGATTAATGTCCCGCTCCCTTTGGGGAATTGGCAGAAGATAGTCCTTCGCCGGGTTGAAGAAGCGCGTGTCAAACATCCTCAGCTCGCTGGCATAGGCTTCGTACCGGGGAGTTCCGTACTCGTCAAACCTGGGAATATATTTTGATTTGTATTCGCGTAAAGGACGCCCGTAGAGAGGGCCCGGCATCACGTGCTCGGCGATCTTCCATCTCCTGATATCGAAAAACCGGTGACCTTCAAATACGAATTCTACCTTTCTTTCATGCCTTACGATCTTTCTCAGCTCGTCTGCGGATTTGCCGGGGGTGATGGCCGGCATTCCTGCCCTGGTACGGACGCTGTTAATAGCTGCATATACCGATTCGTCGAGGTGCCCCAGCTCGATCTGGGCTTCCGCATAAGTCAGCAATATTTCCGCATACCTGAACAGCATTACATTCAGCTCGGATTGCTGACGGAATTCGCGCGTATCGGAAGAAACGTATTTACGGTACATATAGCCGGAGAAGGTAGCATAGGGATTGGTCACCTCCTGGTTGCCTACCCTTCGTGCGGGCGTTTGGTTGTAATCCCATATGGTGAGGCTGTCGGGATGCGTTTCAAACTGGTAGCCCAGGAATACGGAACCGGGGTGAACGATCGTGGCGTAAAGCCTCGGGTCCCTGTTTTCGAAAGGTTTTTCAGGATTATAGAGGGGAGATTTGTCAATACGAAGCCCGTCGATACACTCGTACGAATCGACCAGGGCCTGTGTCGGTATCTTCGTGACGTATCCTCCCGCAAGGCGTCCGCGCACATGGATGGGGGTTTCATGCACCATCTGGTTGGTACGGCTGAACTGTATGGTAAAAATCTCTTCCGTATTGTTTTGCCCTTCGTAAGTAAACAGCTTGTCGTAGTCGGGGTAGAGGGAATACTTATTGAGATCGATAACGCTTTTTGCAGCCGCTGCCGCAGTAGCCCAATCCCCGGCAAACAAAGCGGCCCTGGCTTTCAGCGCCAAAGCTGCTCCCCTGGTAGCGCGTCCTCTTTCGTTGGCAGCGTATTCAGCCGGTAAAACGGCGCCTGCCGCATCGAGCTCGTCGACGATAAACCGGTAAACCTCCTCCTTGCCGGTACGGGGCAAAGCCGATTCTCCGGGATCGAGAGGCTCGGTGATGAGGGGTACGTCGCCGTACAGGCTGATCAGCCAATGATACCAGTAAGCCCTGAAAAACCGGGCCTCGGCAGCGATGTTGGCATATACCTGGGGATTGGTGACCTCCTCTGCCCGGTGCATGTAGGCCAGCAGGCGATTGCAGTTGCCGATCTGTGCATAGGCGTTGTTCCATGCACCGAAGACGAGCGAGTTTTCTACCGCGGTGACCTGGCCCTGGCCCATCAGCTGCCAGGCGTTCAGGTTCCTGTCCCAGCTGAGATCTGTGGCAAAATCAAAAAGAAACTGGAACGGGAGATGCGTGTTGAGCGCCGTAGCCGTGGTCCTGTCCGTCCAGTACAGGCTCCTGTATACCGCGTTGATCGCCATTTTCAGTTCGGCCTCCGTGCTCCAGAAAGTAACATCGGAAGGCTGGTCCAGCGGATAACGCTCAAGGTAGTCGTCGCAGGCCGTAAACAAGGTCGATGCGAAAAAAACACCTGCTGCCAGTATGATATTTTTAAGTTTCATTTCAAAAGACCGGTTAAAATGATAGTTCCAGACCAAACACAAACACCTTTACCTGGGGGTAAAAATTACCCTCGCCCACCGGGGCCTCGGGGTCGAAACTGTCGTAAAAATTGTGGAGGGTAAAAAGATTCTGAGCGCTGCCGAACACCCTCAGCCTGGAAAGGCTCAGCTTTTTGACCACGGGCTGCGGTACGGAATACCCCAGCTGCATATTCTTCAGCCTGAAGTAGGCGGCGCTGCGTACCCACTGGGACGACACCTGCTCGTTGTTGGGATAGTTGAAGGTAAGTCTCGGGTAGGCCGCATCCGGATTTTCGGGTGTCCAGTGATCCTTGTGCCACTCCTGGGCGGTACCACCCAGGTAAAATGCCATGGTGGCAAAATTGTCGAGGTAGCCGTCGACCTTGCCGACTCCCTGCCCGAAGACGCTGAAATCAAACCCCTTATAACCGAGAGAAATGTTAAAGCCATAGGTGTATTTCGGGATAGTGCTCCCGATAATGACCCGGTCTTCCGCGTTGATCGTCCCGTCGTTGTTGATGTCCTCGTACTTGATATCCCCCGGGCTCATCGGCCCGAATTGGGTGGCGTGGTTGTCGACCTCCGACTGGTTCTGAAAATACCCGAGCGCCCTTAAGCCATAAAGCGACCTGAAAGGCTGACCCTGCTGATCGATCTCGCGGGTATAGATGTACGGCCCTGTGCCTACCAGGTCGGTGACCCGGTTATTGACATCCGAAAGATTGGCGGAGGCGGCAAGCTGGAACCCGTTGAGCTGCTTCCGGTACCCGAGGCTGAGGTCCCAGCCGGCGTTGCGCACTTTAGCTGCATTCCGGACAGGCTCTATAAGGCCGGATATACGGGGAGCCGGGAGACGCAGAAGAATATCGGATGTGTTTTTGATGTAATAATCTGCCGTGATCTCGAAATCGCCTACGCTTGCATCCAGGCCGATGTTGACCATCTTGGTGTTTTCCCAGGTGATCGCCGGGTTTCCGGCTTCCATCTGCGCTGCTCCCAAAGCCGGTATATCGGGTCCGAAGACGTAATTTTGTCCCATTGTGATCGTGGAAGCGAAAGGATAATACAGGACATCCTGGTTGGCAAGCCTTACTTCCTGGTTGCCGAGCATCCCCCATGATCCCCTGATCTTCAGCTCGTTGATCCACCTGATATCTTTGAAGAAAGATTCCTCCGATACCCGCCACCCGGCGGAGAATGAAGGGAAGAAGCCAAACTTGTTATCGCCTGTAAAACGGGATGAGCCGTCGGCCCTGAGGTTCATTTCCATCAGGTACCGGTCGCCGAAGCTGTAGTTGAAGCGTCCGAAATAAGACAGGAGCGACGATTCGAATGCGGATCCGGCGGCTCTCTGGTTGGCCGTGGAACCGACATTGATCACGTCGTAATTTTCGAGCGGGTACTGATCACGGAAGCCCTCCAGCCATTCGTTTCTGAAATCAATTGCTTCTATCCCGGCCAGGATGTTGAAGGAATGAGAGCTGATATCCCTGGCATAATTCGCGACGGCCCGGTAGTTGTTGGTGACGGCCTTGGTATACTTCTCGGTGAGAGTAGCTTTGAATTCGCTGGGATTGACGATCAGGCCGTCGGGAAAATACAGGTTTACATGCTTGCGGAACGTCTTGTCCTGGCGGTACGAAATGTTTGGTGCCGCCTGCAGGTTGAGATTAAAGCCGCGGAACGGCTGCCAGTTCACCTTCAGGTTGGCCATCAGCTCATGCCGTTTGTCATTGGTATACCCGCCTTCACGCAGAGAGGCCCATCCGTTGGCGCCATCCCACCCTATTCCCCAGGTACCGTTTTCATTTTTTCCGGGAATGTTGTGGGGATAACGCAGAAGCCAGCCCCATTGCTGGGGAGGTTCTTTACGGGTGTCATTACGGGCGATGATGTCGAGTCCTACCTGTAAGTTCTCTTTTACTTTGATATCGGAGTTGAGACGCAGGTTGAGCCGCTTGAAATTAGACTCCATTATCCCATCCTGGTCCATATAGGAAACCGAGCCGAGTATGCTCATTTTTTCACCGCCTCCATTGATGCCGATGTAATGGTTCTGCTGGAATGCCCTGCTTTTCAACATCTCCTTGTGCCAGTTGGTCTCCGGGTATTCGTCGGAAGGAGCATTAAGCCGGTAGGCCTCTACATACTCGTCGCTAAATGGCGCGTTGCGTCCCACATTACGGTTGGCTTCATTGATCATCACCATATGATCATAGCCGCTTACCTTTTTCATCAGCGCAGTAGGTTGCTGCCAGCCGAGGTTGTTGCGGTAGTTGACCGAAAACTGCCCGCTTTTCCCTCTTTTTGTCGTGACAAGGATGACCCCGTTGGCCGCCCGCGAGCCGTAAATGGCTGCCGATGCGGCGTCTTTGAGCACAGATATGGATTCTATCTCGTTGACGTCCACGTTGTTGAGGCTCATCGGTACGCCATCGACAAGTACCAGCGGATCCGAAGTACCCAGGCTTCCGACACCCCGTATCCTGATCGTTCCTCCATCGGAACCCGGCTTCCCTGAGCGCTGCGTGACGGTAACACCGGGCGCCATGCCCTGCAGCGCGCTTGACGCCTGACCGACGGGGCGCGAGATAATGTCTTCCGCTTTAATGGCGTCGACGGCCCCGGTCAGGTTTACTTTCTTCTGGGTACCATATCCTACCACCACTACTTCTTCCAGGGACTTAGTGTCGACCTCCAGCTCAGTATCGATCTGTGTCCTGTTGCCGATAGCAACCTCTTTCGAAATAAAGCCTACGAAAGAAAATACCAGTATATCGCTGGAAGCCAGCTCACTATCGGTCAGAGCCAGCGTAAATCTGCCGGCAGGGTCGGTTACAGTTCCTTTCTGGGTACCCTTCAGCAGGACGCTCACGCCGGGCAACGGCTCTCCGCCCGGCTCCGTAACCGTGCCGCTGATTGTTCTAACAAGCAGCTCCCAGGGGACCCGGGAAGAGCTTTGAGAATCTGTGACCGACTCAGTTGCGCTTTTGGAAATGATGATATATCTTCCCGAAACGGTATACGTTAAACGCAACGGCTTCAGCAGCTTTTCAAGAACTGAAGACAAAGATTCGGCCCGTGCCTCAAAGGTTATCTTTTCTCTGGGGATAACAGCCAGGTCATAGCTGAACTTTACTTTTGCGCCTTTCTCTATCTGTGACAATACAGCCCTGAAATCCTGGTTCTCTATCCGGAAGGTCACCGACCTGGACAGTGCTTCCTGCGAATAGCCGCTGCCTGCTATGCTCATTCCCAATGTCAACACGACCAGAAATAAATGAAAACAGCTAAACTTTATCATAGCTACAAGAAACTGGGCGGGTAGTAGACTTTTTTTCATACTTTTGACTTGATTTTGTTTTTCGTTCACAACAATGAATAGACAAATCACCTCTTCCTTCATCCGTCCGCAAGTAGATGAAGGAGAATGAAACGGGCTGACGGTGCTGTAACATCGTCAGCTTTTTGTTTGCACCGGTTTATTCTTCAAATAATCGATCTGGTTATCCTGACATAGCTTGTTTTTGTTTAGAGGTTCCGGATTTCTATAATGATCCTGGCGTCGACAATGTGGTATGAGAGCCCCATCGTCTTACAGATCACGTCCAATTTTTCGGTAAGCGTCTCGTCTTCAAGACTGACTTTCAGCAGCCGGTCGGCAAGCAGGTCCCCGTCGTAAATGATCTCGATCCCGTAAGCTTTTTCAAGCGCTGAAAATACTTCAGGCAGCGGCGTACGGTCAAAATCAAACTCCTTTTTGTCGGTACCACCCAGCATTACCGGGTCCGGCACAATCATCTTGCTGAACTTTTCCAGCTCGTTAGAAAACTCCGCCTGCTGGTTGGCCATCAGCACCAAACCCGATATCTGCGGGTTTTCACGGGCCTTTTCGAAGTCTTTTCTTTCGAAAACAGACACTTTCCCGGATTTGACAGCTACCACTACTTTTTCGGAATGGTCATGCGCTTTCACGCGGAAGCTCGTTCCCAATACCTTCACCACCGTTTTGTTGGCAAAAATGACAAAAGGCCGTTTCGGGTCTCTTTCGACATCAAAAAAAGCCTCGCCGTCGAGATAAACTGTCCTTTCACCGGCTCTCAGACTTCCGGAATAGCTCAGCCGGCTGTCTTTCTCAAGACTGACCGAACTCCCGTCTTCGAGTGTAATTTTCAATACGCTGTCGCGATCGTTCCTATATTCGGTCATCACCGCCTGCTCCGCAAGATCTTTTCCCGAAGAAGCCTCATACGGAGACAGGGACGATCGATCGCCCAACCGGAAGAGGTAACCCGCTACCAGCAAAGCCGCCACTGCGGCTGCCGCATACATCCATTTTACCCTGTATACCAGAGGCCGTCCGCTGCTTTCTATATGCTTTTCAACATTCGACCAGATCGTACCGGCCAGGTCTTCATGTGAGCCGGACGGCGATCCGTTTTTCAGCTGCTGCACGAGCTCTCTTGCCGCCAGGATCTTGTCGATCTGGTGGGGATGCTCATTCATATAGCTTCCCCAGAAATCCTGGTAATCACCGTCTGTCACCCACTTTTGAAAAGACTCATCGAAGGCGAAGTCCTCTATCCCGAAATTGGAAAAATCTTTAAACATTGACGTTCTGTTACCTGTATATATACACAGTGTAGCAAGCTGTCGTTTTTAATCCATTTTTTTCTGACTTTTTTTAAATAGCTGCAAATCCCGGCCGACTCCGAAAACGAAGCCACCTGCACAATATCTGGATTTGGGCTCAGGAAGCGGTATTGCAGGAGTCGCCGGCGGCAACATAATTAGGGCTTCGGGACTGCAAGTCCCGAAGAGCTCAGGAAATAATAAAAAGCTTGAAACAATAAAAGAGGATGAGCATGATATCCCGCAGGTTTTTAAGCGCCGTGTAGATAAACTTGCAGGCCGACTGGTAGTTTACCCCCATCAGGTCGGCTACCTCCTCGTTGCTCATTTGCTCGAAATACCGTAAATGGATGGCCTCTTTCTGCCGTTTGGGAAGCATTTCCAGAGCAGCATAAAGCTTGCGGGACTGCACGACGCCGGCCTCCTTCTCCAGCAAAGAGCGTTCAAAATGGTCATCATCTGCATAATAACCCGCTTTTTCAAGGTCTTCCGAATTGCTTTGCCTCAGGTATCGTACAATCTTATACCGGAGCGACTTCAGCAGGTAATGCCTCACAGACTTCACTTCCGCCAGGCTCTCCCGGCTGTCCCAAAGCTCCATAAACAGGTCCTGGATACAGTCCTGCACGATTTGCTCATCTCCCGAAATTTTGAACCCGTACCTGATCAGCTGCCGGATATGGTCGCGGTACATGGATTCAAACGCGAGCCTGTCTCCCGATTGAAATGCGTGCCAGATCGCCTGATCGTCGCGCATGCTTACGTCCTCTGAAAGAGCCTTGCCCTTCATTTTATAATCTGAGTATTCCTTCCGGCAAATGTAGGCACTTTCGCTATAAATTATAATTTTTTAGCGAAATATCCTATTGACCTTTTACGTGCGATCCGCAACGGGCTTAAACCTTCAGTTTTACACCACCACGTTCCGGCTATTTCCCTCCAGGAAGGCCTTCAGGTTCCCGGCTACCAGCGACATCAGTCTTTTCCTGGCCTCAAAAGAAGCCCAGGCATTATGAGGCGTTATGATGCAGTTGGGCGCCTGAAGCAGCGGGTTACCGGCTTTCGGCGGCTCATCCGAAAGCACATCCAGGCCTGCTCCTGCAATTTTCCCGTCGTGCAGCGCCGCGGCCAGGTCCTCTTCTACGATCAGAGGACCCCGTCCGGTGTTGATCAGGTAGGAAGTCGTTTTCATCAGCGAGAGGCTTTCCGCGTTGACGATGCCTTCTGTTTCGGGGGTCAGCGGACAATGAAGGCTGACGATATCGCTTTGCCCGAACAGCTCCTGCAAACCCATAGGCTGGATCCCTGGAGGAAAGCCTTTGGCCGCGTTCTTCCTGTAGGCACTGACTTTCATGCCGAAGCTGAGGGCAATATTTGCCACAGCCTCGCCTATGCTGCCCAGCCCTATCAATCCCAGCGATTTGCCGTTAAGCTCCACCAACGGCGATATTGTATAGCTCCAATCACTGGCCGAAACCCATTCGCCCCGGAACACGGACTGACTGTGCAGCTCGATGTGATTGGTCAGGGCCAGGATAAGGCCGAAAGTATGCTGGGCTACTGAATTCGTGCTGTAGCCCCCGACGTTTGTCACGCTGATACCGAATTCTTTAGCTGCCGCGAGATCCACATTATTGACACCTGTCGCGCTTACTCCTATATATTTCAGCTGCGGCAATTGAGCCAGGGTTTCCCGGTTGAGCTTCTGCTTGTTCACAATCACGGCATCCGCTTCTCTGGCTCTTCCCGCTACTTCACCGGGAGGCGTTCTGTCATACACCGTGAGGTTTCCCAGCTTTTCCAGCTCTGTCCATTCCAGGTCTCCCGGATTCAGCGTATAGCCGTCTAATACAATGATGTTCATCTGTATAAAAAGGTTTGAGCCATTAGCTGTTAGGTATTAGGTCCCTGAGACTCCGGCGTGAGCTCAGTCGAACGCTCGTCGAAGGGTGGTCCCTGAGCTCGTCGAAGGTTATTCATCGGCCGGCGGCGGACCGCTTGTGTGGCTGCTAAAACCTAAAACCTGACAGCTAATGGCTTTTTCATATGATAATTTGATAATTAGGCAATAAGACATACGCTCTCCCCCGTCTCCGGACGGGAGGAGTGCGACGGCGGGTCTTCGACCCAATCTGCGCGACCCGGTCTGCACTCTCAACGGCTTCGAAATTACGCCAGAAGAATGTAAAATGAGTAAACAAATTTTAATTTTTGGAGAAATCAGGTAACTTTACAATTGGTATGCTTGCATACTATGTTCCTTATTGATTTTACTGGTATTTTCCCTGACTACAACTTACAGCATATGAATGCATATATCATTTCGGGTTACCGCACCGCGGTAGGAAAGGCAGGCCGGGGCGGGCTCAGGTTCACAAGACCTGATGATCTTGCCGTACACGTCATCAGGCACCTGCTAAAGGAAGTGCCTGCGCTCGACCCTAAACGAGTAGACGATGTAATTGTAGGGAATGCGGTTCCGGAAGCCGAACAGGGCATGCAGATGGGGCGGTATATCTCGCTTCTGTCCCTTCCCGAAAATGTTTCCGGCATGATCGTCAACCGCTATTGCGGATCGGGCATTGAAGCCATTGCGATCGCTGCCGCCAAAATCAACGCCGGAATGGCAGACTGCATTATCGCCGGCGGGACAGAATCGATGTCTCTTGTTCCGGTGATGGGTTGGAAAACGGCGCTGAACTACGAAATAGCGCATACCAACCCGCAGTATTACCTGAGTATGGGGCTCACCGCCGAGCAGGTAGCGAAAGATTATAAGATCGGCCGCGAAGCGCAGGATGAATTTTCCTATCAATCTCACCGGAAGGCGCTGGACGCCCAGAAAAACGGCCTGTTCGACAGCCAGATCGTGCCGGTACCTGTCAATGAAACCTATTTCGATCCGGCGGCGAACAAAAAGAAAACAAAGGAATACATCGTAAATAAGGACGAGGGACCCCGCGCAGATACGACCCTGGAAGCCCTCGGGAAGCTCAAGCCTGTTTTTGCAGCAGGCGGAAGCGTCACGGCCGGCAACTCCTCCCAGACTTCCGACGGCGCAGCCTTCGTGCTGGTGATGTCAGAGAAAATGGCAAACGAGCTGAACCTCAAGCCCATAGCGCAGATGCGCGCCTATGCCACAGCCGGAGTCGATCCCCGTGTGATGGGAATCGGCCCCGTCGCAGCGATCCCGCTGGCTTTGAAGCAGGCCGGGATCAATCTCGGAGACATTGAGCAGATAGAGCTGAATGAAGCTTTTGCCGCCCAGGCCCTGGCTGTGATACAGGAAGCCGGCCTGGATCCTGCTATCGTCAATCCGAACGGAGGCGCAATAGCGCTGGGCCACGCGCTGGGCTCGACGGGCGCCCGCCTTTCAGTACAGCTCTTCGAAGAAATGCGCAGAAGGAACCAGAAATATGGCATGGTGACCGCCTGTGTGGGAGGCGGACAGGGAGTAGCGGGGGTTTACGAGCTGATGTGATGATGTGGTGATTAGCTGATGTGATGATTAATCAACTCGTCACCACATTTATTAAATCCCTCGTTTTCAAAGCCCTGAAAGAGCGCCATCCCCACCCCTGAGCGCAGCCCTGGGATTCCGTCAGATCAGCCCTGTGTAGGAGGCGGACAGGGAGTGGCTTACGATAATGATGTACATTATCACATTATCACATTACCACATCACCACATCAATTCATCAATACCCTCCCCTGTATTTATAAGTGCTTGCCACTTTATCGATGGCTACGATATAAGCCGCTATACGTAGCGACACATTATATTTCTTCGAAGTCTCGTAGACATGATTGAAAGCGTCTTTCATAATCCTGTCGGTTCTCCTGTTGATCCTTTCAAGCGTCCACTTGTACCCGATCCGGTTCTGTACCCATTCGAAATAGGATACCGTCACGCCTCCGGCATTGGCAAGGATATCGGGTACCACCATGATCCCTTTCTCGTTGATAATGTCGTCTGCCGTCGCTGAAGTAGGCCCGTTGGCGCCTTCCACGATCAGCTTTGCCTGGATCTCTCCCGCATTCCTGTTCGTAATGACATCTTCTTTGGCAGCCGGCACCAGTACATCGACCGGTAAGCGGAAGAGCTCCTCGGCAGCCAGTACTTCGGCTTCCTTATACCCCTCAAGCATCCCTTTGTTCGAGATACGGTAGGCGAGAGCCGCATCTATATCGATCCCGTTGCTGTTATAATATACGCCCGAAATATCGCTTACCGCCAGGATCTTCACTCCTCTTTCCCTCAGCAGGGCAGCGGCATAGGAGCCGACATTCCCGAATCCCTGCACTACGGCCGTAGATTTATAAGGGTTCAGCCTCAGCTTTTCCATGGCAGCCAGCGCCGATACCATTACCCCGCGCCCGGTGGCTTCGGTCCTGCCCAGGGAGCCGCCGAGCACCAACGGCTTGCCTGTAACCACCGCCTGCACGGTCATGCCTTTAGCTTTGGAGTATTCGTCCATGAGCCAGGCCATTTCCCGCGAGCTGGTCCCCATGTCAGGGGCCGGGATATCCTGGTCAGGGCCGAATACATCGAGCATAGCCGTGGTGTAAGCCCTCATCAGTCGCTCCATCTCACCCGCCGACATCGACCTCGGATCGCAGGCGATCCCTCCCTTTGCGCCTCCGTAGGGGATATCGACTACGGCGCATTTCCAGGTCATCCACGCGGCAAGCGCCCTTACCTCGTCGAGGTTGACGTCAGGATCGAACCGTATTCCCCCTTTTCCAGGGCCGAGAATGGTAGAATGGATCACTCTGTAGCCTTCGAACGTGTGTATCCGCCCGTTATCGAGCGTTACCGGCAAGCCTACTATTACCTGCTTCCTGGGCACCTTCAGGATGTTGTACATCTCGTCTGTTATGCCCAGCAATTCCACAGCCTTATCGAAACGCTGCATCATCGATTCCAGGGGATTCTCCTTGTCCTTGATAGGAGCTGGCTCTATGTATTTCATAGCTATTAAGATATTGATTTTAAGCTTGTTATAGTCCTATTTTTTGGGAAACACACAAACTTACATGATTTGTTCAAATTTCCCAGTTCCTCCTTCCGGGGCCGGAAACATAACAATCCGTACAAAATTTTACATTCGATCAATATACCCGCCAAAAAAATCACCCGGCCACTGTTACCTGAAAGTTAATTTCAGGCTAACGCCATATCAACAAATCAAAAAATACTTGAATTATCCGAATCGGCGGCTGAACTCCTACATATTTCCATTTTAATATTTACTTTTGCATCGGATTCTGCAAAAGAGTTGTTTACCTAAGTAAAGCACAGAGTACTGCTATGCAAGAAGAGAGAGTAAGATATTCGGAGGAAGAGCTTAAGGAGTTTGAGAGTATTATCCTGGAAAAGTTGGAAGGCGCTAAAAGCGAGCTCAACTACATCAAAGAGTCGCTGAGCAAGCGGAACGATACCGGCACGGATAACACGGCCGGGACCAACAAGCTGCTCGAGGACGGGGCCGACACCAGCGAAAGAGAGAATCTCAGTCAATTGGCTGCCAGGCTCCAGAAGTATTCGCTGCAATTGGAAAACGCCCTCATAAGAATCAAGAACGGCACCTACGGCGTTTGTATCGACACCGGAAAGCTGATTCCGAAAGAGCGCCTGAGGGTGGTTCCCCACACCCAGCAAACCATAGAGGCAAAGCTCAAGCGGAAATCGTAAGCAGCCGTCAGCTATCGGCTTTCAGCTATTCATCCAGGTGCTGGAGGCGCAGCTTTAAAGGGCCGGCGGGGCGGCTTTCGTTATGAAGCCGGTCTACCGACGTCAGGAAATACTGGTAACGCTCTCCCGGCTTCGCGCTGGTATCCGTAATTTTATTCCCGCCATACGAAATCCCCACGATCCTGGCAGGATCTGAATTCGAAGGTCTCTCATCCGCTCCGAACCGGTATAGCACGTAGTACCACGGGAGATCCTGGTCCGAAGCCTTTGCCGGGGTATCCCATTCTATTTCCAGCATATCCTGCTCATTGATGCTCGCGCTCAGGTTGTGGGGGCTGAGGGGCGGGACATTATCTTTCCAGGGCATCGTCGGCACCAGCGCCGGGTACTGGTAGAAATCGTTCCGGAGCGAGTCGGTGAGGCCGTAAGTGTTCCGTTTCAGCGACCTGGAGCTGAAAAACGCGCTGCCGAGCCCTCCCTTTTCTCTCAGGAATCTCAGCTGGTTAGGCAGCTCGATCTTGCTGTCCCAGTTTTTATCCGTGTCTTCCGCTCCTACCCTGTAGGCTGCATGGCCTATGTAAAGATGCCTGCCGAAGCTGTTATTCATCCACCAGTCTACCAGGTTCGCATAAGGCACTCTTCTGAATCCGAAGGAGAAATAGACCTGGGGCACTATATAGTCAAGCCAGCCTTCTTTCAGCCATTTCCTGGCATCTGCATACAGGTGATCGTACGAGGTCAGCCCGCCGGTCGTTTCCGAGCCCTCCGGGGTATCCCTCCGGTTACGCCACACCCCGAAAGGGCTGATCCCGAATTTAACCCTGGGGTTTACTTTCTGTATGCCTTCGTGTACTGCCTTGACCAGCTGGTCTACGTTGGCTCGCCGCCAGTCTGCCTTATCGGGATAGCCGCGCCCGTACTTGCGGAAAGTAGCATCGTCGTTCAACGCCTTACCCGCCACCTGGTACGGGTAAAAATAATCGTCAAAGTGAATCCCGTCCACATCATAATTTCTGACCACGTTCACGACCGACTCGACAATGAAAGCCCGGACCTCCGGTATACCGAAATCAAACAATTTGTAGCCGTCGTAATCCAGTACCCAGTCAGGCTTCAGGTAGCTGAGATTATACCGGGACACGCTCATGGAGGATTTATGCACCAGCCTGTTGAGGTTCAGCCACGCATGAAACTCCAGTCCCCTTGAATGGCTTTCCCCGATCATAAATTCCAGGGGGTCGTAGAAGGGCGACGGTTCCCTGCCCTGCCTGCCGGTCAGCCATTCGCTCCAGGGCTCGGCGCTCTTTGCATAAAACGCGTCGCCGGCCGCCCTTACCTGTACAAAAACCGCGTTGAGCCCTATTCCCTTGTGAAAATCCAGGAGCGACATGAACTCCTGTTTCTGCCGGTCGGGATGGAGGTTCTTCTGGCTGGGCCAGTCTATATTGTCTACCGTCGCGATCCAGACTCCCCTGAACTCCCGCTTGGGGAAAGATGAAGAAGGCGCCGTGATATCCTCAAACCTCGATCTGCCGCTAAAAAGCGATAGGAGCAGCACAGGCAGAACTAAAGCGGGTAAGACAGATCTTAAAGACTTTTTTATATAATTGCTGGGCGATTTAACAGGCATTTACTGAACATCCGGAATAATTTGTCAATTTAACCTCCTTATTTCATCTATTCCTAATATTTAAAGCAAATTTCCCTCGCAGCATGAGCTGCAATTCCGTCAAAACAGAAAATTGTAAAAAAAAATGTAGGTTTTTTGCTATTATTACAAATAATGGTACCTTACTACCCCTTTTTTAAGACTGAAAATTAACAAACGCTGAAAAAATTTGGAGCCTTTCGTAAAAACGCCTAAAGTCCATGTATTATTCGAAGCCGCCTGGGAAGTATGCAACCAGGTCGGCGGTATATATACGGTTATCAGAACCAAAGTACCCTCTATGGTCGAAAAATGGGGAGAGAACTATTTTCTGCTTGGGCCGTACTTTCAAAACAAGGCCGCATCCGAATTCGAACCTGTTGCCGACTGGAACGATTCGCCGGCGGGGAAAGCCGCCAAAAAGCTGAAGGAGAGCGGCGTAGAAGTCCATTACGGCTACTGGCTCGTAACCGGCAAGCCGAGGGTCATACTTTTTGACTTCAACTCGATCCGTTCCAGGCTGGAAACGATCAAGTTCAGGCTATGGGAAGAGCACAGGATCTCGACGCTGAATTCGGAAGACCTCGTCAACCAGGTCATCCTTTTCGGGGAATGCATAAGGGAATATCTCAGGATCTATTGCGCCGATAACCACAAGAGGCAGGAGATCTCCACCCAGTTTCATGAATGGATGGCGAGCAGCTCGCTGCCCGACCTGATGAAGAGCGAGACTCCCCTGGCGTCCACCTTCACTACCCACGCCACGATGCTGGGAAGATACCTGGCGCAGAACGTCGACGGCTTTTACAGCAAGCTCCCGTTTTTCGACTGGGAGCAGGAAGCCAGGAACTACGGGATCGAGGCGCAGGCCGGTATCGAAAGGCAGGCCGCGCAGAACGCTCATGTGCTGACCACGGTAAGCGACGTGACGGCACGCGAATGCGAGGTTTTCCTGGGGCGCAAACCCGACCTGGTCACTCCCAACGGACTTAACGTCCAGCGCTTCCAGGCCGACCACGAGTTTCATAATCTCCACGTAAAGTACAAGGAGCGGATCCACGAGTTCGTCATAGGCCATTTTTTCCAGAGCTACAGCTTCGACCTGGACAAATGCCTGTACTTTTTCACTTCCGGCCGGTTTGAATTCAGCAATAAAGGCTACGACCTGACCCTCGAGGCCATGGCCCGTCTCAACTGGAAGATGGTCCAGGCCGGGATGGATACCACGGTGGTGCTGTTCATCGTCACCAAGCAGCCCTATCATTCCATCAATCCCGACGTTCTCCAGTCGCGGGCGATACTTGAGGAAATCCACCAGACCTGTACCGCTATCGAAAAGCAGGTAGGCGAAAGATTGTTCCTGTCGGCTGCCTCAGGCGGCGACATGCGCCTTCCCGATCTCAACCAGTTCGTAGACGAATACTGGCGCCTGAGGCTCAGGAGGACTATCCAGACCTGGAAGACCTCCCGGAAGCCCGCATTCGTTACCCACGACCTGATCAACCGGGATGCCATTGTCGAATATTGCGAAAAGGCGGGACTGACCAATAATGAGCAGGACCGCGTTAAAATTGTATACCACCCCGACTTTGTCACCTATACCAATCCGCTCTTCGGGCTGGACTACGGCCAGTTTGTGAGAGGCTGTCACCTGGGGGTTTTTCCAAGCTATTATGAGCCCTGGGGTTATACCCCGCTGGAGTGCGTCGTCAGGGGCGTGCCTACCGTTACGAGCGATCTGTCAGGATTCGGCGACTACATCATGCAGATCATGCGGGACTATGAAAACAGGGGTATCTACGTGATCAACCGTAAATCACAGAATTTTTCCGAAGCAGCCGAGCAAATGGCCAGCATCCTTTTCCGGTTCGTGAAGCTCACCCGGCGGGAACGGATCAGCCAGCGTAACCGCGTGGAGAATATTGCCGAGGTCTTCGACTGGATGAGCCTGCGCTCCTATTACGACACCGCTCATGATCTGGCGCTGAAACGGAAAAAGCCTTCCGCCTGATCCGGGCATTTAAATCCGCCTGTACCTGAGACCGGGACGAAGACCTCATCTTCATCCCGGTCTCAGCTTTTTTACCGCTGTCTCCCTTCTAAAGATCTTCTTTTGCCCGGTCCATTTTTTAGTAATTAATTTTGACTAATTACAAATTAAATCTACTTTTGCTGACAATTATAATTAGTCTAAATTCATATGGAAACCCGGCTCCCTACCTTGTTTTCGCAGAAGCTTAGCAGTGTGTCAGATGACAATGATCATCATTTACTGTTACCATGATTGAGCGTTATATGGCCAAACGGGCGTTCGTCACAGGCTTTATCTGCCTGGCTGCCCTGTATTCCCCGCTGGTTTCAGCGCAAACCGGTTCGGTCAAGGGAGCTATCCGCTTCCCGGACGGCGCTCCCGCGGCATTTGCATCGGTAATCTGCCGGTCGGCCAACCAGCAGACCGTAGCCAACGACAGGGGCGAGTTTTCCTTTAAAGGCCTGCCTGCGGGCACCCACCGCTTTGCATATAAGATGCTGGGCCATGAAAGCGCCGAAGATTCGGTCCTGGTACAAGACGGTCAAACCAGCTTTGTAACCGGGTTGCTCGACTTAAAACCCGGGGAACTGAGCGAAGTGGTGGTAACGGGACAATCCGAGCCGATGACCCTTAAAAATTCCGTTTACCAGGTACGTACCATCAGCTCCGAAAAGATCAGGCTCAGGGGCGCTACCAATATCCAGACGGTGCTCAATACCGAGCTTGGCATCAGGCTGTCTAATGACATGGCGCTCGGCACTACCGACATAGAGCTACTTGGGATGTCGGGACAAAACGTTAAAATTCTTCTCGACGGCATTCCTTTGCTTGACCGCGGCGCTATCCGTGAAAGTCTGGGGCAAATCGATGTCAACACCATAGAAAGGATAGAAATTGTCGAGGGCCCTATGTCGGTTATTTACGGTACGGATGCCCTTGCCGGAGTCATTAACCTGATTACGAAGAAAGGCCAGGGCAACCGGACTTTGAATGTAAATGCCCGGCTGCAGGAGGAAACAGCCAACGACGAATACAGCGCCTTCAATGGAGCAGGTGTTCATAACCAGAGTGTCAATGTAACCTGGCGCAGCCAGCCCTGGCAGGTCTCCGGCGGTATATCCCGGAACAACTTCGGGGGCTGGCAGGGCGGGCTCACCGGTCGCGCCAAAGCCTGGATGCCGAAAGAACAGATGCTATATAATGTCTCCCTGGGTTTTCAGAAAAACAAAATGCACCTCTGGTATCGCTTTAACGGTACAGATGAAGTTCTGAAAAGCCTGGGAAACATCAATGTGAACAGCCTGGTCGCATCTGATAAAAAATATACCACATGGAGGTGGTTCCATCAGCTGCAGGGCGAGTTCAATCCAAATGAGAAATTATCTTTTACCGTAACGGGCGCCTATACCGACTATTCCAGGAAAACCCTCAGCACCAATACGGATTTTGCTACCGGTCAGACTACTTTAAGTCTTGAACCCGGATCGCAGGATAAAAGCACCTTCAATTCCGTATTCGGAAGGGCGATCATGCACTATAAGCTGAACCCCTCCTTCCTGATTATAGGAGGAGCTGAATATAATTTCAATGAAGCACTTGGCGCCCGGATACAGGGAACTCCCACCATTCATGACTATGCTGTTTTCCTGACCCCGGAAATCAGGCTTGCCAACGAAAAAATAAACCTTCGCCCGGGGGTCAGGTTTATTCATAATTCAGTCTATAACGCACCGCCTGCGATCCCGAGCATCAACACCAAACTGAGACTTTCGCCGAGAGCGGACCTGCGTATCGCTTATGCGAAAGGTTTCAGAGCCCCGGCCTTGCGTGAGCTCTATTTCTGGTTCTTTGACGCTTCACATTCCATTAGAGGTAACCCCAACCTGAAAGCCGAATCATCGGACAGCTTCAATGCCTTTTTCAATTACACCCTTGCCCAGTCAAAAGATTTACGGGTAAATATGGTCCTGGGAGGTTTCTACAATCACTTTAAAGACCGGATAGAGGAAGCAGTCGATCCTGAGAATACGGCAGAATGGTCTTATTTCAACATCAGCAAATTTAAAACAACCGGGGCCAGCCTTAATACGACCCTGTTCTGGAAATCGCTCCAGGCCACGGCAGGTTTCCAATGGACAGGCTTCTACAATCAATACACCGAAATCAAGGAGCAGGACTTGCCGGAGTTTGACTGGTCGCCGGAACTAAATCTCAATGTGATTTATAACATTGTCCCGCTGAAAGCCAGTGTTAACTTTTCCTACAAATACACCGGCCCAAGACCAAGACACCAATTGGTGTCGTCACAGCCTCTTGAAGTCAGGAAAGTAGAAGTTGCTTCCTTTCATATGGCCGACCTTACTTTAAACAAATCGGTCGGCTCCATGTTGACGATAAACGGAGGGGTGAGAAACCTGTTTAATGTGACCAGCCTTACCAATACTTCTACCGATACGGGTGGAGCGCATACCGGGGGAAGCACCGTGCCCATGTCCTATGGCCGCTCTTATTTTCTCGGGCTGGCTTTCAACTGGAACAAAACAAAATAGAGGCGAAACAATCTCAAATACAATCCATAACAAATCTATAAAATGAAAAACAAGGTAATCAGTTCCTTATTTATCCTGCTGATTTTAGTGGCGGCAAATGCCTGTAAAGAGGATGAGCCCCCGTTGCCGGACAACCTCCTTCAGTTCGAAACGTCAGAACAGGGTATCAGCGACACTCAGGAAGAAGCTACCATAAAGCTCACGCTTTCACGCGCGACGGAATCTGCTTCCACAGCAGTTATTGACCTTAGCACCGAAGGTGTGACTTACGGCACTGAGTTCACGACGCAGCCGGCCGCAGCCAATAACAGCATATCGGTTGCAATTCCCGCGGGAAGCACCGAGGCAACTGTTAAAGTCATTAAAAAAAGCGGTATTTTCCTGACAGGAACAGAGGCGATCAAGCTTACGCTCTCGTCTGTTACCGCCCCGGTCCTGCTCGGCAATACCAAGACGATCGATGTTAAATTCGCTTCTATCGTATCTGCCGGATCTGCGCTCACTCTTAACGGTATCGTCGGGACAGAACCAGGTTCTGCGGCGAGAAATGGTTTTTATATCGATCTCAGCAACAACAAGGCAACCGCGGTCAACCGTACCAGCTGGGATTTCGGATTCTATGCCGGCAGTCAATTCCGGGTAATCCTGAACAACACGACGAGCGCCAGCGCAAAAGCGCTTGACAAAACAGACCTGAAAACAGTAGTGGCTGCCGACACTATCCCCGCTTCTGACTGGACAGTAGGAGCATACGACGCTAAAGAATGGGCGGTGTTGGACGACGTTACCGGCGATCTCACTAAAACGGTGATCGCGGAAGTATCTGCTACAGATGCCGACAATAAAGTATACATCGTCAACCGTGGAACCGGGGGAAGCATTCCTGGAAGGCCCTGGCTAAAAATACGCGTGCTTCGTAAAAGCGATGGCTATACCCTGCAATATGCCAGAATCACCGACACTGATTTCAAGACGATCGATATCGCGAAAGACAGCCAATACAATTTCGTATATGTCTCGGTTGATGGAAACAGCGCTTCAAAAGTGGACGTCGAGCCGCCCAAATCCGAATGGGATATCAAATGGGGTTACCAGCTGAGCCAGACGGCGCTTGCTCCGGGTGTTATGATCCCGTACGCATCTTCCGATTTTGTGACGATCAACTACCTGGCGGGTGTCGAAGCCGCCGAAGTCCTGACAACCACAGTCAGTTATGACGCATTTGCCGAGTCTAATATAGCCGGGGCCGAGTTCAAAAAAACCTATGATGTAATCGGCACCAACTGGCGGACGGCGAGTCCTACGGCGGGCGCATCGGGTGTTAAGACCGATCGTTTCTACGTCGTGAAAGACGCTGCCGGCAATGTTTACAAACTGAAGTTTATCCGGTTCCACGCCGACGACGGCGGTACCCGCGGCAAGCCGGAATTTGAATACAAACTGGTCAAAAAAGGAGCTTAACCATCTCAAAAGAAACCCTTCCCCCGGAAGGGTTTCTTTTTTTCCTCTGTCCGGGATCAGGCCCTTTTCATTTTCTGCTAAAACCCGGCTTTATTCTTAAATTTAGCGCTCATTTCAAACATTTGCTTTTCTCTCTTTGGCCTCTTTGAATTCACCGAACAAAGCAGCTTTTCTCATGCTGGGCGCCTGCCTGGCCTTTTCGGTGATGGTTGCCTCTTCCAAAATACTGGGAAGATACTATGATACGGCGCAGCAGGTTTTTTTCCGGAATGTGATAGGAACGGCTTTTGTGACGGTCAGCCTGGTCCGGCGCCCGGCCCACCACAGGGGCGGGAAGCCGCTGCTGCTTGTGTCGCGGGGGGTCATCGGCACCCTCTCTCTTTACCTGCTGTTCTACGCGATCAGTACCCTGGGCATGGCGAGATCCATAACCTACCAGTATACATATCCCCTGTTTATGGCCATTTTCTCTTATTTTCTTTTCAAAGAAATGCCTTCCAAAAGAGAAATCGCCGCTATCCTGGCCGGTATGACCGGCGTCTGGCTGATCTTCCGGCCCGACATACAGATCCCTTTAGAAAGTCATGTCATCGGGCTCGGGAATGCGCTGCTCACTACTTTTGCCTACCTGGCCATCAAACAGCTCAGCTATTATTACGACTCCCGCTATATCGTGCTTTCCTTCATGCTTAGCGGGATCATACTGCCCTTGCTTTCAATTGTTGCCGGCAGGTATTTCAGCTGGCAGGAGATGGGATTCCTTTTGGGGCACTTCAGGTGGCCCGACCAGCCGCTCCACTGGACCCTTTTCCTGGTATTAGGGCTGACTGCACTGGCCGGCCAGGTGCTGATGACCAATGCTTTCGCCTCGGGTAAAGTCAACCAGGTAGCGCCTATCGGCTACTTCAGCATTTTGTTCTCGACACTTTTAGGTCTTGCGCTCGGGGAATCGGCCCCTTCCCCCGGAGTGATAGCCGGTATGGTCCTGATCATTACGGGCGGCATCCTGATTACGGCGTTTCCGAAACGCTGAGGTTGTTTTGACTTTACGCTTCAGTGTATTATATTTAACTTTCTATGCAACCAACCATTCCACACTATGAGATTATACCTATTGGCCGTCCCCGCCATGTTACTGCTTTCTTCGCTTTCCGTCAGCGCACAGGAGGATGTCCGCGTGCTGCACCGGAAACTGAAAACCGAGATAGAGCAATCCTATAAACGCAAGGCTCTTACTCAAAATGAGTACAACAAAATGATGGAGGAGCACCGGGTGATCAATAAAAGCATCGAGCTTGCCTTGATCGACGGTCACCTTTCTCCCGAAGAAAAAAACAAAATACTGGGCAAAATCAACCGCTCTAAAAAGAGGCTGATCCGGTATAAAAATAATAATGAAGTATATTGAGCCGGGAAAGCTGTTCAGGATTGCGGGCCATCGGGTACTTGCTCAAATTCGAAGAATCAACCAACCAACGCGCTTCTATATTCTGATGAAAACCCGTATTCAAAATCCGGCGGCTATCAGGCTGATCGTATTCACCTGGCTGCTGGCGTCGGTGACCGGCATTGCTTCCGGTCAGCCCGCCCGTGACCGCCCCAATATCATTTTCATTCTCGCCGACGATCTGGGCTACGGCGACGTAGGGTTCAATGGCCAGCAGAAAATCAAAACACCCAACCTGGACAAGCTCGCAAACCAGGGCATACGCTTCTCCCGGTTTTATGCCGGAACGAGCGTGTGCGCCCCTTCCAGGTCTTCGCTGATGTCGGGCCTGCATACCGGGCATACCTACATACGGGGCAACAAGGGGGTTGAGCCCGAAGGACAGCAGCCGATCGCCGACAGCGTGGTTACCGTAGCCGAATTGCTTCGTGAAAGCGGCTATGTGACCGCAGCGTTCGGGAAATGGGGACTGGGAGCTCCCGGCTCGGAAGGAGATCCGCTCCGCCAGGGCTTTGACCGGTTTTACGGGTTCAATTGCCAGTCGCTGGCGCACCGCTACTATCCCGCCCATTTGTGGGACGACGACAAAAAAGTATTGCTGGACTCAAATGAAAACCTGAAAAAAATGGCCGTGTACGCGCCGGACCTTATCCAGCGTAAGGCGCTGGAGTTTGTCGCTTCGCACGATAAGCAAAAGCCTTTTTTCATGTTTTTGCCTTACATCCTGCCGCATGCCGAACTTGTAGTTCCCGACGATTCGCTTCTGCAACACTATAAAGGCAAATTTCCCGAAAAACCTTTTACCGGGAATGACTACGGTCCGAACGCAACCAAAGGAGGGTATGCATCGCAGCTCTTTCCGCACGCCGCGTTTGCTGCCATGGTGGCCCGTCTCGATATGTACGTAGGGCAAATTGTGGCGGCATTGCATAAAACCGGACTTGATAAAAATACACTGATTATTTTCACCAGCGACAACGGCCCTCACCTCGAGGGCGGGGCAGATCCGGCATTTTTCAATAGCGGCGGAGGTCTGCGGGGCTTTAAGCGCGACCTGTACGAAGGCGGGATCCGCGTGCCGGCACTGGCCTGCTGGCCCGGCGTCGTGAAGCCGGGCGTCAGCCACCATATAGGTGCATTCTGGGATATTCTGCCCACTTTCACGGAACTGGCAGGTATAAAAAAAAGACCGGCGACGGACGGGATTTCGCTGGTCCCGACCCTGCTGGGAAAGGGAAAGCAGCCCGTGCACGACTATTTATACTGGGAGTTTCATGAAATGGGCGGCAGGCAGGCGGTAAGCCGGGGCAACTGGAAGGCCGTGCGGCTCCAGGTCAATGATCCGGCCCGGACAAAGATCGAGCTGTATGACCTTTCAAAAGATCAGAAAGAATCCGACAACCTGGCGGAAGCCTATCCCGAAAAGGCGGCGGAGCTCGTACGGCTGATGGACGTGGCGCACCGCCCCTCTGTTTTATTTCCCTTCGCCGGCGAAAGGAAATAGAGCCGGCAGGAACTGCACACCATGCATAACCCACCCGGAAAAGATATGATACGTAATTCATTGCTTTTAGTGATCTGGGCAGCTTTCCTGCTACCCGGCCTGCGGGCGCAGGAAACCGTCCGTCCCAATATCATCTGGATCACCAGCGAGGATAACGGCGCATTCCTGGGATGCTACGGAGATTCATTCGCCACCACACCGCACCTGGACAAGCTGGCTTCCCGCGGGTTTATGTATACCCGTGCCTTTTCCAATACCGCCGTCTGTGCTCCTTCGCGCAATACCATTATCACGGGTGTCTATGCCAACAGCAACGGGCACCAGAACATGCGCAGCACCTACCGGAAATCGGACCAGGTCGAGCTCTATCCGCGATTGCTAAGAGAGGCCGGCTACTATTGCAGTAATCGCACCAAGGAAGACTTTAACATTGACCCTACCCAGACCAAAGATGTCTGGAATGCGCTGGGACCGACGGCGCATTACAAAAACAGGCCAAAGGCAACTCCGTTCTTTGCTGTTTTCAACATCGAAATATCCCACGAAAGCTGTCTTTTCGACCCGATCCCAAATGAAAAGCTTCGCCATAAGCCTGAAAAAGTGAAGCTGCCTCCCTACCATCCCGATTCTCCCGAAATGCGCCATGACTGGGCGCAATATTACGACAAGGTAGAGGATATGGACGCTGCGGTAGGAAAGCTGCTCAAAGAGCTGGAGGAAAGCGGCGAGGCTGAAAACACCATCGTTTTCTACTACAGCGACCATGCCGGCGTGCTGGCCCGCAGCAAAAGGTACCTTTACGACACCGGAACGCGGGTCCCTTTTATCGTTTATATACCGGAAAAGTTCAAAAAAATGTATCCCGCTGCCGCTCCCGGGCAGAAAGTAGACCGGCTGATCAGCTTCGTGGACCTGGCCCCTACCCTGATGAGCATCGCAGGCGCGCCGGTTCGGCCTTACATGCAGGGAAGACCTTTCCTCGGTGCTAGAACTGCGCCGGAACCCGAATTTGTCTATCAATTCCGGGACCGGATGGACGAGCGGTTTGACATGAGCCGCGCGGTGGTGGACAACAAATTCCGGTATATCCGCAATTATATGCCCCACCGGATTTACGGGCAGTACATAGCGTATCTTTTCCGCGCCGCCTCGATACGTTCGTGGGAGGAAGCTTTTAAAAACGGCGCCTGCAACGAGCTGCAAAGCGCTTTCTGGAAAACCAAACCGGTGGAAGAGCTGTATGACCGGGAAAACGACCCCTGGGAAGTACATAACCTGGCGGCCGACCCGGCCTACAAACAGGTGCTGGCAAAAATGCGCAAAGCCTGCCATGACTGGATGCTCGACATCCATGATACAGGCTTTATACCGGAAGCAGAGCTGACCGATATGATAGGCAAGGGAAATGCATATGATTACATGCGCGGCAACAAGGTCCCGCTGGAGCAGCTCATCCGGGCAGCAGATCTTTCCGGAAATCCCGGAACGGGAGACCTGCCGGAACTGGTAAAGCTGGCGGATTCGGATCATGCGGCGATCCGTTACTGGGCCGTAACAGGCCTGCTGATACGGGGTGAAAAAGCTCAAAAGGCGATACCGGCACTGAAAAAGGCAGCCGGGGACCCTTCCAACAGCGTGGCAATAGTCGCGGCGGAAGCGCTCTACCGCCTCGGCGAAAAAGAAGCCGGAAAACAGGCCCTCCTCCGCGCGCTCGCCTCTCCCAACATGATGGCCCGTACACAGGCGCTCAATGTCATTGACTACGTAGACGAGAACGGCCCGGAAGCCCGGGAAGCCGTACTGGCTATTTTCAGGAATGACAAAAAGCTGGAAGTGCAGAGCCGGTACGACCAGCGGTGCGTTATACAGCTTTTTGACAAGTGGGGCCTTCAGTTGAAAGATTACGGCATTGAGTAGCCCGTACCCGACCGGGTTCCATCCCCGCAGACGGGATCAGGTTTACCAGAACCGCCAGTAGATGTACAGCCAGGCTATGGCGTATAGAGACAGCCAGAACCTGATCTGCTTCCACCAGGGCCTTTGCGCCGACTTGTCATCGAGGTTCTGAACCCATGACCAGCGCCACAAAAACGGCCTGATCCGTTCGGCCGGCGGCTCGGGAAAACGAAGCGAAACGATAACCGTCAGTGACATCGTCAGCACCTGCGCGACGGCTGCTACATACAGCCAGTGCAGCTTCAGGCCGGCTGCCGCCAGCAGGACGCCCAGCAGGATCTGGATCACCACGCCGCCTGCCAGACCCGCAACCGCACCTTCATAATTGGTGCGCTTCCAGAAAATACCCAGGAGCAATACCGAAATGAAAGGTGTCGCCATGTAGGTAACGCCTGTCTGAAAATATTTAAATAAACCAACATCCCCCACCACGGGCGCCATAGCAGACGAAATGATCAGCGCCAGGCCC
>MEDT01000071.1 GCA_001724175.1 Cytophagaceae bacterium SCN 52-12 | reverse complement strand
GAATACATGCAGCTCTTTGATTTTCACTCTTTTGATGCTCCCGTCGGCTTTGCAGAGCGCCATCTGGGCTCCCTCTTTCAAAACGCCGCGATAAACGCGCCCGATAGCGATACGGCCTACGAAGGCGTTGTAGTCGAGCGAAGTGATCTGCATCTGCGGCTTGCCTTCAAAAGAAGGTGCAGGCGGTATCACCTCTATGATCGTGTCGAGCAGGAAAGTAATGTCGGTAGCCGGGGTTTTCCAGTCAGGTCCCATCCATCCCTGTTTTGACGATCCGAACACCGTTACAAAGTCCAGCTGGTCTTCTGTTGCACCCAGGTTAAACATGAGGTCAAAAACAGCTTCCTGCACTTCGTCAGGCCGGCAATTTTCCTTATCGACTTTGTTAACGATGACAATAGGCTTCAGGCCCAGCTGGATCGCCTTGCTCAAAACAAACCGGGTTTGCGGCATAGGACCTTCAAAGGCGTCCACAAGCAACACCACGCCGTCGGCCAGCTTCAGCACGCGCTCCACTTCCCCACCGAAATCGGCGTGACCAGGTGTATCGATTACGTTGATTTTCACATCCTTATACCGGACTGACACATTTTTAGACACGATGGTGATCCCTCTTTCGCGTTCCAGATCGTTGTTGTCCAGGATAAGATCATCAAACTCCTGGTTATCCCTGAAAAGTTTGGATGCGTGAATAATCTTATCCACCAAAGTAGTCTTCCCATGATCGACGTGAGCGATGATGGCGATGTTGCGAATCGATTGCATAAGGTTTGATTATGGCGCCTGGTACCGTTTTCTCTGCAAAAGGTATTAAACGGGAAGCTGGCGGCCTTATTGGTTTTTTCTAAAAATCAGGGCGCAAAGTTACGCACTTTTTGACTGAAGACCAGTGTTTTACGCACATTTATTTTTGACCGGCGAGAATCCTGTTTCTTATTTAATGGATCCTATAAGAAGGAAGGTCTTGATTGAAGTCAGACCTTTTTTATGACTTATATACTTCTTTTCTGTGTCTGACTTTAACGATAGTTATCGTGATGATGCTTTCTTCTATAGTGTATATAATTCTATAATCTCCTGCTCTTACTCTGTATAGATCCTTCTCTAAGATTCTGTCTGTACTAAAATTGACGAGTTTCTTAAATCCTGGAGGGCGGGGAGAAGTAGCAAGGTCATCGATTTGGCTTCTATTTTCCGGATTTCCTGAAGAGGGAGTTTCTTGATTTCCTTTAGCGCTTTAGGGTGGATAACAATCCTGTAACTCATTCTAGTGGTGAAGAAGTATAGTTATGTTAAAGACTTTTTTTTGCTTCTTCCCATGGAATCATCTCGCTATTGTCACCCAGCCTGCGTTCTGCTTCCTGAATATCCAGCAAATCTTCAAATTTATCCATTATCTGCTCATACAGCTTCCTTACCTGACGATTTCTCAGGTCAAGCTGCACCATGACGGGCTTACCATTTTCATCGTACAGATAGGTCTGATACTTACGAAGTGTCTCTACTGTCATGATTGAAACTGATTCTTAATCAAACACAATTTTAATAATTTCCTGCGAGAATGTCAATCAGTATCCGGGTCAGATACAACGCCATTTTCAATTGAATACCGGACTTTGCCGTCTTGGGTCAGCAGGAAAGTAGCGACGTCACCTGCCGTGGGAACCTCTGTCGCCGTAGCATCCTGCCCTGCCTGGAAGGTCAGTCCGCTCCCGTCCACTTCTTCAATCCCGTAGCAGGTGCTCAGGTCGCCTGTCTCTTCTATTGTTGAATGCCAGGAGAAGCCGCCATCCATATCGCTACTGTTCACTTCTTCCCGGTTAATACCGATGTCGACCCTGTACTCCTGCTCTCCCTGCCTGACGGTACAGCCCCGGATAACCAGGTCATAGGCGCATCTCGAATTGAAAGGGATCGACTCGTATCCATTCCGTGTCTGCGTCTGGTAGCTCCCGGACGATATCGCTTCAAATGCGCTCAGAAGCGCGACAAAATTCAGCTTTCTTGCAAACCGGCGCTCAGGGTCGCCTTTATACCCGCCCGATTCTACAAGCACCAGCGTGGTTCCCCACTTCTGGATATTGTCCCCGAAAGCACGGGGCTCGTGCTCGTCGCTGAACCTCCCGACCTGCCCGGGGATAAATTCCTGCAGCACCTGGTTCAGGTAAGCGATCAGCTGCATCGACCTCATGCGGGTAGCATTGACGGACAGCTCATAATCATAGGAAGTAGCCAGGAAAGACATGGTGGCCAGCTTCGGTGAGCGCCCGGCGGTATACCTGGGATCCTGGTCATGCAGGTTGAAGCCAAAATCGGGCTTCAACGTCTCCACAAGGCCTTTCAATATACGCGCTTCAGGAGTTTGAAGCGCCAGGGCATCACGGTTCATGTCTATCATCTGGGCTGTCGCGCGCTGAAACCGCTCCGCGCCGTCAGGATTCAGCATCGGCACGACATACAGGGTCATGTCGTTCAGAACGGATTCCCTGAGGCTGTCAAACTCATCCCCCGTGGCCTCCAGGAAATTAAAGATATCGAACAACGCCATGGTGGCGGTAGGCTCATTGCCATGCATCTGCGACCACAGGAGCACTTTAACGGTACCCCGGCCTGCCCTGAGCAGTTTTATTTCCCGGCCTTCAAAAGAAAGCCCGGCCGTGCTTACCTGCCAGATCCCCTTTGAAGCATGCAAATCTATAAGAGGGAGTATATCCGCATGTTTAAAACGCCGGTAGAACAGCGCCTCTTCCCTGTACCGGGGATAGGAATCGAACAAATCCATTACCTTACCTGGCCGTCTCCGCTGACAATCCATTTTTCGGTCACCAGCTTTTCCAGCGCAAAAGGTCCCCTGGCATGGAGCTTCTGGGTAGAAATGCCGATCTCGGCTCCCAATCCGAAGACGCCGCCGTCGGTAAAACGGGTAGAGGCATTCGAGTAAACAGCGGCTGCATCCACATCATTGATAAAGCGCGCTATCGCATTGCCGTCGGTCGAAACGATCGCTTCCGAATGCTTTGAAGAATGCTGCTGTATATGCTCAAGGGCTTCATCCAGCCCGCCGACCACTTTCACGGCACATTTATAGTCAAGAAACTCCTCTCCGAAATGCTTTTCCTCCGCTTTATCCAGGAACCGGTAAGAAGCTCTTTCCAGTACCGGGTACGATTTCTCGTCGGCAAATACCTGTACGTTGTACGCCTCGAACCCTTCTTTGAGGCGCGGCAGGAATTCGGCCGCCACCGCTTCATCCACGACCACGCAATCGAGCGAATTACATACAGACGGCCTGGAAACTTTGGCATTTACCACGATCTTCGCCGCCTTATCGAGGTCTGCCGACTTCTCTACGTAGGTATGGCATACGCCCGCTCCCGTTTCTATGGCGGGGATCTTCGAATGCTGACGCACATAATGGATCAGCGACTCCGAGCCGCGCGGGATCACAATGTCGACATATTGATCGGCAGAGAGCAGCTCTGCAAGGTATTTACGGTCGGTAGGCAATAAAAGCACGGCGTCCGGATCGACACCGAAAGCGGCAAGGGACTCATGGATCAGGCCTACCAAAGCCAGGTTGGAATGAAAAGCCTCCTTTCCGCCTTTCAAAACACAGGCATTGCCCGACCGGAGGCAAAGGGATGCGACGTCGAGCGTTACATTGGGCCTTGACTCGTAGATCACGCCCACCACACCTAAAGGCACGGAAACCTTCTTCAGCTGCAGTCCCTGCTCTATCGTTCTTTCCAGGAGCACTTTCCCGACAGGACTGTCGAGACCGGCCACGTCGCGCAGGCTTTGCGCAAGATCCCGGATCCGCTCTTCCGTCAGCTTCAGCCTGTCCTTTTTCGGGTCTGCATCGTCCATGACCTCGAGGTCTTTCTGATTGGCCTCCAGGATCCGGCCCACATTGGCGGTAACCCTGTCGGCCAGGTCACGCAGCAAGGCCCTGCTTTGCCCGTCGGCCAGGTTTCTCACTCCTGCGGCGGCCGCCTGTACCCTTTTAAGCTTCGGAATGATGGAATCGGTCTCCACGATCTCCTCAGTATCAATATTTTGGATTGACATAATTTTTTATCGCTTACAGAATTACAATATCATTTGCATGGGCCACCTCGTAATTCACAGTTTTCAGGTTCTGCAGCAGATCGGCCGATGCCACCCTGGCCCGCGCTACCGCGATCGCCTCGCCCGAAGGGTTATGAACCTCTACTATCTCACCGCTTTCAAAGTCGCCCGTCACCTCGGTAACCCCTACTGCAAGAAGGCTCTTTCTTTTCAGGACAGCCCGTTCGGCGCCGGCATCGACCTTCAGCTTCCCCGATATCAGCCCTCCGCTGCCAAGCCACCTGTTACGCGCAGAGAGGGTACTTTTCAGCGATTGCAGCTCGGTACCTGTCTCACCTTTCAACGCTCCCAGCAGTCCCTGCGTTTCCTTCATCCCAAAAATCACCACCCTGATTCCCATTCTGGTGGCAAGCTTGGCAAAAGTCAGCTTTGAAGCCATTCCGCCTAATCCCAGGAATGACTTGTCTGTTCTCACAAAACGGAAAACATCTTTGACATCGTTCACTTTCCCGATAATATTCCCGTCTTCATCGAGCACGCCGCCCACCGAGGTGCAAAGCATCAGCGCTTCCGCCCCGAAGCCCGCCGCGAGCAGCGTGGCCAGCTCATCGTTATCGGAAAACTTAAGCTCCCTGTCGCTCACCACATCGTTTTCATTGACAATGGGAATCACCCCGTTCCGCCACAGCTCCTCAAAGGTATCCTTCAGCTGCAGAAACTGGGAACGGCTTGCAAAATGACGCCGCTCACACAAGCCCTGCGCGATCGGTATTCCATAAGGCCTGAATACTTCCGAATAGATATTGATCAGCAGGGGATTTCCGATCGATGCCGCAGCCTTGCGCTGAGAAAGCGTTCCCCTGTAATTCCTGATCAGCGCCTTACCGGCCCCCACCGCTCCCGAAGACACGATGATCACATGATAGCGGTTATGAACGGAAGCCACCTCGGCGGCTATTTTTTTCATAACGTTCAAATCCGGCTCTCCGCTTGCCTGGGTAATGGCCGCAGTTCCGAATTTGATTACGATAATAGGTTTTGACACGTCCGGGTAAAATTTCTGCAAAACTATGGAATATCCGCAACCGAAATAAGTCTTCCCCTATCTCATTTTCCGGCTTTGCCGCCAAATACAGACTCGTACTGTGCTTCGTTAAACCCTACGGCCAGCACATTCCCCTTTTCGTCCTCTATGACCGGTCTTTTGATCAGGGTCGGGTGCTCCGTCATAACGTCAACAGCTCCTTCCCTGGCGGATGCCTTTGCTTTTTCTTCTTCAGGAAGGTTCTTCCAGGTAGTGGAGGCCTTGTTGAGCAGCTTTTCAAGCGGCTGCTGTTCCAGCCAGTCCTCGAGCTTACGGGCGGTTATCCCGTCCTGCCTGTAATTATGCAGCTCATTTTTGATCTTCCTGGCATCGAGCCACTTTTGTGTTTTTTTAATGGTATCACAATTCGGAATTCCGTAAACTTTAAGCATTATTCTTAAAAATTGATTTTGTAATATCATATAGCAGGTTGGAGACTTTACCCCCGGGGACTACCACACCCCCCGGCCCCTCTCCTTCGCAGGCGAGGGGGAGTCGATTCTAAATGTAATTTCGTTAAAGGACGGGCTTCTGACCGGAATCTGATAGCTGACAGCTGATCGCCGTTGGCTACCCCACCAGTTCCTTCATCCTCTTCCATTCGTAAATCTCCACTTTGCCGCTCTGCTTCGAAGCCGCATTTACCATGGCCTTCGCTATGTCTTTCCCGCTGATCCCGCGGTATTTCGACAAGCCTGACAATTTAAGCAGGCCTTCGGCGAGGGGCCATATCTTGATGACGATTCTCTCCAGCAGCCTGAACTCGGTCCTTTCCCCCAATATCATAGAAGGCCGGAATATATGGGTATGATCCATTCCAACCCCAATTACATCCCGCTCTGTCTCCCCTTTTGTACGCAGGTAAAACGTGCCCGAGCCCGCGTCTGCCCCGACGGCCGTCAGCAGGAAAACGGACGAGGCTCCTCTTTCCCTGGCTATCCGGGTAGCCAGCACGGGGTAGTCATGATCCACCTGGTAGTAATTCTTCCTGTCCGGAGTTTTCTTTCTCGTCGTACCGAGGGTAATAAAAACTTCATCCGCCTCGATCGCTTCCTTCATTTTCGGAAGGCTTTCAAAATCGGCTATCAATGTTTTTAGCTTCGGATCTTCCAGGCCGATATCCCTCCTGACTACGATAGTTACTTTTTCGTAACTGGGGTTAGCCAGAAGCAAATCTACAAGATATCGCCCGACAAATCCGCTGGCGCCTAATACAAGAGCTTTTTTCACAGGTATAAAATTAAAGGTAAGTAAAAATAAACTTCTTCCCGCTTGATACATAATGTAACACCCGGTATTCGTTCTTTAAATAAACCTTAACCCATTCCTATGAGTCTTTTCCGGTCGTTTTCAGATATCAGAAATCTTCTTAAAACATTCGATTTCAAAGCCTTACAAAAGCTGTCTCAAAAAGTAGATCTGAATGCAGTAATGGGCGCTGTTTCCAGAATGAGCGATGAGGATCTGGCAAAGATGATGAAAATGATCCAGGCAGGAAGCGGGAAACCCCGGAAAAAACCGGAGGTAAACGGCGATTTCTATGGGTTGGAGCACACACTCACACCCGAAGACCGGGAGATCCAGCTGAAAGTCCGCGAATTCATGGAAACCGAAATACGTCCTATCGCTAACGAATACTGGAACAAGGCCAGGTTCCCGATGGAGATCATTCCTAAAATGGCGGCGCTGAACATTTCAGGGCTGACTTACCACGGGTATGGCTGTCCCGGAAAGTCGGCCCTTCTGGAAGGATTCCTGGCCATGGAAATGGCCAGGGTAGACGCTTCGATCTCCACATTTTTCGGCGTACACAGCGGTTTGGCTATGGGGTCGATCTACCTCTGCGGATCGGAAGAGCAAAAACAGGAGTGGTTGCCGGCCATGCAAAGAATGGAGCTCATCGGTGCTTTCGGGCTGACGGAGCCTGAGGTCGGATCGGCGGTAGCCGGCGGACTGACCACCACCTGCAAACGGGACGGCAATGAATGGATCATAAACGGTCAGAAAAAATGGATAGGAAATGCGACCTTCTCCGACATTACCATTATCTGGGCCCGGGATCTCGACGACGACCAGGTAAAGGGATTTATTGTCAGGAAAGAAAACCCGGGTTTCAAAGCCGAGAAGATGGAAGACAAGATGGCGCTCCGGACGGTCCAGAACGCACTTATTACCATGACCGACTGCCGGGTCTCCGAAAGCGACCGGCTACAGAACGCGCATTCGTTTAAGGATACTGCCAATGTGCTGCGGATGACCCGGGCCGGGGTCGCCTGGCAGGCTGTCGGCTGCGGCAGGGGAGCGTACGAAGCGGCGCTGAAATATACCATGGAACGCAAACAATTCGGAAGGCCCATAGCAGGGTTCCAGCTGGTGCAGGACCTGCTCGTTACCATGCTCGGAGACCTCACCGCCATGCAGACCATGGTATACCGGCTTTCCCAGCTCCAGGACGGCGGCTACATCACCGACGAGCACGCCTCTCTCGCGAAGGTCTTCTGTACGCTGCGTATGCGGTCCATAGTCGATCACGCCCGCGAGCTGTTCGGCGGAAACGGCATCCTGCTCGAATACGACATCGCCAGGTTTGTCGCCGACGCCGAAGCCATCTATTCCTACGAGGGCACGAAGGAAATCAATTCATTAATAGTAGGAAGGGCCATTACCGGGGAAAGCGCCTTCGTCTGACCCAGTTAGTTGCATTACCTGTATTTTTACTTCCTGCCGACGCTGAGAAAACGCTCTGCATATCTGCGCCCCAGCTCCCTGGCGGAAGCCGCGTCGAAATGGGTCTCATCTCCCTGGTCCGTCAGGCCGGCCGAGCTTACCGCATACACCCGCTTGTTTTCAAGCGGGAATGTCTCGATTGCCTGGTTAATGACGGCTGCGGTCGGATTCTTCTTCACATAAAAATCGCCCAGCGTGCCGATAACGATGGGCACTTTTTTAGCGCCGATATCCTTTCTCAGCTTTTTGAAAAATGCCTTTAGCTTTTTGTTATAGACCACGCTTCTTTCCGGGCTGCTGTCTCCTTCTCCCTGGTGCCACAGGATTCCCCTGATCGTCCCGTTTTTCTGAGCATTTTTTACTCTTTCCAGCATCGCATCATAGGCATAAATCCCGGTCTGCTCGTGCTTTTGTCCCGGCGCCCAGTCGTCTATACGGCTGCCGCCTACCGCGCAGGGGATCAGGCCGATCACCTTTTCCGGGTTCTCTTCCCGGATTCTTTCGGCAAACGACAGGCCCGGTCCGACCCCGGCAACAGAAGGCTTGTCATAGTGCACCGGATCCTTCGCCTTTTTCCACTGGTTATCCGCCTGGATCACCCATATTCCCTCCCTTTCCGGATTATTGACAGGATCTACCTTTCCTCTGCCGGCCATATTGGACTGTCCTATAAGAAGATACAGGTCCATTTTGTCAGGCGGCGATTGCGCATAAGCAGAAGAAAATACTGAAAGCGCGCCGACCAGGAACGCCATTTTTTTTATACCGGAAAAGCTCAGGGAAAACGACATAGATTTACGGGAATGTGGTTAAGCTCCCCAAATTAACAAAAAGTTGTATTACATCCGCCCGGTTTCCTGCAGCGAACGGTGCCAGCTGAGCGCTTCCTCGAGCAGGTGCGGGGTATGGCCGCCCCTTTTCAATGCCCTTTCGAAATAGGATTCCAGGCGAGGGCGATAGTCGGGATGGACCGTATTCTCTATGATCACCTTCGCACGCTGACGCGGGGCAAGGCCTCTGAGATCGGCCAGACCTTCGTCTGTCACGATAATATCCACGTCGTGCTCGGTATGGTCGACATGAGACACCATCGGGACGATCGAGGAGATAGCTCCTTTTTTGGCGATGGATGGCGTAACGAAAATGCTCAGGTAGCTGTTGCGGGCGAAATCTTCCGATCCCCCGATGCCATTCATCATATGGGTGCCCGTAATGTGCGTGGAATTGATGTTGCCGTAAATATCGCATTCGAGCGCGGTATTGATAGATATGACCGCAAGCCTCCTGATCAGCCCGACCGCGTTGCTGATTTCCTGCGGCCTCAGGATAAGCCGGTGCTTGTACCTGTCAAAATCCCCGAATACCTTTTCCTGGTATGACTGAGACAAGGTGATAGACGACCCGGAAGCGAAGTTCAGCTTCCCGGCATCGAAAAGATCGAAGGTGCTGTCCTGCAATACTTCCGAATACATGGTCAGATCATGAAACCGGCTGTCCACCAGGCCTCTCAGGATAGAGTTGGCCACCTTACCGATCCCGGCCTGGAGCGGCAGCAGGCTTTCTTTCAGGCGGCCTTTCGTTACTTCCCATGAAAAAAAATCGATGAGATGACCGGCTATATTGCGGGTAGCGTCGTCGTCGGAAGCGGTATCTGCAGGACTGTCCGGTATGTCTGTCCAGACAATCCCCTCGATCTTGTCGGGGTCAACCGCTATAGACGGCCTGCCTATCCGGCTGTCGGGCGACAAAATCGGGATCACCGTCCGGTTCGGGTAGGTTCCTGCCGAAAAAATGTCGTGGATCCCTACGACCGAAAGGGGTACGGATGTATTCACCTCTACGATGATTTTCCGCGCCAGCTGGCAGAAAACCGCCGAATTGCCGACCGATGTAGTAGGCACGATGCTACCGTCTGCCAGGATCTGCGCCGCCTCGATAATGGCGTAATCGATCGGCGGAAAATGACCGGTCTTGATACATTCGGCCGTTTCACTGAGATGCTGATCGATGAAAAGCACCTCTCCTTCATTTATTTTTCTCCGCAGGATCGGGTCGACCTGGAAGGGCAGCCTTACCGAAAGCGCTCCTGCTTCGGCGAGCTTTCCGTCTGTGCCATGGCCGAGCGAAGCGCCTGTCATCAGCGTAATCTTTAACGGGTCGGTGATCGCACGTTCCGCAAGAGCCGGAAGTACCTCCTTGCTGTCGCCCGCTTTGGTAAACCCGCTGGTAGCAATTACCATGCCGTCCTTAATCCTGGACGCGGCCTCCTCTCTTGAAATAATTCTGCTCCTTAAATCGTTTCTATGGATGCGATCTTCTGTCATGATTATTTGTCAGGATGAAGGCGCAAAACTATCTATTACTTTTTCAACTTCCAGCTAAAACCGTTAATACACCCCTGAAAGTTTCCGGCTGATATCCTCCTTTTTTCCGGACCGGAGCCTTACGCCTCATACCTCACCCATGACGTTTCATGCGCCCGACTGATACCGTTAAATAAATTAAATTCAAGTTTCAAATACTAATTGCGTTAATTTACAGTTATTTACAGGCAACACCAATGAGATAATTTATATTTTATTATCTTTGCCATCCGGAAATTTATGTTTCACGAAATTAAAATGAATGTTACGGTATGTAGTTTTGATCTTGCTGTCCTTTGTTTTTACCGGACATATTAGCAAAAAGACCCTTCACTTAATCAACGGGATGAGTGAAGTTTCTGAAGACACCCCCGGAAAAGGTGCGGTATCTACAACAGAAAAGCCGGCCATCGACACTTCGATGCTCGAAATAGACTTCTGCGGCGACCAGCTCCCCCTGAAAGAATCTCATGTCGCCCGACGTTATCACAATGCTGTAAAACACTTCAGCCACCCGACGTACAGCCAGTACAAAAAGCAGGTAAGCGTCGACCTGAAAGTGATTTCTAAAATTCTCAAACAGTACAATCTGCCATCAGACCTGAAGTATATCCCGCTGGTAGAGAGTAACTTTACCTCATTCGCCATTTCGCCGCGCGGAGCCGTAGGCTACTGGCAGCTGATGCCCCAGACAGCGATGGCGCTCGGGCTAAGGGTAGACGATATCGTCGATGAAAGAAAAGACCTTGTCAAATCCACCCATGCAGCAGCTAAATATCTCAAATGGCTGTATGGAGAGCTTGGCAACTGGACGCTGGCTGCAGCCGCCTATAATTCGGGCCCGGGCAAACTCATCAAGCAGATGGGACTTCAGAAAAAGAATGATTTCTACCAGCTCCGGCTTAACAATGAGACATCGAAGTATGTCTACAAAATTGTGGCCGTGAAAGAGCTTTTCAATTCTCCCGAGCGTTCCAGCACATGGGGAGATGAAGAATTCCTGGTATCATTGTCAGAATACCATCGCAGTATTGCCAAAACAGGGAAAGACCTGATACCGGAGACTAAGGTAGCGCAGACCAAATAGGGTTGTCCTGAGCGCTTTCGCCAGGATGGCGGGTGGCCCGAACGGGAATTTGTTATATCTTAGCAGTTCCGGATTCACATCAATGGAACATTTCGCTATGAGCAGCCCTGAAAACATTAAATACCAGCTATCTCCCCGGTTAGTCGCGTCTGACGTCGCGGGCGAAACCGTTATACTGGACTACGAAGCCGGAAAATACTTCGGCCTGGAAGGAGTAGGCGGATTCGTATGGTCGCTGATTCAGAAAAAAGGGCCGGTCAGCCTGGCCGATCTCTGCGGAGAGGTCATGGTCGAGTACGACGTAGACGAAGGTACGTGTATGGACGATCTGCAGGCGCTTATGACCAACCTGAAAGAAAACGGGCTGATCGAGGTATCCTCCTAGCGCTTTGCGGATATGAGGCTGTCAAAAGGTATATCCAGGTGGAATAAGCTTACGGCCAGGCAAAAAATGCGCTGGCTGGAGGCTGCTGCGCTTCTCCTCCTGATCGGGATAGCCCTGAAGCTGCTGCCTTTTTCGACCTTCAGAAAATGGTACCTTAAGCTAAGCGAAAGCTTCCCCCGGAAGCCTGTCCCCGACGCTGAAATTCCCGGCATTAAATGGTCGGTGGAAAGCGCGGCGCGGGTATTGCCGATGACACTGCTGTGTCTCCCGCAGGCCCTTGCCGTAAGATACCTGCTAAGCGGTTCGGACGGGGTCAAAATGCATATAGGAGTCAATAAAGACCCGGTTGCGGGATTCCAATTCCATGCCTGGATAGAAAAGCAGGGAAAAACTATCATAGGCGACCTACCCGCCTATTACCAGCCTCTCTGGGTTTGGGACTAACCAAGGATCGCCGATGTACGAGTACAGTGCTTATTGTTTGAATTTTTCCTCTGAAATACCCTTGCCGGAATGCTGCGCTTCGGTAGGCGGCGAACCGGATTTTGCAGTAGTAAAAAAAAAACTCGCTCCGCCGCCCCTGGAAGCTACGAATATTCATCGCAGGGGTATAATGGCGCAGACTGCAACCGGTGACGACGGCTCGCTATGGCTGCATTGGGAAGGTGTTGCTACCTTCAGAGCCTTTGAAGGGAGATTCCTCGAGGTTGACAGCTTTACGGACGAAGCCGACTTGCTGAGCCTTTTTACTGTTTCCGAAGCGATCGGCCTTATTCTTTTCCAAAGGGATCATTTTCTGCTGCATGCCAGCGCCGTCAGGGTCGGTGGTGCCGCCTGGCTGTTTATGGGAGCGCCGGGTGCAGGCAAGTCTACTACCAGCGCCGGTTTCGTCAAGGCCGGCTGCCCTTTGCTCAGCGACGATCTGACGGCTATTACCTTTGACGAGCATAAGCGACCCCTGGTGTCGCCGGCTTATCCCCAGCTCAAGATCTGGGAAAAGAGTGTCGTCGGCCTGGGCTATCACACAGATGAGCTGAGCCCTGTATCGGAAGGGATCAATAAATTTTCGTTAGCGCCGCGCGACAATTTCACGCCGGAAGCCGTTCCTCTGGCCCGGATGTATTTCATTCACAACGATGAACACCTCCCGGCTTTCCGCATCATGAGCCCGTCGGAGCTTCCGATGGAAACACTCCGGCACTTCCCGCTGCCCAACCAGCTTTTAAGCCCCCTTGTTCTGCAGCAGCTTTTTAAGCAAAGCATTTCCTGCGCCTCCGCATCGAAAGCGATCCTGATCAGGCGGCCCGATGGGTTCAGGGCACTGGAAGCCTGGATACAAGACTGCCTTCCATCATCTAAAAGCTTGTTATAGCCCCCAGTTATCCCTCTGTCGCTCCCAGCATGAAACCAGGTATTTCACCGGAACTGGATTATCTCATCTCGGCTTGCTTTTCCGGTCAGACCGCTGCGGGCTCTGCCGGCCTGAACAGCGGCGAAATAGCCCGGATCGTCCTGGGGAACCGTTTTCTGAATTACGCATTTGATAAAATTGACACGGACGGCTTTACCGCGGAAGTCCGGGAAAAGCTGGAGAGCGCCCTCCGGAGCAATACGTTCTCCAGCCTCATGCAGGCCGGCGAGACCCTTAAAGTCAACAGCCTGGCATCCGGCCTGGGCATCCCGTTACATTTCTACAAAGGGGTAGTATGGTCCCAGTGGCTTTTTGACGACGTCAAAATGCGCGCACCGGGCGATATCGACCTTTTCGTATCGAGAGAGCACCTTATTCCGCTTATTGATGCGCTGAAAGCAACCGGCTATACAACCCATCCGTTCCACGAAGCGCTTCTCAGCTCTCCTGAGCCGACGGCCTCGGACTTTCTCGATTCTGACTACCACATCCCGCTTACCGGCGCGGATGAATCGGGTTATACAAAATCGATCGTGGAGGTACACTGGAGAATCGCCTATCCGCGTCTGTGCTTTGACTTCGGACCTGCGGATTCCGGCCGCTACGGCGCTCATATGGAATTTCTGAACCATCATATTCCGGTCTTCTCCAATGAATACCAGTTCCTGATGATGATTGTCAACCACGGCGGCAAGGAAGACTGGAACCGCCTCAGGTATGTCATTGACCTGAAAGCCTATATGGATCGCTACGGCCTGCGCACAGATTGGGACCTGGTAGACAGGATCGCTACGGAAAAAGGTATCAGGAAACTGCTGGGCCGCGGCCTCGGCATCCTGCGGGAGCTGGGATATGACTGGAAGCCGGAATTTCCGGCGGCAGGTCAAAATGTGGGTATCGAAGAGCTACGGGATACCTGGTACCGCCTCAACCCGCTCCCGGGTAATGCTTCATGGACCTATTTCCGGCATTCCGTTGCAATGCGGGACTCTTCTCACAAACTCAAAATACTGAAAGCGCATGTCCGCTTCCTGACCAGCTTCCGGCTGCACAGGCAAAAGCTGAAATGGTACAGGGAGCACCCCGGCTAGCCGGCTCCCCCTCAGTCATTGCTCTCTATCAGCGTAAACAGGTCGCTCAGAGATCCGACGGCCCTGATTTCCAGCCCCTTTGCATTTTTTTCTACTCCGTTCTTCAGATTATACCGCGACAGGTATATCCTTTTAAAGCCCAGCTTCGCCGCCTCGTTGATCCTGGCCTCTATCCGGTTGACCGCCCTGATTTCTCCGCCAAGGCCTACCTCGCCTACAAAGCACGCATCCATAGGCACGGGAATATCCTCATAAGAAGAGTACAGTGAAACCGCTACCGCCAGGTCTATGGCCGGATCCTCCACGCGCATTCCGCCTGCAACATTCAGGAACACGTCCTGCACGGCAAATTTATAGCCGCATCTCTTTTCAAGCACCGCCAGAAGCATCTGGAGCCGCCTGGTATCATACCCGTTGCTGGTCCTCTGCGGCGTCCCGTAGGTTGCCACGCTTACCAGCGACTGGATCTCTATTTTCAAAGGCCTGTTTCCTTCCAGCACCGACCCGATCACCACCCCGCTCACCGGTCCTTCGCGCTGTGGTATGAGCAGCTCGGAAGGATTGTTGACCTGGCGCAGCCCTGAAGACTGCATTTCGTAGATACCCAGCTCGGAAGTATTGCCGAACCGGTTTTTGCTGGTCCTCAGTATCCGGTAGGTCGTATGCCGGTCTCCTTCAAACTGGATGACCGTATCGACCATATGCTCAAGGGTCTTGGGGCCGGCAATAGAGCCGTCTTTTGTAATATGACCTATCAGGAAAACCGGGATACCGGTCTCCTTCGCATATTTCATCAGCTCCGACGCCGACTGTCGTACCTGCGCTATGCTGCCCGGCGAGGACTCCAGCGACGGCGATTGAAGCGTCTGTACGGAATCCACTATCATCAGGTGCGGCTGGAGATCTTCCGAATGCCGGAAAATGCTGTCGGTAAATGTCTCGGCCAGGACAAAGCAGTTTTCCCCCGTTCCGGCCATCCTTTCCGCCCTGAGCTTGATCTGGCTTTCCGATTCCTCGCCCGAAACATACAGCACCCGGTGGTCTTTCAGGGCCATCGCTACCTGAAGCATCAATGTCGACTTGCCGATACCCGGCTCGCCCCCGATCAGGATCAGCGACCCCGGCACGATCCCGCCTCCCAAAACCCTGTCCAGCTCCAGGTCTCCGGTAACCAGGCGGGGTTCTTTTTCATATACGATGGACGGGATGGGCTTAGGCTTCCCCGAAACAGCCACAGATTTCCACACCTGCCTCGTTCTCTCTTCCGCCGGCCCGGAAATCTCCTCTACCAGTGAATTCCAGGCATGGCACGAAGGGCACCTGCCCAGCCATTTGGCCGAACTATGCCCGCATTCCTGGCAAACAAATACCGTTCTCTGCTTTGACATTTTACGCAATTCTATTGAGACATTCCGCCGGCTGCGCCGGATCATGCGCCCGGCGCATCCGCTGGCACGATTGTTTCGCAAGATAATCAACCGGGGGAAAGTACGGCGGATTTAAAAAAAATTTGACCTGGTTATGTATTAACAGTCAGTCAGATCGTTATTCATCCGGCTACGGGCTGCCGGAGCGTGGAAAGCTTCCCGGCAGGCAACTTCGCAACAAGCAGCTTTACAAACAACGCAATACACTCATTTCAATGAAAAGAAACTTCATCGTTGCTTTCGTTTTTGTCCTGGCCCTGGCGGTGAATGCAGCAAACGCGCAGGGTAAAAAATTCTCTATGGGGATCAAAGGAGGCGTCAACCTATCTCAATTATCGATGGGAAACTTTCTCACTACCCGCTATGACGCCCAGGGGAACCCTTACCTGAATTACGACGGACAGGTTGTTAGAGATAATCTCCAGGGGAGCTTCGACAGCAAAACCGGCTGGTCGGGCGGTATATACATGCGTTTCGGGTCCGGCTTTTATGTACAGCCGGAATTTCTTGTTTCCACCAAGGGAGGGCGTTTCGACATCCAGCGTAACGACGGCAACACGCCTGTAGTAAAACAAATAGAATATAAATTCAGCAGCATTGACGTACCGTTGCTGTTCGGGCTGAAAGGCGGCCCTTTCCGTGTGAATGCAGGGCCGGTAGCTTCATTCAGGATAGGCGACAATCAGAATATCCGCGATGCCATCAGGTATTACACAACGGCTCCCCAGGCAATGTCGGAGGCAATCTTCGGCTATCAGCTGGGTGCCGGGCTCGATATTTTCGGCCTGAGCCTCGACGTCAGGCGGGAAGGCACCATCTCTAACCTGAATTCCTTCCAGATCAATACAGGAGACAACACAACAACCGTTAAGCAGAAGCTGAAGTCCTGGCAGATAACGCTCGGCATTCGCCTGATCTAGCCTTCACGGCCTGCTTAGCCTGGGTTTTGACTTCCTGTTCCTTTTGCTTATATTGGTCCGATGCAGTGCTACGCGGCGGCCGGCTTTCCGGAAACTGCCGGGCGGCCTTTTTTTACAGCTCGCTTTCAAACCTGAAGCTATGCCGGACAAGCGCGAAGACATCCTGAAGCTTGTAGAATGTCCGAGAGACGCATGGCAGGGCCTGCATTCCTTTATCCCTACCGAAACAAAAGCAGCCTATATCCAGGCACTGCTGGAAGTAGGTTTCGACACCATCGACATGGGCAGCTTTGTCTCCCCTCGCGCCGTACCGCAGGTCAGCGATACCGGCCGGCTGCTGGAAATGATCGACACCGGTCGAAGCGCTTCAAAGCTGCTTGTTATCGTGGCAAATGCGGCGGGAGCCGAATCCGCATGCCGCCAGCAAAAAGTAACTTACCTGGGATATCCCTTTTCGATATCCGAAACCTTTCAGATCAGGAACGCCAACTGTACCATTCCCGAGTCCCTGGAGAGGGTAAAAGCTATCCGGAAATTGTGCATCAGCTCCGGGAAGGAGCTCGTTATTTACATCTCTATGGCCTTCGGCAACCCTTACGGCGATGCCTGGCGCCCCGATATGGCGGGTGCCTGGATTGAAAGGCTGAGCGATCTGGGCATCAGGATCTTTTCTCTGGCCGATACCGTCGGGCTTGCCAGTGCCTCCGATATCGCTTCCGTATTCGGCCATCTGAAAGACAGCGGCAGCGCCGGATTTCAGATCGGTGCCCATTTTCACTCCGCTCCAAACGGGTGGCGCGAAAAGGTTGCCGCCGCCTATGACAGCGGATGCAGGCGCTTTGACGGCACTGTTTCAGGATTTGGCGGCTGCCCTTTTGCACAGGATGCCCTGGTCGGAAACCTGGCGACGGAAAACCTGGCGGCTTTTGCGCGGGAAAAAGACATTGCATGTACGATCGATGAGAAAGCCCTTCTGAAGGCCGGGCAGATATTCACGGAAACGATAGCTCCGTTTACGCTTCAATAAAAACCGCTGACGCATGAACCAGCCCTTCTATACCCCGGAACAGCTCCGGACGCTGCCTGATGCCGGGTTCCGCTACCTGAAAACAAGCCGGAGCGGACACGTTTTCACCATTACGCTGAACAGGCCGGAGAAGCGAAACGCTTTTCACGAGCCGATGGCCGAAGAAATCGCTTTCGCCCTAGGGTATGCCGGCCGGGAGGAAACGATACGCTGCATAGTGATCAAAGCCGCCGGACCGGTATTCTGTGCCGGGGCGGACCTTACATCCTTTCTGGATGAAGGAAAGGAGAACATCCGTGCGATTCCCGCTCCCCTTTGCCCGGTCAATCTCGGAGAGGCATTCGCAGCGCTTAACAAGCCCTCGATAGCCCAGGTCGAAGGCCCTGTGTATGCCGGCGGTTTCCTGGTGCTGGCCGGTGTCACGCTCGCTTATGCAGTTCCGGAGGCCGTATTCTCCTTGCCGGAAGTCAAAAGGGGCTTGTGGCCCATGCAGGTGATGGCATCGCTTAAGGCCATATTGCCGGCCCGGAAAATACTCGAAATGTGTATAACAGCCAGGACCTATACCGCCGGAGAAGCGCTGGCAATGGGGTTGATCAGCTTTGTCGCCCGTAAAGAAATAATTGAAAACGAAGTGACGGATCTTGCCCGGGCTATATCCGGGAATGCGCCGCTGGCTATTTCGAAAGGCATCGAAGCCTTCCGGGCGCTCTCCGGGCAACCTTCGGGCCCGGATTACCGCACCCTCCGGGAAAAACTGGAATTCCTTCTGCAATCGGAAGATGCCGCAGAAGGAATTGCCGCGTTCAAAGAAAAAAGGAGCCCTGTATGGAAAAACCGCTGACTGCCTTTACACAGAAGCGGCTCAGCCGACCAGTTCCATTTCCTCTCCGAAGCGGTTATGAAATTTAAATTCCGTAACACCAATGGAGCTGTCGGCGATAAGCTTCACCCAGGTCTTATACTTCAGGAACCACCTTACCTGCCTGGAAAGGATCCCTTTGGTAAAGTAAGCGTATAAATAAGGATGTAAAACGATGCTGATCTCCCTTTCGTTCTGCTTGGTGAGTATATAGTCAAGGTGGCTCTCGATGGAATCGGCCACCAGGATGCTCGCCTGGATATTGCCGGTCCCATTGCAGGTCGGGCAGGTTTCCCTGGTGACTATATTCAGTTCCGGCCTTACCCGCTGCCTCGTGATCTGCATGAGGCCGAATTTGGACAAAGGAAGGATCGTATACTTGGAGCGCTCCGTTCTCATCACCTCACGCATCATCTCATACACGGTTTTCCGGTTATCGGCCTTCTTCATATCTATGAAGTCGACAACGATAATTCCCCCCATATCCCGCAGCCTTAGCTGGCGGGCTATCTCTTTGGCCGCCTCTATGTTTACACTAAGCGCAGTGGCTTCCTGGTCTTCTTCCGAATTGGATTTATTCCCGCTATTGACGTCGATTACATGGAGGGCTTCGGTATGCTCGACGATCAGGTACCCGCCGCCGGGCAGGCTTACCGAGCGCCCGAAAAGAGACTTGATCTGCTTTTCGAGTCCGAACTGCTCAAAAATTTTGGTTTTACCCGAATACAGCTTGACGATATTCTCCTTGTCGGGAGCTATCGTGCGGATAAACGATTTTGTATCTTCGTAAACCTCCTTCGAATCTACCGTGATGCTGTCAAAAGATTCGTTCAGCATGTCCCTTAAAATAGAAGAGGTACGGTTCATTTCGCCGATGACGCGCTCCCTTGGCCGGGCTTCTCTCAGCAGCTTCATCCCGTTCTCCCACTTTTCAAGACAATTTTTCAGATCCCTGTCCAGCTCCTCCACATCCCTGCCCTGGGCGACTGTACGTACAATAACGCCGAAATTGGGGGGCTTTATGGAGGACATCAGGCGCTGGAGTCGCTGGCGTTCCTGTCGTTCGGTAATTTTCTTGGAAAGATTGACCGACTCACCGAAAGGCACCAGAACGATATACCGGCCTGCAATGGAAATATCGCAGGACAGCCGTGGTCCTTTGGTTGAAATGGGCTCTTTGACGATCTGTACCAGAATGGGCTGCCCTTTGGTCAATACCTTGTCTATCTTGCCCTGCTTGTCAATATCCGCCTCGATCTTTACATCCTTGAGGCTCCCGGTGCTAACGCGCTTGGCTATAACATCTTTCGTATATTGATTCAGCGAATTGATCTTGGGACCCAGATCCAGGTAATGCAAAAAAGCATCCTTTTCGTAGCCTACGTCTACGAAAGCGGCATTCAATCCTGCAACCAGCTTTTTTACGGTGCCCAGGTATATATCCCCGACAGTAAAGCTCTGGTTGGACGATTCTACATGATATTCAAGAAGCCTCTTATTCTGCAAAAGGGCGATACGCTCTCCCTTTTCAGTAGAGTTGATTACTAGTTCGTTACTCAATGCTAGCCAAGTACATGGTGTTGAAAGGAAAATATACAGGCTAATACCAGCACAAGGCGAAACCGGGCCTAACGCTGTCTAATTGACAGCGTGGGCGGAACGTCAGCGACTGATAAAAGTAACATAAGAAGAAAATTACTTCTTCTTATGTCTGTTTTTTCTAAGGCGTTTTTTCCTCTTGTGCGTAGCAATTTTGTGACGTTTTCTTTTTTTACCGCAAGGCATAATTTTAATACGTTTAATAATTATTTATAACTCAATTCCTGTTATTCTCCTTTCAGGCTCTCCGGTAGCCGAAACGCCTTATAATCTTTCTTCCAGCTCGGCTATCGCCTTCTGGATCATCGGGTCTTTTTCCTTATCCTTTACTTCTTCCAGCAATTTCCGCGCTTCATCCTGCTTCCCGGTTTCCAGGAGGCTCAGCGCCAGGTAGAATTTCGCCTTGATATTGCCCGGGTTGTTAGTGACAATCTGGCTGAATCGCTGCACTGCCCTGTTGTACTGGTTAGACCGCATCGAAAGAACACCCATATTGAACAGGGCTATTTCATTTGTCGGATCCTCCTCCAGGATTTCCCTGAGCATCATGATACCCTGCATAGGGTTGTCGGTATTCACATAGGTCATGGCCATGTTGGCTTTGGCCAGTGTATAGTTCGGATTCAGATCCAGCGCCTTCTGGTAAAATTCACGGGTTTTAACACCCAGCGGGCCTGCTTTATCACCTCCTACTGCAAAAGTATAAGCTTCGTAGTACCTGTCCCCGGCCCTCAGATAATTAGGAGCCGTAGGCTGCAGCTCTGCTGCTTTACCGGCATACACCGCTGAGCTGTCAAACTTCTGGAACTTAAAAAAAGCATCAGAAATGGCCGCAAGTACTCCGGCATCGGGGCCTGCGGCCAGACCTTTCTTCAAATCTGCAATTTCTTTAGCCTGCTCAGGCAACAGCGGCCTGGGACCATGCTCACTCATCTCCCCGGTTTCGGCAGAAACCGATACGGAATCCTTATTCTCATCAATCCGCTCCGCGGATGCCTCCTTAGCCTGACTACTCACCACTCCCTTCGGCAGGCTGTACAGCAGCCCCACCAAACCGATGGAAAGTATCACGACTAAAAGAGTGGCTTTGTTCATTTAATGAAAATATATCCTACTGGATTTCTGAACAGCTGTGCAGCAGTCCTATAGCTGGGCCTTTAATTCCTCGCTTTCCTTAACCTGCTCGACAAACACTTTTGCAGGCTTGAAGCTCGGCACGAAGTGCTCATCGATAATAATTGTACTCCTCAAAGAAATGTTCCTGGCTACCTTCCTGGCCCGCTTCTTGGTGCTGAAACTTCCGAAACCACGAACATAAATATTTTCACCGGCAGCAAGAGTATCTTTAACTACTGTGAAAAACGATTCAAGTGTCTGCTGTACATCAACCTTCTCAACACCGGTTTTCTCCGATATCTGAGCTATTACTTCTGCTTTAGTCACTTTATACTAACTTTTTAGATAAACTATTACTGAATACTTATTTTTAAGCGCAAATTTGAAAACACAAAGTTACATCTTTTTCACTAAGTTAAAAAGACGAACCGCTGAACATTTTTCACTGATCTGCAAGGGAAAGCTTCTTTCCGCGGATGCATTTTTTAAAGAACACGGGTGCGCGCTGATAATTTTGGACATAAACTGGTTGCGTGGTACAAACAATACCATCGGAAGCTTCCCTGGAGAGAAACCCGCGATCCTTACAGAATCTGGCTGTCGGAAATTATCCTGCAGCAGACAAGGGTAGCGCAGGGTTATCCTTACTATGAAAAATTCGTTGCGCAATACCCCGATGTCCGGAGCCTGGCCGCAGCCTCCGAGAAAGAGGTGCTGCACCTCTGGCAGGGGCTCGGATACTACTCCCGGGCGCGCAATATGCATGCTACCGCAAAGATCATCTGCGATGAGCATGGCGGGAGGTTCCCCGGCTCCTACCAGGAGCTTCTCAGGCTGAAAGGAATAGGCGACTACACCGCCTCCGCCATTGCATCCTTCGCTTTCAACGAGCAGGCCTCCGTAGTCGACGGGAACGTTTTCCGCGTACTTGCCAGGTACTACGGGATTTACGAAGACATCAGCTCGCCTGCTTCCAGAAAGATCTTCAGGGAAGCTGCCGCAGCAGCCATGCCGGCGGGCCAGGCCGCATTGTTCAACCAGGCTATTATGGAATTCGGCGCCCTGCAATGCGTTCCGGTATCGCCAAAATGCGAGGTCTGTCCTGTAAACGACTCCTGCTACGCTTATCATCATAAAAAGCAGAACGTGCTGCCCGTTAAGATCAAGAAGCTCAAAATAAAGCAGCGCCCGATCCACTACCTGGTCATTACCGCAAAAGGCCGGATTGCCATGAAAGAGCGAAAAGATAAAGACATCTGGAGAGGACTCTATGACTTCTATTCCGTAGAAGCGGAATCGGTAGGCGACTGGAGCGGCTTCCTGCCCGAAGAGCTGAGCGGGCTCAGACCCGAACTCAGTTCAGGGCCATTCAAACATATTCTCACCCATCAGCGCCTCTCTATCTCCTACTGGGTTTCGGAGCTCCCTGAGCTGCGTAAGCTGCCCGAGGAGCTTCAATGGTATACGCCTGAACAAATAAAAGACCTGCCCAAGCCGCTTCCCGTCAATATTTACTTAAAGGATTTTTTTGTAACTTTATAATTCGTGGTTTTACCAGCTAGTTGAAAATGGAGAGTTGAAAATGGAAAAGATAACTTTCAACTTTCAATTATCAACTTTCAACTAAGAAAAAGATTTTTACAGCAAACATTAGTAATTCATCTGAAAAATGGCCGGCGTCAACAAAGTAATACTGATAGGAAACCTGGGAGCCGATCCCGAAGTGAGGCACCTGGAAAACGGGTCGGTGGTGGCTAATTTCAACATTGCCACATCCGAAACCTATACCAACAAAAACGGCGAAAGAGTCGATCAGACCGAATGGCACCGCATAGAGCTGTGGGACCGGCTGGCCCAGATCGCCGAACAATACCTGAAAAAGGGGAACCAGGTGTATATAGAGGGGCGTTTACGGACAGAGAACTGGACCGACAAAGACGGGCAGCCGAGAAGCCGGGTAAGCATCAGGGGCAACAGCATGACCCTCCTCGGAGGGCCCAATTCCCAGGCAGGATCTCCGGCAGGTGCTTCTTCAGGCTCCGAAAGACCCGCGCCGCCCTCGCGTGAAGCAGCTGTACCGCCTGCTATCGCCTCACAGGACGACGATGACGATTTACCTTTTTAAACCTTAATAAAACGCTACGTGGAAGATATACCGGACCATGAAGACAGCGAGCCCCGAACGGTGGCCCGGAGACTGATCGGCACAATCAACATACTTGCTATCAACCCGTTGCTGCTCGTCATTCCGGGGTCTGCGACAGATATAATTTCGATCCTGCTTTTACTGGCGGTCGCGCTCTTCTGCTCCGCATTGCGGGCAAGCCTCTCTGCGTCTGCCGCACTTGAAATGCCCTGGGAGAAGAAGACGTCCGACCGTATCTCCGACCGGCGGGGACGCTTCGCCCTTCTCATGATCCAGCATACCTGTATGCTGCTCGCATGGCTCATCACGGCCAACCTGCTGATCAGCGGACTGGAAGACAGCCGTACCATGCTGTATTCATTCCTTACGGTGGTAAGCATCTGGCTGGTCGCCGACGCCGTGCTCCGATGGTATGCCGGCCACTATGCCACCGCTATACCGGAGAAATCGCTTCCTGTTATAAATGCCGTTCTTGATTTTCTGAACCCGATAGGAGGCTTCTTTTTGAAAATCGCGGTTTTCCTGGGAATATCTAAAAAAGAGGGCCGGGAAAGCGCATCGGATGTACCTGATAAAGAAGACGCCGACGCGATGGAGGAAAAGGAGCTCCTGCTGGGAGTGGCCGCAATGGGAAAAACCACCGCCCGCGAGGCTATGATGTCCAAATCAAATATCAGGGCATTCAGCATCGAGCTCGATTTTCACGAGCTGATGGACATGGTCAACAAATCGGGCTACTCCAGGATACCGGTCTATCGTCATAACCTGGATAACATCGAAGGTATACTGTATATCAAAGACCTCCTGCCGTATATTCAGCAAAACGAGAAGTTCGCGTGGCAGAAACTGATCAGGAAAGCCTACCTTATCCCTGAAACGAAGCGGCTCGACAGCCTGCTCGAAGAATTTCAGGAAAGAAGGGTGCACATGGCGATCGTGATAGATGAATACGGCACTACCCGCGGGCTTATCACGCTTGAAGATATCATCGAAGAAATATTCGGCGATATCAACGACGAGCATGACGATGAAAATGAAGCCCATTTCGTACAGCTCGATGACAGGAATTATATCTTCGAAGGGCAGGCCCTCCTCAACGACGTGATCAGGGCGCTCGACCTGGATACGGACTATTTTGCAGACCTCCGCATAGAAAGCGAAACGCTGGCCGGGCTGATCCTGGAGCTCTTCACGCGCGTGCCGCGGCATGGGGAAGAAGTCGTTTTCAAGGACCTCACCTTCAAAATCCAGGCGGCTACCAAAAAACAGATCAAGAAAGTGCGCGTGACACTACCGCCATTTCATTTTTAGTACTAAATTTGCCTTGCAAATAAACGACCAGATTATTTGCTATGATTTCCAGCTCAAACAAGGTGCTTTTCGAGGCGCTTACCTACGACGATGTACTTCTTCTTCCGGGTTATTCGGAAGTTCTGCCCCGCGACACCAGCACCAAAACCAGGCTTACCAGGAATATAGAGCTCAACCTTCCTTTCGTTTCGGCTGCAATGGATACCGTAACGGAATATGAGCTGGCCATCGCTATGGCCCAGGAAGGCGGGATCGGGGTCATTCATAAAAACATGACGCTTGAAAAGCAGGCTGAGCAGGTCAGGAAGGTCAAGCGTTCGGAAAGCGGGATGATACTCGACCCGATCACGCTGCCGGCAAATGCGGTGCTCTCCGATGCGCACAATATCATGCGTGAGTTTAAGATAGGCGGCATCCCGGTGGTAGACGAAAACAGAAAGCTGATAGGGATCCTTACCAACCGCGATCTTCGTTTCGAACGGAACGGCAGCCGTCCGGTGAAGGAAATCATGACCCGCGAAAACCTGGTCACCGCCCAGGAAGGCATTACCCTCGACGAGGCTGAAGCCATTCTCCAGGAATACAAGATCGAAAAGCTGCCCATCGTCGACAGCAATTACCGGCTTACCGGTCTCATCACCTACCGGGACATCATGAAAAGGAAGTCCCACCCCAATGCCTCGAAAGACGCATACGGCCGGTTGCGCGTAGGGGCGGCGCTCGGCGTCACGCCCGATATGATGCAGCGTGCCGATGCGCTGATCAGGGCAGGCGTCGATGTGATCAGCCTGGACACGGCCCACGGGCATTCAAAAGGAGTGATCGACGCGGTAAGGGCTATCAAGTCGGCTTTTCCGGCTATTGACCTTATCGCGGGAAATATAGCGACCGGTGAAGCGGCCCTTGCCCTTGCAGAAGCCGGCGCCGACGCCGTGAAAGTGGGCGTAGGTCCCGGGAGCATTTGTACTACCCGCATCATCGCAGGTATAGGAGTGCCCCAGCTTTCGGCGGTGATCGCCGCAGCCGAAGCGCTGCAGGGCCGCGATATCCCGGTGATCGCAGACGGCGGCATCCGTTTTTCCGGAGATGTGACAAAAGCTATCGCAGGCGGCGCACATACGGTTATGATCGGATCGATGCTGGCCGGGACCGACGAGGCGCCGGGTGAGATCGTTATCTACGAAGGACGGAAGTTCAAGGTTTACCGTGGAATGGGATCGCTGGAAGCTATGGAAGACGGATCGAAAGACCGCTATTTCCAGGATGCCGAAGACGATATCAAGAAGCTGGTGCCTGAAGGTATTGTCGGCCGCGTTCCGTTTAAAGGGAAGGTAGCCGAAATCCTGTACCAGATGAGCGGAGGCCTGAAAGCAGGCATGGGCTACTGCGGCGCCGGGAACATCACACAGCTGCAGGATGCCAAATTCATTAAAATAACGACGGCAGGCGTAAAGGAAAGCCACCCGCATGATATCATGATCCAGAAGGAAGCGCCCAACTACTCTACGCGGTAGGTGCTGCCGGTCTTTCCTGGTCCCGATCAATGCCTGTCTAAAACACAACGGTCTATGGCAAAGCGAAAAAGTAACACGCCGGGTAAAAAAACGCACGAGCTTCCGAAGGTCCACAGGGAGCTGGAAGGCTTTGATATCAAGATCAATTCATTCGGGGAGATCACCTCTACCTTCGATATGGATAAGATCAATGAATTCCTCAACCGGAATGTAGAAGACAAAAAGCTGCGGGACAGGGAGGACATCCCGGGCCTGAAAGATCAAACGGAGGCTTCCGACGATGAGCCGCCGTTTGACTTTTTAGAAAGCGGACTCGATGAAGAAGAATAGATTTTATGCGATCACACGAAATTGACTACCAGATCATCGGGGACGACATTCAGATTGTCGAAATTGAGCTGGATCCCCGCGAAACCGTCATAGCCGAAGCCGGCGCCATGCTTTTTATGGAAGACGGCATCCAGTTTGAAACGAAGCTCGGAGACGGCTCGGAAGCGAACCAGAGCATACTCGGAAAGGTGTTCAGCGCCGGAACCAGGCTTCTGACCGGCGAATCGCTGTTCATGACCCATTTTACCAACCTCGGCACCGGCAAGCGTAAAGTGGCCTTTGCTGCCCCCTACCCCGGCACGATAGTACCGGTCAACCTGGCCGGCATTTACGGCAATGAATTGATAGTCCAGAAAGACGGATTTCTCTGCGCGGCTTTCGGCACGAGTATGAAAATTCATTTCAATAAAAAATTCGGCTCGGGGCTTTTCGGGGGTGAAGGTTTTATCCTCCAGAAGCTGACAGGCGACGGGCTTGCTTTCATCCATGCGGGCGGGGTCGTAATAGAACGTCAGCTCAACAACGAAACGCTCAGGATTGACACCGGCTGCGTAGTCGCGTTCGAGCCTTCGCTTAACTTCGACATCCAACGGTCGGGCAATCTTAAATCCATGATTTTCGGCGGAGAAGGAATGTTTCTCGCCACGATCAGGGGAACAGGCAAATGCTGGATACAGTCGATGCCGATCTCCAAGCTTGTCCAGAGGCTCTCGAGCCGCGGGCCGAATGCGAACAAGGAGGGCGGATCCGTTTTGGGTAAGTTCGGAGAGCTTTTCGAGGATTAGCCCCGGATCTCGTTAATATTAAACCGGCCAACTATTAAATTGCAGGCGCCAGCTGATAGCTGACAGCCAATTTCCGACAGCTGATTTACATGTCCATCGACGCTACTTTGAGTTGCATAATGTTGATTGACGACGATCCTGATGATAATTTTCTTCATCAGCTCGTTATCCATGACACCGGTCTCAGTCCTGAAATACTTGTCGCAGAAAGCGGAGAAAAGGCGTTGAACTACTTTTCGGGCAAGCCGGGCAGGAATTTCCTAAAGCCTGATATCATCTTCCTGGACATCAACATGCCGGGTATGAACGGCTTCGACTTTCTTGAAAGATATAAGGCGCTCCCCTCGGAGCTAAGGTCGGGAACCAAGATCGTGATGCTTTCGACCTCGTCCTTATCGAAGGACCAACAGAAAGCCTCCAGCATTCTCGACCATGTATATTACCGGACCAAGCCTCTTACGGAGCAGATCCTCGAAGAGGTAGTCCTCGCTTCCTGATCCGGCATTGTTGTATTTGTGGTGTTGTTGGGTGTGAAAATACCCAACAACACCACAAAATTGCTACTCTATTATCAACTGGTCGTCACGATCTGCAACGGGAATTTTCCGGATGAATTCATTATAGCCTTCTTCATCTTCGTGATTGCTGTAGGCCCCGTACATATCGAGAGAATATCCTATAAGGCCGTCATTACCTTCGATAATATACAGGATGGAGTTATCGGCGGGATCCGATTCTCCTTCAAACCGGAATACTTTGATGATTTTCAGCTCATCGGGTTGGTAGTATTTACCAGTGCCTATGGTAAAGCCGTCGCTTGTCCACTTAAACTCCGAGTCCCATCCTTTGATCCTCATTTTCTCCAGGATGACGGAAAGTGTAGACATATAATTCTGAAATTCGGGCGCTATTTCATCTTGTTGAGTCATGGTCTGGTTTGGTTAGTGTTAACCAGATCATTGCAAGAAGCGTACCAGCATCATGATGTCACCCCTTCGGGGTTTCACCAACAACGGTCATCTGTTTTTGCTATAGTCATGTCATCCCTTCGGGATTGCCGGCTTATAGTATCCTTTCACCCCCGCATGGCTCCGCTTCAGGATTACCAACCAGAAAAGCCTGAAAGGCTGGCAGGATAATAGAAACAGGACAACATGACCAAAACATTAACCCCGAAGGGGTGACATGATCAAATAAATCATCTGAAAACACGTCACCAGCCGGACTGGTAGAGAGCAATTGCTAAAACGACTAGTCAACTACCTGCAAAGATTCGACCGCCTTGTCAAGACGACTCGTTACCTCTGCGGCTCCCAGGATCTCGATGATCAGCATCAGGTCGGGCCCGGCGCCTTTCCCTGTAACGGCCAGCCTCAGGGCCTGCATTACTTTTCCCGGCTTTATGCCAAGCGAATCGAGGACATCATGCAGCAACGCCTTCGCTTCGTCAGCAGAAATTCTGCCATTCCACGCAGACAGAGCATCTCTGAAAGCAGCAATACCTTTTACCGCTTCTGCAGTCCACTTTTTGAAAGCTATTTCAGGCTCATATTCCGACGGTTTCGAGAGAAGCACGGCCGACTCCGTCAATATTTCCCCTACAAATGTGATTCTCTCTTTAAAAAGGCGCACGAGCTTCGGGATAAGCAGCGGGTCGAATTCCACCCCTTTGCTTTCCGCTTCCAGCCTGACCAGATCCGCAAGCTTTTCGTCAGGCATCATCCTGATGTACTGCTGGTTGTACCATTTGGCCTTCTGAATATCGAAACGGGCGCCCGCCTTGTTCATCCGTTCCAGGCTGAATGCTTCTATCAGATCTTCCATCGAAAAAATCTCCTGCTCGGTCCCTGGGTTCCATCCCAGGAAAGCCAGGAAATTGGCGAGCGCATCGGGCAGATACCCCTCCTCCCTGAAGCCTTTCGCTACCTGTCCGGTAACGGGATCCGTCCAGGATATTGGAATCCTCGGGAAATCTCCCACACTTGCATCCCTTTTGGAAAGCTTCCCGTTGCCGTCGGGATTAAGGACCAGCGAAATATGGGCAAAACGGGGCATGGACGCTTCCCATCCTAAATAGCGGTACAGCAAAATATGGATCGGGGCGGACGGCAGCCATTCTTCGCCTCTTATCACGTGGCTTATCTCCATCAGGTGGTCGTCCACCACACTGGCCAGGTGATAGGTA